>JAFYON010000042.1 GCA_017560145.1 Clostridia bacterium | reverse complement strand
GTTAAGACATCAAACAGCACCTGCGCCGCCGGAATCAGCTTATCCACCAATGGTTGCGCGAACGTAAGAATCGCCGCCTTTAATTCGTTCAGCGATTTGACCGCCTTTTCATCGGTTTTTATGACGTTTGACAGCCATGTGCGCACGCCCCGCAACGCCATTGTGATGACCGAGAAAAACAGCACACGGCGCATTAAGCCGAGAATTCTGCGCCCAATGCGCGCCAGACTGTTGCTCGCTTTTTGCATCGCCAACGTGATTTCTTCGCCAGCCTGCACCCCGGCTTCACCGACCTCGTCCATCTGTCCTTCAGCCTGTTCTCCGGCGGTCTCAACGTCTGCCAACTGTGCGGCGACCTCTCCCGCTTTCTGCGCGTTCCATTCAAGATCGCTTGTCGCCTTTTCTATCTGCCGATCATATGCATCAACTTTTGCCTGCGCTACATTCCACTGCGCCTGCAATGCATTGACAGTCTCTGCTTGCGTCGCAATTTGTTCTGCGGTATACGATCCCACCGGCGCATTCTGCATTTCATATAATTTTGCCTTTGCCTCGTCAAGCCGCACACCCAGCTCCGTCGCCTGCTCGACCCACGGCATACGCTCCACCGACGCGCGCATTATCGTCTCTTGCAGACTATTTATTTTTCTCGTCAAACGGTTGAGCTCCGCCTGCGCCTGCCGATCGTCCAGCTCTATCGGAATTGATATGGCTTTGCCCGCCGTGTTATTTATAAGCTGTTCGGTTTGCCCTCCAGCATTTTGCACGGCATCCGCCACTTTATTCCCAGCCTGCTCTCCCGCATTTGCAACATTCTCTAAATCTGTCACCATCTGCGTGATGGAATTATTTGCCGGAGCTGGCGCGTTCTGCATTTCATTCAGTTTCGCTTGCACTTCGTTAAGCCGTGCGCTTAATTCCGACGCTTGATCTGCCCACGGCAAATGCTCCGATTGCGCACGAGCGATATCTTCTTGAATGCTTTTTATTTTTTGCGTCAGCTGTTCAATCTCCGACAATGCCTGCCGATCGTCTATTTTTGCTTCTATGGTAATAGACCCGTCTGCCGCCATCTTATCACATCCATTCCTTCAAGATTTGCTCTTCCGCCCCCGTGAGCGGCTTTTTTATGTCAATAATATCCCTGTTTTTCCGATAAAACGCCCGATCCGTCTTGTCCAGCGATTTTCCCATCGCCAGCTTCTCGCGGATGCGCACGATCTGGGCAAAAAGGCAATCGCCTATTCCCATATAAGCGGACAAGAAGCTCCACCAATGGAAGTAATCAAGCCCGCGAATGTCCTTCCCGACCACTTGACTGATCGGCGCCGCGATATAATTAAAATCCTGCGCCCATGACACAAGCTGTGGACGCTTTCCCTCTGCTTTTTTCTCATCTTCCCCGCCGCGAAGATACCACATTCCGACCTTGATAGCTTCTTCCATGTCCTCCGGCGGGATCGGATCAAGATAGAGAATATCAAGCATTTCCATCGTCTTATTGAATCCGTCAAGCTCCCTATCAGTAAGGGCAAGGAAAATATCCAGCGCCGCCCGGTAATCGGATCGAATTGGATATTCCTTGCCCCTTACTGACAGCGCCGTCGGGAGTTTATAATTCCACGGCGCGATATTATTCATTTGTGATATTTGGAGCTGTACTTCCGGATGCGGCTATCCGTCAGCTTCTGCTCGTTGACATAGGTCGTGTCCACCTCGTCGATGATTCCGAGAAGAAGATTTGCCCAGACCGGAAGTCCGTTCGCAATGGCATACATACTCAACTTCCCGAACAGCGCATCGCAGACCGGCGCACCCAGCGCAGAATCTATCGCCGTGCGCATTTCCGCGTCCTTTTCACGCATATAATCCCACAGCTTGCGCTTGTCCCCACCCGCATTGATCTCCGCGAACAGCTTCTCAACGTCCGCTTTTATCTCGTTCTGCTTTGCGTCAAGATCGCCAAACGTTGAAAATAACCGTTCAATGAACACCAGATCGGTAGGATTAAAACAGATCGTGACGGCATCATTCAGCGTGTAGCTCGCAACGCCGGTGTCGATATGTAATGTCTTGCTCTCCATAAATACCTCCTGTTATGATGCCGCCGAGAACGTGATCGCTCCGGTCGTGCTGTCTTTTGATGCGGTGCCGACGGTTCGCGTGCCGCCGAACGTTATCGAAATCGGCATGCTTATGTGTCCGCCGCCCTCGCCGCCAAGACTTGACGGAGAGATAGCGCAAGACGAATATCTTTCGGCAAACGGAGTTGACGCCGTGCCAGCGTAAAAATGGACGATAAGCACGTCCAGATTTGCAAGCCCGGCATAATCTTGATCCTTGAACGCCAGATTCCAGAGCTTAACGATCGCCGTGTCTCCGCCGTCAAGATCGTTCGGCTCGAAGGTTTGCGTCATTGTCGGCTTTTTCAGCGTAGTATAGGTGGAGCCGAGAATGTCGCGGTTAGTTTCCTCGCTCCAATCGACATCGATCGAACTGTCGGTTACGCGCTTACCGAGCGGCGACCACGTCGGAGTGGATGTCGCGCTGGTATTGAGATACGCGATCAACAGCTCGCGGTCAATGGTAGCGCCGGAAGTCGTATTGAACGTTAAATCTGCCATTATTAAATCACCTCATAAATCATTCTCATCAAAATTTGATGGTCTTCACTGCCATTTTCATAAATCATAAAAAGAGAGCTTCTGGTTGTCGGCTCGACCTTTATGACGCGAAGATTTTCCCCAAGCGACGGAAGATTATTAACAGCCCAATCCCCGATCGCATTTAAAACCTCATCGGCTTTTAACCGAGCATCATTGCTGATGCCGGGCAAAACCCGATAGATAATTTTGAACTGATATTCGCCACGATGCCCGCCGGTGATATAACGCTGGACAATCGCCGTAGCCTGTATGGTCGAAAGAGCCATGCACGTATCGACGCGCAACTGCTCAAAGTCAACAATACTGACCGGTAACGACGGATATTGGTTTATCCAAATCATCATCGAGCGAGAGATTTTTTGCTCTTCTTCCGATGATACCAGTGCCCGCGTCTCATTCGTTATCGCCATACTCGTCCACCGCTTTCTGCGCCACGCGCAACCATTTTTCAAGATTTTGCGCCTTTGCCGCTTCAAACCAATGCGATTGCGCCATCGGGTGAAAATCCTTTGTAAACACAAGATCGCGTTCCGTCGGCATCAGCGTTGCTCCAGCGGGAAACCTAAAAACCTCGTTGCCGCTCTTATCAAAATAATGCATCGCACCTTTTCCCGTTACGCTGTTTACCATCACTTTACCGTAGTAAAGATAGCGTGCATACGGCTCGGGATAAATCACTTTATTCCCGACAACGCGTGTGCGCTGATCCAGCGAGCCGGTCAAAAAAGGAACGTAAGCGGACGTGTCTGTACGAATTTGCTGGGCGACAACGTGCCCGACACGCGTCTCCGTTGCTTTGATCGCCTGCAGGACGGAATCCGACGCGTTATCGATTATTTTGAAGTTCATACCGCGCCCACCTGCCAATGACGCATATTCACGCTCCCGAAATCTTTGGTATCTACCTTCGTGATGTTATATGCGTTGTCATGCATTCTCGCTACATCTGCGCTTCGATAATTCGTCGCCCCAATTGCGGCAAACATATAACCGTCCTCCGTTAAGACTCCGTCATAATCAGCCGGAGAGAAAAACGCAAAGTCAGTTAATTCGCCTTTAACGAAAAAAGATTCGCCGCCGGTGCCTTCAATGCCGAGCGTCCACATTGTGGCGCGATCTTCTTCGGACGCCGCCCAAAAGACCATCGGCTCGACAAAATGCTTTATTGCGCCGGTGTCGAGGCTTGTCGCCTTGACGTCAAACGGGATAAACAGATCGACCGCGTCTGCGCTCTCAAGTCCGCTCATACGCACGTTTGTCGCCTTTGTTGCGTCCAAGAAGACGCCCTCAAGCAGCGTAATATACGTATGCTCGGTGTCCACAAAAGTCGCAGGGTCGGTCTCGTTTATGACGTTGTAAAGCGTCACCGTATGGGGAGCGTACATCAGCAGCCTCCCCGATACAGAAGCCCGGTGTCGTACAGATACTGAAGCGCGATCTGCGTATACTGTATCCGCTCGTCTCTTACGGCTTGAGCCTCGTTGCCCTTCAGAAAATCGCCCGACGTCGCATATGAGACCGAGTACGATCCGACACTCTCGCTTTTAAGCTCCGGAGAACCGGACGCAAGCGCCGCCAACAATGTCTTGTTCGCCAAGGCTTTCGCCCGCTCGTTCGTCTGCATTGCCTCAGCGACCGCACAACAAGCTTTTGCAAGCGCCGTCCTGATCGCTTCGGGTTCCGCATCTACGGCTTTGCCCCGCGTGTAATAGTCGAGAAAATCCGACGCGCGAGAAGATAGGCGCGGGAAATCTGCCGCGCTTATATCTTTCCCGAAAAACACATCGGTATAGAACGTATAATCTGCGTACATCTCCCGCGCCTCCTCTTATTTCTTGTTGTTCTTTTTCGGTGCTGCCGCCGCTTTTGCCGTCGGCTGCGCCGGTTTTTTTACGCGTTTGTTGACGTAAACCATTACGCCCTCCTTACGATTCGTTGACGGTCAATCCGGACAGATCATACGTCTGCTTGAGCGTGAAGAGTCCGTCCGAAGACACGACCACGAATTTCTGCGCATCTTTGTCGGTGATCTTGAAGACGCCCATCTTGTCGGGATCGTCGATGATCTCAACAAGACCGGAACCGGCGCTCGGCTCAAGACCGACTTTGACGCTCGTCGCGTCGCTATCGATATTGGTGAACGCAAGCGCCATAAAGTTACCGGCGCCCCAATCGGTGACAAGCTGACCGCTGCTAAGATAGGACAACGTGCCGGTTATCGCGCCATTTGCGACCGTCAATCCGGTCTGCATCTGACTTGCCGTC
>JAFYON010000003.1 GCA_017560145.1 Clostridia bacterium | reverse complement strand
CATCCTTACCAAGGATGTGCGCTACCACCTGTGCCACATCAGCATACCAAAAAGGAATATATTTATTAGATTGTAAACGTTTTGGAGGCGCCACCCAGAATTGAACTGGGGATAAAGGTGTTGCAGACCTCTGCCTTACCGCTTGGCTATGGCGCCGTGAACCGCTTCATAGCGGTAAGTGGTTGGAGCGGATTACGGGGTTCGAACCCGCTACCTCCACCTTGGCAAGGTGGCGCTCTACCAAATGAGCTAAATCCGCATACCGTGCGCTTGTTTAGAACGGAAAGCTCTGTTTACAGAGGAGGAAGAATTGGCGATTCGGATGGGACTCGAACCCACGACCTCCGCCGTGACAGGGCGGCATTCTAACCAACTGAACTACCGAACCGTATTGGCTTGCGTCAGCGCGCTTGATTATAATAGCATATCTTTTTCCAAAATGCAATACCTTTTTTAAAATTTTTTTCATTTTTTTGCATTTTTTTAAAAAGCGCCGAAACAGCCTTTATTTTAAGGATTTTACTCTGCTATAATGCGGTCGAGAATGTCGCAAGCATCGCCCACGAACCTTGCGCAGGGGCGTGTTGCATAATATTCGGGAGTGCGAACGGCTGGGTCCTTTCCCTTCGCGTTGGCAATGCCCTGTAAAAGAGATTCGCAATTAATAGTTTCGTTAAGTGCGATAAATTCCTCGGCAATGCGTCTTACAAGCGCGTAATGCTGCGATTTCTTTTCGTTATCGTTAACGTCATATCCGCCGTAAATAGCGCCTGCAACCATCAAAGCACCGGTAAAAGCACCGCACGCCTGTCTTAACTTACCCATACCGCCGCCAAACGACGAAGAAATATTTCTTGCGGTAGCGTGGTCGATATTCAAATCCTCGGCATAGGCGCAAAAAACAGCCTGCGCGCAGTTATATCCCGAGCAAAATAATTCAATAGCCTTTTCTCTGTGTGTCATAATTATTTCCTTCCGTGGGTCATTGGCTAAGGTATTTTACAACAAAAGCATTCAAATGTCAACCGACAACGCATAAATTCAAGCCCTTTAAACCAAAATAAGAGCGGTGATTTTTTATGTTTACAGTCGCATTGCGCGCCCTGCTTTTTTATCTTATATTAATGGCGTTGATGCGCTTTATGGGCAAACGTCAGATAGGCGAATTACAGCTTTCCGAATTCGTAACCACGATCCTTCTCTCCGAGCTTGCCGTTTTGCCGGTTTCCGACACGCGCATCCCTCTGCTATACGGTCTTTTTCCTCTTTTGCTTATTGCATCTGTCGAGGTAATAATAGCAATACTCTGCCAGAAGAGCCAAAAATTCCGCACCCTTATAAACGGCAACCCGATAACCCTTTACGAAAACGGCGCCTTCAACCGAAAAAGTCTTATAATGACGCGTCTTTCCAAAGAGGACGTAGCCGCACAGGTGCGGATAAACGGATTTTCGGATATGACCGAGGTTTCAAAGGTAATACTCGAGCGAACGGGCAAGATGAGCGTGCTTCCCAAGGGCTCGAGCACTCCAAACCAATCGGGAGGATAAAAATAGCGTTTTATCCTCTTTTTTGCATTGACATAAAAGACAAAAAGGTATAGAATATATAAAAAGACGGTGCGCAGGGTAATGCACTCATATCCTTTGCTCTTAAACCTCCGTTCCCTGCCCTTACCGCCGTGTGTTCATTACCATAATATGTCAAAACTTGTCAAAAGGAATAAAAATATATGAAAAAAATAAAGCTTTCTCCCTCGGCGCTTTCCTGCAACTTTGCCAACGCGGGCGTACAGATCCAAGCCTCGCGCGATGGCGGTGCGGAATATCTTCATCTTGACGTTATGGACGGCATCTTCGTGCCCAATATCTCCTTCGGTCAGCCGGTTGTAAAATCGCTTGCGAAGTGCACCGATATGGTCATCGATACCCATCTTATGATCACCGAGCCCATCCGTTACATAGAGGATTTTGCAAAAGCAGGCTCGGATATCATCACCGTCCACGTTGAAGCGTGCACCGACGTAAAAGCAACACTCAACAAAATAAAGGAATGCGGCAAAAAGGTCGGACTTTCGATCAAGCCCAAAACTCCCGTCAGCGCCATTTACGAATATCTTCCCCTTTGCGATCTCGTGCTTGTTATGACCGTCGAGCCGGGCTTTGGCGGACAGAAGTTTATGGCGGATATGCTCCCCAAGTGCGAAGAGCTGCGCGAATACGCCCAAAAGAACGGCCTCGATTACGAAATCTCGGTCGACGGCGGCGTTTCTGCTGAAAACGCTCACCTTTGTGTTAAGGCAGGCGCAAACGTGCTTGTCGCAGGAAGCAGCGTGCTTGGCAAGGAAGATATCAAAAAAGCGGCTGAGGACGTGCTCAGAGCCGCAAGAATGGGTGAATAATTATGCCGCAAGCCAGAAGAAGAAGGCGCAAAAACGCAAATAACTATCTTTATATCGCAATAACGCTTTTCATCGTTGTCGCAATGCTCTTTGTGGCGATACTTTGCGTGGCGTTCACAAGCTGCGGAGACGAGGAATCGGTTCCCGTTACCGAAAGCTCGGAAACGGTGAATGAATCGAGCACCGACGAAAGCCTTGAAGCAAGCGTCGAGGAAAGCTCTGAAGCAAGCGAAGAAACAAGCATCGAGGAATCCTCCGAAGCACCCACCCTTTCCCCGAGCGAGGCTTACGAGCAATATATCGGCGTTGAATACGTTTGCGATATCGAGGAATACGAAAAATACATCTGCCCCGAAAACGAAAGCGATTTCGTTTATCTCGTAAATCCCGCAAACCCCTTAGCTGCCGATTACGTGCCCGAAAACCTCGTTAAATGCACTAACAT
>JAFYON010000041.1 GCA_017560145.1 Clostridia bacterium | reverse complement strand
GAAGTTACCGAAGAAGATATCATGAAGGATATTGACGCAACCAGAGAACGCAATTCCCGTATGCTTTCTGTTGAAAACAGAGCTGCACAGGAAGGCGACCAGGTTGTTATTGACTTTGAAGGTTTCCTTGACGGTGTTGCTTTCGAAGGCGGCAAGGGCGAAAAATTCCCCCTCGGTCTTGGTAGCGGCAGCTTCATCCCCGGTTTTGAGGAACAAATCGTTGGTAAGAACATCGGCGATGAATTCGATATTAACGTAACCTTCCCCGCAGACTACGGTGCAGAAAACCTTGCAGGTAAGGAAGTTGTTTTCAAGATCAAGCTTCACGAGCTTAAGGTTAAGGAACTTCCTGAACTCGATGACGAATTCGTTAAGGACGTTTCCGAATTCAATACCGTAGACGAATATAAGGCAGATATCAAGGCTAAGATCACCGAACGCCGCGAAAAGAATGCTGAAGGTAAGGTTGAAAACGATCTCCTTGATGCGCTTATCGCTAACACCGAATGCGAAATTCCCGATTGCATGATTCAGCAGGAAATCGACGGTTATATCCGTGATTACGAGATGCGCCTCCAGCATCAGGGCGGTAATTTGGAAATGTATTTCCAATACACCGGCATGACCATGGAAAAGCTTCGTGAAAACTTCAAGTCTGACGCCGAAAGACAGGTTAAGATCCGTCTTGCTCTCCAAAAGATTGCTAAGACCGAAAAGATCAAGGCTCTTAAAAAGGATATTGAAGCTGAATACAAGAAGATTGCCACCGGCTATAATGTAGATATCGAAACCGTTAAGGCAAGCATACCCGAATCCGGAATCTCCGAAGATATCGTGCTTCGCAAAGCGGTTGACTTCGTAAAAGAAAACGCAGTTATTACCACTAAATAAATCGAAAGGTTGAACAATTATGTCTTTGGTACCGATGGTCGTTGAGCAAACCAACAGAGGCGAACGCTCTTATGATATTTTCTCGCGCTTGCTTAATGACAGAATCGTTTTCATCGGCGAGCCTATCAATGATACCGTAGCTTCGCTTGTTGTTGCACAGCTGCTTTATCTTGAAAGTCAGGATTCCGAAAAGGAAATATCGCTTTATATTAATTCTCCCGGCGGTTCTATCAGTGCGGGTATGGCGATTTATGATACGATGAATTACATCAAATGTCCTGTAAGCACGATTTGTATCGGTATGTGCGCAAGTATGGCGGCAGTTTTGCTTGCATGCGGCGAAAAGGGAAGAAGAATAGCGCTTCCTCATTCAAAGATAATGATTCACCAACCCCTCATTAACGGGCATTTCCAAGACCAGGCAACCAATTTGGAAATTGAAGCGGCTGAAATGGAGCGTATTCGCAAGATGTTAAATGAGCTTCTTGCGGATGCGACCGGAAAAGACGTTTCAGTTATCGAAAAGGATACCGACAGAAACAACTATATGGATGCTTTGTCGGCTAAGGAATACGGTCTTGTCGATCAAGTGCTTGGGAAGAGAGTTTAATTTACCATATGGCAGATAATAGAAAAATTTGCGGTTTTTGCGGACGCCCTTCTTCGCACTTGACAACACTTTCTATCGAAGGCAATCATATCGATTTTTGTGATGAATGTCTTACTCTTTGCCTTGAAATTTCAGAAGAGTATAATTCGAAATGCGTTGCAAACGTTGCCGAAGAGGTAGAACCCGAAAATAAACCGCTAACACTTCCGAAGCCTGCGGAAATCAAGGCAGAGCTTGATAAATACGTTATTGGTCAGGATGAAGCAAAGATTACGCTTTCTGTGGCGATCTATAACCATTATAAGCGTATAAATTCGCTTCTCGATAAATCCGATAAAAAGGTAAAGATTGATACGAGCGAAAACGACGTTGAGCTTAGCAAATGCAACGTTTTGTTGCTTGGACCTACCGGCGTCGGAAAAACGCTTCTTGCGCAAACGCTTGCACGCATGCTCGACGTACCTTTTGCTATAGCAGATGCGACCACGCTTACCGAAGCGGGATACGTTGGCGAAGACGTTGAAAACATTCTTGTTCGTCTTCTTCAAGCGGCTGATTATGACGTTAAAAAGGCCGAACGCGGCATTATTTATATCGACGAAATCGATAAAATATCCCGCAAGAGCGAAAACCGTTCGATAACGCGCGACGTTTCGGGCGAGGGCGTACAGCAAGCGCTGCTTAAAATCGTTGAGGGAACTGTGTCTAACGTTCCTCCCCAAGGCGGAAGAAAACATCCTAATCAGGAATTTATCCAAATCGATACCTCGAATATTCTCTTTATTTGCGGCGGTGCGTTTGACGGCTTGCACGATATCGTTGGTACGCGCTTAGGACGTCAGGCAGTTGGTTACAATGCACCTACGTTAAGTGCTGATGAACGCAAGAAGGAAACCGATCTTAAAAAGGTTACTCAGCAGGATATTGTTAAGTATGGCCTTATTCCCGAGCTTGTTGGCAGAATTCCTGTTATTGCAACGCTTGAACCGCTTAATAAGGACGCGCTTGTACGTATTCTTCAGGAGCCTAAGAATGCATTGATCAAGCAGTATAAGAAGTTGTTTGCGTATGATGGCGTAGAGCTCGTTTTTGAAGACGATGCGATTGAGGCAATAGCTGAAAAGGCAGACAAGCTCAAAAGCGGTGCCAGAGGCTTACGTGCGGTTACAGAGGGTGTTATGACAAAGTATATGTATGAAGTTCCCTCTGACGAATCGATAAAGACGCTCACGATTACTAAAGAAATGATTGGCTGAACAGCTGTTTAAAAGGAGTTATTATGACTGCAGTTATCCTTGCGGCAGGTTTGGGAAGTCGTTACGGCGGCTTGAAACAAATCGATCCGGTTGGAAATTATGGCGAATTCATAATCGACTATTCTGTATATGACTGTATCCGCGCAGGATTCGATAAAGTAGTTTTTATTATCAAAGAAGAGAATCTTGAGGTTTTCGAAGAAACCATTGGCTCAAGAATAAAGGGCGATATTAAGATCGAATATGCTTTTCAGAATATGAACGATCTTCCTGACGGCTTTTCCTGTCCTTCCGACCGAGTAAAGCCGTGGGGTACTGCGCACGCATTACGCGCTTGCAGAAATATTGTTGACGATAACTTTGTGATTTTCAACGCAGATGATTTTTATGGTAAAGAAACCTTTGATGCTATGTATAATAGCTTAAAACAGGTTAATTCCGAAAACTTCACGATGCCAGGCTTTATTCTTAAGAATACTTTGTCTGAAAACGGACATGTTGCACGTGGCATTTGTGAAAGCGAAAACGGATATATAAAGCATATCCGTGAAATCAAGAAAATCATGCGCGTAGATGGCGAATCAAAGTATGAAGATAACGGCGAATGGAAAGCTTTGGACGAAAATTCTTTGGTTTCGATGAATTTTTGGGGTTTTACTCCCGATGTCTTTCAATACGTTGAAGAATGCTTTGTTGATTTCTTGAGTGATCCGAAAACCGATATACTTACCGATGAGTTTTATATTCCTACGGTTATTGAGTATGGTATTACAAACGGAAAATTCGCTTGTAATATACTTAAAACCAATGCAAAATGGATGGGTGTTACATACCGTTCTGACAAGCCTGCATTTCAGGAATATCTTAATGGTATGGTAAACGAAGGATTGTATCCCGAAAATCTTTGGGCATAAAAAATAAGAGAAGAGTTATTTGCTCTTCTCTTTCTTTTTTTCTTTAAATTTGCCAAAAATCCAGGCGATCAATAGTGGTACAAGCATATAAATTATCAGTCCGATAATCGTATATGCAGGACTAAAGGTGTTGTAAATATCCTGTAAAAGCTGAATTGGAATATTATACGGCTCTCGCAGATTCATCAAATTACAACCGTTGATGTAATTCATAGTAATTGAAATTATCGCGAAAAACAATACGTATATAAAGTAATAAAAATAAGTAGCCCAATTGAATTTTCTTTCAGTAATAAGTAGCCGAGTTCCTATAAACATCATTACAGAATGAAATAGCAGGCTATAAATCGAAAAGTAATGCCAAATAGGGAATAGCATTAGAGATGTTGTGGGGAATATAAGAAACATCAGCCCTGCAAAGGCGCAACCGTAAGAAATAAACACCGCGCCGCAGCGTTTTATCTTGCCTTTGCCGTATCCTGCCATCCAAAGCGCATAAATGAAAAGTCCGCAATACGAAAGCGGAAACCAAGCGTCAAGATGCAGATCTCCGTAAATGAAGCTATGTGTGATTTTGATTACTTCAAGGATCGTAAGAAAAACTGCGAAAAAACGCACGATTTTGATATTGACCGTTTCGGCAACTTTCTTTTTGTTAAGAAAAACAAGTGCAAACATAACTGCCAAAAGGCAAAAGATAGCCGTTACTATATGTTCAATCGTGAACATCCCACACGGTTCGAAGCGGCCTTGAGGTGCATAAAAATAATAGCCGAAATAATATTCATTTGCAGGTGGCATATTATCACCTCGCGTTGATCATTCATTTATGTTGATTTTAATTCCGTTAACCTCGACGTCTCCGTCAGCGCGAATAAGAAGGTATTTGGTACCGTCGATAATTCTGGTTTGGATCAATTCACTGCATTCGGGACTAACCTTAACGGTAACCTCGGGCGTTTTTACCTCGAACTTTTTGATGTTCATAATATTTTCGGGCGGAATTGCGGCAGAAGGACCAAAATCCTCCTCGAATTTCTCAGAGAAGCTGCCGATGGTTTCTTCCTTTACGCCACCGAAGCGAAGAAGTGTGTTCATATCCTTTGCCGAAAGCATAAGGGGCTCGTCTTCTTTGTTGGTTTTGTGGTCGGCGGTCAATTCGATAAGCTGAGCTTGTATCGACTGTACAAGCTCGATGCTGCAATCTTCCGAAACGGTACCATTAAGAATTTGTGCAATGCTTTCAACCTGTTCGGAAGCGGGACGAGGAATATCGGACTTGAAAAGCATAGAAATGAAGCCTTCGTGAGAAAGCGAAATATCTCTTGTGTAAAATAATGCTTCGTAAATATTTGCACCGTTTGATTCAAAAGCAGGGAACATAAATCCAAGCTCGGGTGCGGTGATTACGGTATCGCGAATAATGTTTTTAAATTTACTTTCGTTAAGTGAATAACCAAGCGAGGGTTTAGAATTTTTGATCGGACAAATTGCACAAACGATATAAGAAAACGTTTCTGTAGAATCGTTCTTTTCTCCGTTTTCATCATACGAAAATATATCGTATTTATCGTTAATAAGAAAAATGAAATAGCTTCCTTCTATTTCAACCGAAGATATGATCTTATCAAAAAAGGCTTTCACAGCATCATCGTCGGCTAAGGAAGAATTACGAAGGTTAGTAAGCAATCTGTGTTCATCGCTATCGAGAACCTGTTGATTGGAAAAAGATATTTCTAAAAGGTTTCTTCCTATCGAACCGGAAAGTGTTTTTCTTATGTGTGAAAGGATTTCTTCGGATTCGTCGGTAGAAATCATACCAAAGGACTGATTAAATTCGGAAATTATATTATGATTATCATTTACATAGCATCCTCTTATGCGACCGATATTGTGCTTTTCGGGGCGCATTCTTCTGCGGATTTCTGCAATATTGCGTTCGTTCATTTTTTACTCCATTTGTTTATTTTTATAATTTTACATCGAAAACTTTATAAAGTCAACCAAAACAAAAGAATAAAGCATTATAATTGACAATACGAATCTAAAAATATATAATATTTTAAAATTCAGAAAATTTTTTCGAAATTATGTGACAAATCTTAAAATTTTTCGTCTATATAAATAAAGGTCTGATGTAAAGGAGGGAAGGCATGTGAAAAGAAACTTATTCGAACAGTATGTTGCAGATTATGGCGACAAGCTATCTCGGCTTTGCTTTTCTCTTTGTCGAAACGAACACGATGCCTCCGACCTTTATCAGGACACTTGGCTAAAAGCATATAATGCATACGAAAATAACGATATACATAATTTCGAAAAGTGGTTGTATTCGATATGCGTAAATCTATATAAAGATAATTACCGTAAAAAGACGCGTGGGTTACAAGAAGTGGTTTTTGACAGTACAGAGCATAAAGATGCTTTTATGGCTTCGCTTTCTGTCGAGGATGATTATGATTCAAATGATTATTCCGAGCTTTATTCGGCTATCGATAAGCTGCCCGAAAAATTGAGAATATGTATATCATTAAGATATTTTTCGGATTTGTCGTGTGCCGAAATATCGAAAGTGCTTGAGATTTCTGTAAGCGCGGTTACAACAAGGCTATCACGTGCCATTAAGGCACTCGCGAAAGAAATGAACAATGGAGGAGGTAACAGTATATGAAAAAATACACCGAAAAAGACATTGAAAAAATGCTTTCAAAAACCGAAAAGACCGAAGCGTCTTTTGATCTCGGCGTAAGCTTTCCTATTGCAACAGTGCGCCCAAGAAGACGGTTTGCGTCGTTGCTTGTGGCTGCGTGCTTAGCTATGTTAGTTGTTTCTTCTGCTATTATTGTTGCGTTTGTTCAAAATGAATCTTCTTTGACAGAATATTCGACAAACAGTGGAGAAATTCTTTCCAAGCCTGATTTTTCCAATAATCCGGAAAACTCCGATCATGCTTCCGTTGATTTTGAGAATAGCGGTTCTTTCGAACATTCCAAAGAGAACTCGGATAATAGCGATTCGGATGAAGTAACACGCGATCCGCAAGGCGGATTCGATAATTCCGGTGACGATACTTCGGACGAAGATGTTTCTGATGATAAACCCGTATTGCCTTCCGTTGTTTATCCTGAAAATGTTGAGCTTTTCGCAAATAACGGTATCGGCACGCTTACGCTTGAGGAATATTTCGATTCTAATCCTATAAAAAATCTTATTGGCGTTAAAGAGCTTTCGTTGTATAACCGTTCTGCTATAAGTGTTGATAAGAGAAAGGATATAATTGATAAAATCGGAAAGGGATTTGGTATTTCCTTGATTTTCGATGAGTCTCTCTTTAAAAGCACCGGTGACTGCAGAGGATTTAACAATAAAACAAAATTCAGCGTAAACGTCGGTGAATACGGAGATTGGTTTATCTATCTTAACAACGAAAAACTTCTTCAATTCAGTATTTTCGACGGCGATATTCCTAATGAAACACGAGCAAAAATTGAAAACTTTGTAAAAACCTATTCCGAAGTATTTGTCGATGAAGGTTATAAGTTTAGTTATATATACACTCAAAAGCAGCTCGAGGTAAGATTGTGCGTTGATAGTGATGACGAGGTCCTTTCCAAAATACCAAAGTATATTTTGACCTTTAAAAATTTGTCGGGCAATCAATATTCGCTTTTCTCGGTCGAATGTAGTGGTGCTAATATGACCTCGATCGGTAGTTATCCTTTGAGAACTTATTCGCAAGCGCTTAAGGACTTTTTCCAAATGGAAATAACCGAGGATAATTATCCCGATAGCTCTGAAAATTATGAGGTTGAATTTTCTTATGTCGGTTACGACGTTCGGTATCTAAGCTATTCCAAGTGTGACTTTATGTATCCGTATTATGCATTTATAGTACAGTTCGATCCTTATGGTGAGGAAACAAGATACAAAGCGTTTTTTGTCCCTGCGATAGAATCGGAATATTTACAAAATATTGAATAAAATATCCGAAAAAACCTAAAAAAATAAGAAAAAATCGAAAAAACTTTAGTCTTTTACTTGACTAAAGTTTTTTCTTGTGATATAATGTCACCGATATAAAACTGATAGGTGATTTTATGAACAAGAAAATCGAAGTTATGCTTCGTGATGAAGAATATTTGATTGGCTTAAGACGTTTGTTTGAGTCATTCGGTTATAAAAAATTCAAGATGAGAAAGTTTGAAAAATACGAGCTTTATCTTGAAAATAAATCCTTTTTAAGAAACGGTAATATTATTACCGTTACCGACCCTAAGGGACGGTTACTTGCTATCAAGCCCGACGTTACTTTGTCTATCGTTAAAAACGTTAGGGCCGATCTTTTGCCCGAGAAGTTTTACTACAACGAAAGCGTTTATATTGCAGACAGTGGTGACGGTAATATAAAAGAAAGTACTCAGATTGGTTTGGAGTATATCGGCAATCTTGATTTGAGAGCACTTGCCGAAATTTTGTTGCTTGCTTCCGAAAGCCTTTCGCGTGTTGATAACGAGTATCGTATTGCAATTTCTCATATGAGCTTTGTTTCCGATATCTTGGCCGACTCGGGTCTTGGCGAGGCAGAATGCAACTCGATTATTAATTTGATATCTGAAAAGAACCTTCACGGAATTAAGGCATTATGCTCTTCTGCTTCCGTAGATTTTGCTGTTACCGAGCGTATCTGCTCGTTGGCTTCTGTTTGCGGTGAATTGCGCGAGGAAATCAAGGCTGCTAAGCGTTTTGTTTGCGGCGATGCATCTCAAGCCGGTTATGATGAGCTTGTTGCTTTGTCCGAGATTATCGATGCATTTGGTCTTTCTGATAAGTTCATTCTTGATTTTTCATTAATGAACGATATGAATTATTATAACGGACTTCTTTTCCAGGGCTTTATCCAGGGTGTTCCCAAGAACGTCCTTTCGGGTGGTAGATATGATAATCTTGTAAGAAGGTTCGGTGTTGAAACATCGGCTGCAGGCTTTGCGGTATTTACTGACGTATTGGATAAGTTTAGATACGAATCAGAAGAATACGATTATGATATATTCCTTTTGTATTCAAATGAATGCAAGGCCGAAGCGGTTTTGAAGAAAGAACTTGAGTTTAACACCCAAGGCTTACGTTGTATCGCATTCGATGCAGAGCCCGACGGGCTTAAGTATAAGAAAAAGGTTGTTATGTTTTCCGATGGGAGTGTAAAATATGAATGATTATATAAATATTGCGCTTCCCAAAGGAAGATTGGGCGAAAAGGTTTATTCGCTTTTCGAATCTATTGGCTACGGATGTCCCGAAATGCTTGACGGAAGCAGAAAGCTTATTTTTGAAAATGCAGAAAACAAGGTAAGATATTTTTGGGCAAAGCCTTCCGACGTTGCAATTTACGTTGAACGCGGCGCGGCTGATATCGGTGTTGTTGGTAAGGATATTCTTCTTGAATATTCTCCTGATGTCTACGAGCTTTGCGACCTCGGATTTGGCAAATGCAGAATGGCCGTTGCCGGTAAAAAGGGTATGAGAATACCTACAGACCGAACGATTCGAGTTGCAACAAAGTTTTCGAATATCGCTTGGAATTTTTATTCCGAGCAATCTCGTGATATCGAAATTATCAAGCTTAACGGTTCGATCGAAATCGCTCCGCTTCTTGATTTAAGCGACGTCATCGTTGATATTGTTGAAACAGGTGCTACCTTGCGTGAAAACGGACTCGAGGCTTTTGAAACGATTTGTGATATAAGCGCAAGATTGGTTGCTAACAAGGCTGCATATAAGTTTAAATCCGAGGCAATTAACAGGCTTGCGGCTCGCACTTCCGAATATATCTTGGAGAACAAGAAATGATTAAAATTTTAAAGAGCTATAACGAAAAAGAAATATTCGACCGTTCGACTCAAGCTGTTAACGTTTCCGATGCGGTCACCGAAATCATCGAAAATGTCAGAAAAAACGGTGACATAGCACTTAAAGAATATTGCCTTAAGTTTGATAAGGTTGAAATTGACAATTTTGAAATTGATGCCGGCTTAATGAAAGCGGCGTACGACAATACCGATGAAGAATTCAAAGCAGTTCTTGACGAAGCTGCCAAAAATATTCGTGAATATCACGAAATGCAAAGACGCAACGGATATGAAATAAAACGCGATAATGGTGTTATTCTCGGCCGTAAGGTTTTGCCGCTTCAGCGAGTTGCTCTTTACGTTCCCGGCGGTACAGCCGCATACCCTTCGTCCGTTCTTATGAACTGTATCCCCGCAAAAATCGCAGGTGTTGATGAGATCGTTATGACAACACCGCCTTCAAAGGATGGAACGATTCGCGATGATATTCTTGCAGCGGCTTACGTTGCAGGTGTTGACAGACTTTTCTGTATTGGCGGTGCACAAGCGGTTGCGGCTTTAGCATACGGAACCGAAACCGTACCAAAGGTAGATAAAATTGTTGGCCCCGGCAATGCCTTTGTTGCCGAGGCAAAACGTCAGGTTTATGGAATTGTAGATATTGATATGATCGCCGGACCGAGCGAAATTCTTATTATTGCTGACAACAGTGCCGATCCTGCGATGGTCGCTGCGGATTTGCTTTCTCAGGCTGAGCACGATAAAAATGCAGCCGCTGTTCTTGTAACGAATTGCGAATCTCTTGCAATAGCTACTTCTAACGAAGTTGAAAGACAGCTTGAGCTTCTTCCGAGAAAGGAAATTGCAAGGGCTTCTGTTGATAATAACGGTAAAATTATAATTACTGACAGTATTGAAGAAGCGATTGATATTTCCAACAGACTTGCGCCCGAGCATCTTGAGATTAACACCGCGAATGCTTTCGAACTTTTTGATAAGGTAAGAAATGCCGGCTCGGTTTTCCTTGGAAGTAGTTGCCCTGAAGCAGTTGGTGATTATTTTTCGGGTACAAATCACGTGCTTCCAACAAGCGGTACTGCAAGATTTGCAAGCGCGCTTTCTGTAGATGATTTTATTAAAACTATCGAATACACTTATTATACACGCGATGCTTTGATTAACGATGCTGATAAAATCGCAATGTTTGCAAAGCGCGAGGGATTGGATGCACATGCAAAAAGTGCTTTGATCCGCAAGGAGAAATTTTAATGAGTCGATTTATTGATAAACGCCTTTCTTCATTAGAGGCGTACGTACCCGGTGAACAACCTAAGCCGGGCGAGTTTATCAAATTGAATACTAATGAATTTCCGTATCCGCCTGCTATTGGGGTGGAAAAAGCTGCTGCAGACGCTGTTAATAATATGAATCTTTATTCGGATCTTTCATGCAAGGCATTGTCGGAAAGCTTTGAAAACGTTTTTGGATACGATAGAAAAAACGTTGTATTTACAAACGGCTCTGATGAAGCACTTTATCTATCGTTTCTTACGTTTTGCGGTAAGGAATGCGGCGCAGCGTATCCCGATATAACTTATGGATTTTATTCCGTATATGCTGATCTTTGCGGCATAGAATCGACTGTAATTCCGCTGGGTAAAGATTTTTCGGTTAACCCGGTTGACTATTACGGAGTTAATAAAACTATTGTTATAGCTAATCCTAACGCTCCTACGGGTAAAATGTTAACGGTTGATGAGGTCGAATCGATTATTATTAACAATCCTGCTAATATCGTTATCATTGACGAGGCGTATGCTGATTTTTCTGCTCAAACCTGTGTTAAGCTAGTTGATAAATATGATAATCTTGTTATAATCGGAACGTTTTCAAAATCGCGTGGCATGGCAGGTGCACGCTTGGGCTATCTTATCGCTTGCGAAGAGCTTGTTAACGATATTCAAAAGGTAAAGTTTTCTATCAATCCGTATAACGTTAACTCGATTACTCAGGCGGTGGGTAAAGCTGTGCTTGATAATGACGAATATTACACAAAGTGTGTAAATGAAATTTGCAAAACCCGTGATTCTTTTTCGGAAGATATTAAGGGGTTGGGATTTGAAGTCGTTCCGTCCAAAACAAACTTTGTTTTTGCAAAGCATAAAGAAATAGACGGCAAAGAAATTGCTTTCAGACTTCGCGAACGCGGTATATTGATTCGTCGCTTCGATAAGGAACGTATAAACGAATATCTCAGAATTTCAATCGGAACACCAGAGCAGATGAAAACCGTATATTCCGCTCTTAGCGATATAATCGGAGGATATTAATGAGAACTTCCAATATTAACAGAAAAACAAAGGAAACCGATATTTCCATAACAATTAATCTTGACGGAACAGGTAAAAGTGAAATTAATACCGGCGTCGGCTTTTTCGACCATATGCTTACGTTATTCGCTTCTCACGGTATGTTTGATCTTACCGTTGATTGTAAGGGCGATTTAGAGGTTGATGCACATCATACCGTTGAAGACGTTGGTATATGTCTTGGCTTGGCTTTTGCGGAAGCAATGGGCGATAAGCTTGGAATTAAACGTTATGCCGACAAAACAATTCCTATGGATGAGGCGTTGATTCTTGCTGCGGTTGATATTTCGGGCAGACCGCATCTTTCTTTGGATCTTCCTGTTCCTGCAAAAAAGGTCGGTAATTTTGATACCGAGCTCGTAAGTGAATTTTTTATTTCCTTCGTACGCAACGCAAAATTAACTCTTCACATAAACAAGCTCGCAGGTAAGAATACTCACCATATTATCGAAGGCGCTTTTAAAGCGTTTGGCAGAATTATGGATGAAGCAACTGAAATCGATCCCAAACGTGTAGGCGTATTGCCTTCAACCAAAGGAGTACTTTAATGGTTGGTATAGTTGATTACGGCGTAGGAAATTTGTTTTCCTTGAAGTCGTCATTTAAATACATTGGCGAATCTGCCGAATTGGTTTCGGATGAAAAATCTATTATTGCCTGTGATAGGTTGATATTGCCGGGAGTTGGTGCTTTTGGTGATGCTGCGGTTGCTTTAAAGGAAACCGGATTAGGTGAAGCTGTGAAAAAGTATGCCGCAACCGGTAAGCCGCTTATGGGCATTTGTCTTGGAATGCAGTTGTTGTTTGAAAAAGGGCTCGAGTTTGGCGAACACGATGGACTTGGTTTAATTCCCGGCAAGGTCGTTGCAATCAGTCCGCTCGTCAACGGAAATAAAGTTCCTCAAATTGGCTGGAATTCGCTGATTTTTACTGATTCTAAAACTGATATATACAAAAACACTCCGAATGGTGAGTTTGTGTATTTCGTTCATTCTTATCACGCTGAGTGTCCTATTGAATATATAACGGCTCAGACTGAATACGGAGCGCTTTTAACCGCTTCGGTACAGAATAAAAACGTTATTGGAACACAATATCACCCCGAAAAGAGCGGTGAAGCCGGTTTGGCTATATTAAAGTCATTTTGTGAAATATAGGTGAATTATGCAAATATTACCTGCAATAGATATTTTCGAACAAAAAGCAGTACGCCTTTTTAAAGGCGATTATGCTCAGATGACCGTCTACGGTACTCCTCTTGATATTGCAAGCTCCTTTGTTGAAAAGGGCGCGTCGTATATTCACCTTGTTGATCTCGAAGGCGCAAGAGCGGGCGATTCAAGTAACTTTGAAACTGTTGCTTCTGTTATTTCTTCTGTTAATATTCCTTGTGAAATAGGCGGCGGCATCAGAAATATCAATACTGTCGAAAAGTATGCAAACGTTGGAGCTGACAGAATAATCCTCGGCACCTCTGCTGTTTCGGATAAAGCTTTTTTGAAGGAAGCTATACGTGAATATGGCAGTAAAATTGCTGTCGGTGTTGACGCGCGCGACGGAATTGTTTCAATAAGCGGTTGGACCGAGCAAAGTGGTATTCCAACTCTTGATTTTATTGGCGAAATGCTTTCGCTGGGTGTAAAAACTATAATTTGCACAGATATTTCGAAGGACGGAGCGCTTTCCGGCACAAATACCGAGCTTTATAAACAGATTTTAAGTAAATATGACCTTAATCTTATCGCTTCCGGTGGCGTCACTACAATTGATGACGTAAGAGAATTGCGTGAATGCGGTGCATACGGCGCTATACTTGGCAAAGCGATATATAACGGCAATATAGATCTCGTAGAGGCGATTGCAGTCGGGGAGGGCAATAAATGATTACAAAGCGTATTATTCCTTGCCTCGATGTGCGTGACGGAAGAGTTGTTAAAGGCAAAAACTTTTTAGGATTAAATGACGTTGATTCTCCTATTAAGTTAGCCGCTGAATATAGCGCTTGCGGTGCTGATGAGCTTGTCTTTTACGATATTACAGCTTCTTTTGAACAAAGAAAGCTTTTTGCAGAGATACTGCGCGAAACTGCATCAAACGTTTTTATTCCGCTGACTGTCGGCGGAGGTATTAATACTATTGACGATTTTGCCAGAGTTTTAGAAAGCGGAGCCGATAAGGTGAGCGTTAATTCGGGTGCTATTAGAAACCCTTCGCTCATTTACGAGGGTGCAAAAAAATACGGTAGTCAATGCGTTGTCTTGTCTGCGGATATCAAACGCGTTGACGGTGGATTTCGCGTATTTGCTAAAGGCGGCAGGGAAGACACCGGAATCGAAGCATTAACTTGGCTTAAAAACGGTGTTGAATCCGGTGCCGGAGAGCTTGTTGTAAATTCAATCGACACAGACGGTGTAAAGAAAGGGTTTGACATAGAACTCCTTCAAATGGTGTGTGACGTTTGTAAAGTTCCTGTAATCGCTTCTGGCGGCGCAGGTTCGGTTCAGCATTTTATTGACCTTTTTAAGCAAGTGCCGCAAATAGATGCAGGACTCGCCGCATCGGTTTTCCATTTTGGAGAAATTAAAATATCCGATTTGAAGAAAGAGTTAAAAGAAAACGGAATTAACGTCAGGATAGGTAGAAATTATGATTAATGTAAACGATCTTAAATATAATGAAAGCGGATTGATTCCTGCTATTGTTACAGATGCGAGAACAGGCAAGGTTCTTATGCTCGCATATATGAACAGTGAGAGTCTTGCGATTACATTGAAGGAGGAAAGAACCTGCTTCTATTCTCGTTCCAGACAAGAACTTTGGAGAAAGGGTGAAACTTCCGGTAACGTTCAGAACGTTGTTTCGATTGCTACTGATTGCGATCTTGACACTTTGCTTATACGAGTTGTTCCTGCAGGTCCCGCTTGTCATACCGGTAACGAAAGCTGCTTCTTTAATACTGTTTTTGAAGGCGCCGAACCTTTTACGGTTGAAGGCCTTATGGATCTTATTAAGGACAGAAAAATCGATAAAAAAGAAGGCTCTTACACTACTTATCTTTTTGAAAAGGGAAGAGATAAAATTCTTAAGAAGATCGGTGAAGAAGCTACAGAGGTTATTATTGGCGGCAAGGCTGACGATAAAGCCGAAACGATTTATGAGCTTGCCGATTTAATGTATCATGCTATGGTATTAATGGCAGATATGGATATTTCTGTTGATGACATATTGAAAGAATTGGCTTCTCGTCACGTAATCGATAAAAAAGTAAAACAAGAAAAAATGGTATAAATTTAAGCCGCCAAGCGTATGTTTGGCGGCTTGAATATTTAAGATTTACAAAATAGTATTGATTTTGGCTATAAATTGATGTAAAATCAAATCAGCAAGGAGGAATGAAGATGTTTTGCGAAAAATGCGGAAAAGAAATACAAGAAGAAACGGCTCTTTGTAACGAGTGTAAGTTAAGTGAAGATATCGGCAAAAATTCTGAAATCGCAGATGAAGCAATAGCTGCAGATAATATAAATAACGATGATTCTTTAGCAAATAATGAAATCGTTTCCGAATCGATAACTACCGTTGTTGTCGAAGATCATACCTCTGAAGCTGTTGAGTCGACCTTGGATTCTTCCGAAATTGAAGAAATAAAATTGCCTAAACGTATTAAGGAAAAGCGTATGCGCAGAGTTTTTGCGCACATCGGCGCTTCTGTTTTTTCGATTATATTAGCAATTTTGCTTTTCATTACCGCGTCTTTGTGGGTTGTTCGTGACGTTGTTTCTCCTGATACCATAAAAGAAATGATCAACAACATTGATCTTGATGAAATTAAAATCGACGATATCGCCGATAAAGAGCT
Organism: Clostridia bacterium; assembly: GCA_017560145.1. GTDB lineage: Bacteria > Bacillota > Clostridia > Oscillospirales > CAG-382 > Coliplasma. Next base: position 3,480 of record JAFYON010000041.1, on the reverse strand, counting down.
TCTTGAAAGCCACGGTCTGAAATGCGAATCCGACAATCTATTTGATATCATATATGATAATATCGATCAGACAGAATTGCCAAATCCTATTTCTAAGGATGATTTTCGTGCGATTGTCGAAGACGTGCAGTTTCGCGAATATTTTGGAGAAATTTTCGGCACCAGTATTGAAGCGTTAACCTCGGGTGATTCGAGTGATGTTGTTACTCCCCATGACGTGGTTGATTTTCTTGCAAGTAACGGCGATAAATTTTCTGAATTTTTGGGATATGATCTTACAGAAGAGCGACTTGAAAATCTAAAAGTTACTCTTGAAAAGGATTATGGACAAATTTTCGAAGCGATCGGCGATAAAAAGCTTGATACGCTTGTTGGCAACGATTTTGCCGGTATAATTAATTTAATCTTTGCCGACTGGCTGTTTTGGTGTTTAATTGCAGCAGATATTTTAGTCTGTGGTCTGATTTTCTTGGTTTTGCGTTCTGTTTCTTCGAGCGTAAACTACTGCGCATCGACTTTCATTGTTGTAGGCGTATTATTCTTATGCGTATCCGCTCTTATTGATGGCTTGCTGTCGATGTTTGGTAGCGGTCCCTTGGTTTACGTTATTAACCAACTTGTCAGCGTTATACTTTGGGAAATGATAATTATTTCAATTGTTATGATAGTTTTTGCTATCGGTTCAATAATTAGTGTTAGAATAATCAGCAGATATAAGAAACGCCACGTTGTGTAAATTAAAAGCCTTCGGTTTATCCCGAAGGCTTTTTTATTAACCAATTCCCAAGCTGTCAAGAAGCTCGTTGTCCGCGTAGAGATACATGATCTTTCCACTTGCGGTTTCTTTATAGTCAAACGAGAATTCAATGTCGTTTACAAATGTTCTAAGTTGGAATTCACTTAAATATGAAATGTCAAGCTCGTCACAAACGAAGTTGTTAATTACCAATTCAGCTTTGTTATCTCTAATAACTACAAACGCCTTTAAACCGTCTATACTTCCTTGGACAAGAGGCTTGGTACCGTCATCAATATATTTTCCGATCGGTTGTGAAAGGTCTTCTTCCTCGATGTCTTGCACTTCGTCGAATGCGTCGTCGGTTTCGTTATAGTTGTTTTCGTCGTATGCACTTTCATTATCATATTCAACGTTGTTGTCCACTTCGTTGGTTGTGGGAAGATTGTCGTCTTCTTTCGGTAATGATTTTAACTCCTTGAATGATTTAATGCCGGAAATGATGCTGAAAACAGCTAAACCGTGAGCGACAATGTCGAGGATAACTATAGGGGATGCGAGAGTGCCGTTTACTGCTTCTATAATTGCCAAAACAATGGTGTCGGCAGCGATAATAGAAAGAGCAATAAACATATACAAGGGCTTGGTTTTTGAAAGCAAATAACAAATCATTATTACCATCAAAACTGCGCAAGCAACGATCAAGCCGAAGATTCTGAATGTGTCAGATCCGCTTATAAGTGATTCGGTTATACCCAACGTAACCGAATAATTGGAAATTGCCGATGAATAAGGCATAAGCATGGTGCTTTTAGAGGTAATAAGGAAAATATTGATAACAGACATCAGAACAATAAAAATCATATTGTATCGTGCACGTGTTATTTTGATTTTTAGGTCTGTTTTTCTGTCGTTTGTGCTGAATAAACTCATATTGATCTCCGGAAATTTTTTATCATTATACTTCTTTTTAGCATATATGTCAACCGAGATAAAAAAATATGAAAAATATTCTTTTTTCTTTGAAAAACTATTGACAACTATAACTCTTTGTGCTATAATTTCGCTTGTTGTCGGACACGACATATCTGGGTGTGGCGCAGTTTGGTAGCGCGCTACCTTGGGGTGGTAGAGGCCGCTGGTTCAAGTCCAGTCACTCAGACCAAAGCCCGAACGCAATCGCGTTCGGGCTTTTGTTTTATTATGATTATCGGAGGATTTTTTATGAGAATTTTATTTCAGGGCGATAGCGTTACCGACTGCAATCGTAAATATGACGATCCCAATGATTTGGGTCAAGGCTATGTGGTTTATACAGTAGAAGCTATTAAAAATTCATTTCCCAATGTTTATTTTGAATTTATAAATCGCGGTATCAGCGGTAATCGTACCGAGAATCTTCTTGATCGCGTAGAAAAGGATCTCATTGATCTTAATCCTGATATCGTAACAATTCTTATTGGTGTTAATGATACCTGGCACAGATATATGATTGATCTTGAAACTACCATTGAAAGCTTTCGTTCTAATTACGAAACTGTTTTAAGACGTATTAAAAACGAAACAAAAGCTAAAATTATTATGCTCGAGCCCTTTATTCTATACAATATGGGCAAGGATAATATGCGTGCTGATTTAAACGAGAAAATTGATGTTATCCGTCAGCTTGCAATGGAATATGCCGATGCATTTATACCTCTTGACGGGATATTTGTTGCGGCTAATGCTTCTGGAGTTAATAACGTTGATTTGTCTCCCGATGGAGTGCATCCCGATACTGCAGGCAAAAAGCTTATTGCAAACGAACTTGCTCCTGTAGTTTGTAAGTTTATTGAAGAGATAATGTAAATATGAAGATTATTGAAAGTAATTTTTATAACGAAGCATTGCGTTTTATAAGATATGGATGCGAAATGGGTTGGCACGAAAGAAATGCCGGCAATATTTCATTGCGTCTTTTGAAAGAGGAAGTAGATTCTGTTAGTGAAGATTTTGCATTCGAAAGGGAATGGGTATCTATTTCTTACCCCGTGCCCGAAATGGCGAATGAATTTATATTTACAACGGCAACAGGTTCATATTTTATAGATATCCAAAATTGCGCAGAAACAAAATTCTGTATTTGCCAGATCTCTGGCGACGGTGGCTCGTATCGTGTCGTATGGGGCGGTACAAAGCCCACCAGCGAGCTTTGTGGTCATCTTATGTCATTGGGCCAGTTAAGAAAAAGAAGTGCTAATCGCGCGGTGTATCATTGTCACCCTGCGAATACCGTTGCATTGACTTACGTGCTGCCAAAAGACGACAAGTCTTTTTCTGAAGCTTTGTGGGAGAGCGAAACCGAATGTGCATTTGTATTTTCCGAAGGTGTTGGTTTGGTTCCGTTTTTCGTTCCGGGAAGCTTGGATCTTGCGATTGCGACAAGTGAAAAAATACAAAAATATAATGCTGTGATTTGGTCATTCCACGGAGTTTTTGCATCGGGTGAAACCATCGGTTCGGCTTTCGGTTTGGCACATGCGATAGAAAAGGCGGCGGAAATAAAAATCAAAGTACTTTCCACAGGGCTGCCTGTCTTGAACACAATATCAACAGAAGAGCAAAAGAAAACCGCTAATACATATGGCTATAAGTTGAACGAATTTAAAGACTGACTTTTTTATAAATACGCAACAAAAATCCGTCCGCATTTCGCGGACGGTTTTGTTTTACAATTAGTGGCAGATGATCTGTTCGGTATCTTT
>JAFYON010000040.1 GCA_017560145.1 Clostridia bacterium | reverse complement strand
TACGGTATCGAGGTCGCGCATCTTGCAGGTGTGCCCGAAACGGTTGTTAACCGCGCAAAGCAGGTGCTTGCATCGCTTACCGAAAACGAAACCCGTCCCGTAATAAAGAAAAAGGACGAAAGCGACAATATAAGCTTCGAAGCGCTTAACGAAGCACGCGTTATTGACAGAATTAAGCAGATAGACATCAACACCCTTACGCCGTATGAAGCGATAACGCTTCTTTACGAGCTTAAAAAGGAGCTTGAATAATTGGGAATTATCAACATTCTGGATGCCCAGACGTCCAACCTTATCGCCGCGGGCGAGGTGGTCGAGCGCCCCTCATCCGCCGCAAAGGAATTGCTTGAAAATTCAATAGATGCAAATGCGAAAAGCATTACTCTCGAGATCCGCAACGGCGGAAGAACCTTGATACGCGTTACCGACGATGGCAAGGGCTTCCTGCGTGAGGATATCCCGAAGGCGCTTCTTCGCCACGCGACGAGCAAGATAAGCTGCGGCGACGATATAAACGGAATTCAGTCGCTTGGCTTCCGCGGCGAGGCTTTGGCGGCTATCGGCTCGGTTTCGCGCTTGGAAATCGTTTCCAAGCATCGCGATGAGAATATCGGCACGCGTCTTACCGCAGATGAAAACGGTATTATTATGGAGGACGTCGGTTGTCCCGACGGCACTACCGTTTCGATGCGCGATATCTTTTACAACACCCCCGCAAGACAAAAGTTCCTTAAAAAGGACGGCACCGAGGGCGCATCCTGCGTTGCGGCGGCGGAAAGATTGGCGCTTTCGCATCCCGAAATATCCTTTTCGGTAATAAGCGACGGCGAGCGCAAATTCACCACCTCGGGCGATGGCGACCTTTACGGCACGGTTTATTCGGTTTTCGGCAGAGAGTTTGCGAAAACGCTTGTCGAGGTCGATTATTCGCTGTCCGGCGTTACTGTAAAGGGCTTTGTTACTTTGCCCGATGCGGTTCGCGGAAGCCGTGCTATGCAAACGGTTTTCGTTAACGAAAGATACGTTAAGAGCAAAACCGTTCAAGCCGCGCTTGAAGAGGCGTTCCGTTCTTATATTCCGCGCGGAAAATTCCCCGGATGCGTGCTTTTTGTAAATCTTGACCACAATCTTACCGACGTTAACGTTCACCCTGCGAAGACCGAAATTAAATTCGCGTCGGAGCGTGACGTTTTCCGTGCGGTCTATTATGCGGTCAAAAATACTCTTTCGGCTTCTCCTGCCGAAAAGCCGCTTGGCGAAGCGGTTGTCAAAAGGGAAGAGACCAAGCCGGGCTTGGCGGATATCCCCGTTGACGAGGATCCCTTTGTTCTGCCGACCTTTAAAAAGGCAGAGCCGCAAATTCAAAACGATATAGATTTCTTCCCCAACGATAAGGTCGAAGAGCAAAAGCAAGAAAAACAGGAAAAACCCAAATCGACCTTCGATGCAAACATCGGCAAGGAGGACCTTTTCGATTCCGAAAGGGACTTCTTCTTCCGCGACAGCGCCGTGTCTGCATCTGCAGAGGAGCCCGAGCCTTCCTTGCCCGAGCAAACCGTTTTTGTTGAGGAAACGCCTGCATGGAGAATGATCGGTCAGGCGTATGATTCGTATATATTCGTCGAAACCGAGGAGAATATCCTCGTTATCGATAAGCACGCCGCTCACGAAAGAGTGCTTTACGAAAAGCTTGCGGCGAATAAAGAGCTTAACGTTCAGGAGCTGCTTGTCGGCGTGCCCGTTGCGATAGGCCGCGAGCAAGCGTCGCTTTTGCTCGAAAATGCCGCGTTCCTTGCGGAAAAGGGCTTTAATATCGAGGATTTCGGCGAAGGCGCAATAATCGTTCGCTCGGTTCCGTCGACGCTCGGTAACCTTAAGGGACTTAACGGAATTCTCGAGGATTTCGCCCGTTCGCTTTCCGACGGAAACCATCTTTCGTTTGCCGAAAGATGCGACCGCGCACTTTATACCGTTGCTTGCAAGGCGGCGCTTAAGGCAAGAGTGAAGAACCGTCCCGAGGACGACGAAAACGTTGTTAAAATGCTTGCCGAAAATCCGCATCTTCGCTATTGCCCCCACGGCAGACCCTTTATTAAAAAGATTCCCAAACGGGAAATAGAAAAATATTTCGATAGGTGATTTTATGAGCTTTACAATACATAAAACCTGCGGCACTGCCCGCACGGGTACATTCAAAACCGTACACGGCGATATTCAGACCCCCGTTTTTATGAACGTCGGCACGTCCGCTGCAATAAAGGGCGGTATTTCGACGGGCGACCTTAAGCATATCGGCTGTCAGGTCGAGCTTTCGAATACCTATCACCTCCACGTTCGTCCGGGCGAGGACGTCGTTTATAAAATGGGCGGTATTCACAAGTTCTTCAATTGGGACAAGCCCGTGCTTACCGACAGCGGCGGATTTCAGGTATTCTCCCTGGCAAAGCTGCGCAATATTACCGAGGAAGGCGTTACCTTCCAATCGCATATGGACGGCGCAAAGATATTTATGAGCCCCGAGGTGAGCATGCAGATCCAATCCAAGCTCGCTTCGACCATTGCAATGGCGTTTGACGAATGCCCCTCTTCGGTTGCAACCCATCAGTATATCTCCAAATCGGTAGACCGCACAACGCGTTGGCTCTACCGTTGCAAGGAGGAAATAGACCGTCTTAACTCGCTCCCCGAAACCATAAACAAGGATCAGCTTCTTTTCGGTATCGGTCAGGGCGGCGTTTACGAGGACATCCGTATCCGTCACCTTCAGGAGATCGCACAGCTCGATCTTCCCGGTTACGCTATCGGCGGACTTGCCGTTGGCGAAAGCGCGGACGAAATGTATCGCGTTATCGAGGCTTGCGAGCCCTATTTGCCTTACAACAAGCCCCGTTATCTTATGGGCGTCGGCACACCCGTTAATATTCTTGAAGCGGTTGACAGAGGCGTTGACTTCTTCGACTGCGTAATGCCCTCGAGAAACGCGCGTCACGGCAATTTGTTTACGAGCGAAGGCATTATGAATCTTAATAACAACAAATATCTTCTCGACGGCAGACCTATCGACCCGAATTGCGACTGCCCCGTTTGCCGTACCTACACCCGTGCATATATCCGTCACCTTTTCAAGGCGCGCGAGCTGCTTGGTATGCGCTTGTGCGTAATCCACAACCTCTACTTCTATAACAAGCTTATGGAAAAGATCCGCAACGCCATTATGGAGGGCAATTGGAAGAGCTTTAAGGAAGAGCAGGTTTATATGCTCGGCAAGCGCGCAGAGTAGTGCTTGCGCAATATATATAATATATAAAGGAAGGCTTTTTTCGGCCTTCCTTTTTTCTTTGTAAGAAGTGCAAAAATCAAAATATGAATATTTGGTTAAAATGTCAATAAAAAAATATTTTTTGTACTTTTTGTACAAATATGACTCCGCGGTTCTATCGCAGAAATAAATTTTTGTAATAAATGTCAAAAAAGTATTGCAAAGTTGTTAAAAGTGTGTTATCATAGTACCACTAAAATCGCCGGTACTATCCGGTGAAAGAAATAAGGCGTTTTCGGTAACAGCAGCAGAGCAAGTTCCAAGTTCTGTGGAAACGGCCGAAATACCCTTGTAAAAAATAAGGAGGAAAATATGGAACACAAAAACATGTTCAAAAGACTTTTGAGCTTCGTTGTAGTAATTACAATGCTCTTTGGTTCTTTTGCAGTCCTCGCAGTTCCGGCAGCCGCTATTGAAGGCTACTGGTCTGAAGAAGATTCCGGTGTAACTTCCGAAGGCGGAAGCTACAATCCCGCGCATGCGTGGGGCTACACCTTTAACATTGCAGAGGTCGATCCGGCCGGCGCAATAGGTGAAGCAAACGTTATTATCACCACTTTTGAAAAGTACAAAGTGACTACCGGTAACTTCCAGTATCTCGCTCACGCATTCTTTGCTCCCACCGGCGAAGCAAATGAATACGCAGTTACTAAAGTTATCAACTATCCTGGTACAGTTGATGGCGTTAAGCTTAAAACTGCTGCTAAAGTAGTTGAAGCAGGTTTGGTTACCGAAGCAGATTTCGCAAACGGAGCGTTTGTTGTACTTTCTGCTTCCGCAGCTTCCAAGCCCATGTATTTGGAAGACGGCGTTACCCTTCAGTACGCCAACTGGGAACAGAAGGTTGCTGTTTGGGGTCTCGGTAAGACCATCGGCGCGAAGGTTACCCTCAAGAACATTGATCTTTCCGTTGCAGGCGCTTGCACCAACGGTACTATTACCGTTGAAGCAGATCCTAACGCAGTTAAGGATCCTTACGCTGGTAAGCTCTCTATCGTTCTCAGCGACAACGATACCATCCTCAACAAGACCGTTGATGAAGCTATCGACCTTCTTACTGACGGCGACTGGGTACTCGATGCAGGCGCATGGGGCACCGGCACCGCTAACGTAGTTCCTTTCCAGAATAAGAACGCTACCAATGTAAGCGCAGATGGTAACATCAAGCTTATCTGGGAATTTGACGAAACTCCCGAACCCTATAACAACATCAACTTCGGTCTCTATGCTGACCCGAACGTTATGATGGGTTACCCCTCTGAAGAAGACGTATTCTTCTCCAACGACGGCGTTAACTGGGTTGGCGGCTACAGCTCCGCTGACATCGGCTACGGCGAAAGCTTCGTAACCTGCTATGCTTCCTTCGAAGAAGGCGCAACTCAGCCCGGTACCATTATCGGTCAGGTTAAGCTTCGCAAGCCCCAGACCTATAAGTTCGTTAAGGTTGAATTCTACTTCCCGAAGAGCCCCTTCACTGTAGACAACGGTTACGCCGCTGAAGCTGCAAAGCCCAGATGGGAATTCTTCGGCCTTACCGAAGCATTTGATTTTGAATACGAAGAAGTTTCTACCTTCGTTCCCGACTTCAACCCCGGTGAATACTATGCTTCCCGCAGCGGTTGGCACGGAACCTACATTTACAACAATGCTGACGCTTACGCTCTCGCTGAATTTAATGGCGGCGACGCTATTGACAGCTTCAAGCACGTTGCATTCGCTCCTGTTGAAGGCGTTGCAGACAGATATGAAGTTGTTGGCGTAAGAAGCGGCAACACTGCTTCCGACGACTACCTCGAATTCCCCGAAGGCGGTTTCATTTGGGTAGCAAGAACCGGCGCTAACTCCGGCTCTGTCGGCAGAATCGCTGCTGAACACTTGAACGGCATGAACGTTGGTCACGTTTATGACTTCGTTGGTTTCGATATCGAAGGTGAATTTGTTGCTAACGACGCAACCTACACCAGAGTATTCGACACCACTCTTGAAAACATCGCTCTCGGTAGCACCTATACTACCGACATCGTTCCTTCCACTTCTTATGTCGATGAAGACGGTATTACCCTTACCGATGGTAAATACTTGACTCACAAGCAGCTCATCGACTCTCCTCTCGCTTCTTACAAGGAAGCTTGCTGGTTCTCCTTGAACTGCACCAATACCGACCGTGACGCAGCTATCGACGTTGCTCTCGGCGATGGCGAATCCCTCTACGACCTTTCTAAGGTAGTTCTTTACACCGGCGGCGACAGAATCGGCTCCGGTATCGCTGAAATGAAGAAGATCGAAGTGTTCTACACCGTTGACGGTGAAACCTACGAAAAATTCGGCGAATATAACTATCAGGGTACTCCCAACACCTATCTCGCAGAATGCATCATCGAAGGTGAAACTGTTACTGCCTCCGATATCAGAGTAATCTGCTATCCTCAGGACGGCAAGAACATGGTATTCCTTAGCGAACTCGAAGCATACGGCGTTAAGGTTGAAGAATTTGAATATCCCGATGGATACACTGTTGTTGACGGCGAAACCGGCAAATGGCAGGCAGCTGAAGGCGATTTCGACTTCGGTTACAAATATGAAGTAGTTGGCGACAATCTCGTTGTTGACGTTATCGTTAACGATGATCTCGTTGACGCAGGCGCAGAAGCTTCCACCGGTAACGGCGTAGCTACCAACATCCGTCTCTGGGTGAACTACGGCAATGCTAAGTGGGATAGACTCTACGACGCTTACCTCAAGGGCGGCGCAGCAGCACTCTTCTCTAAGGACGCTGCAGGCACCGTTGGCACTGAAGGCACCATCGCTTTCGCTGAAGGCGTATTTACCTACACCATTCCTCTTGCAGAGCTCGCAGGCGGCAAGGGCGAATTCCAGTTCACTATCTGCGTATCCAACACCGACGCTGAAGGCAAGAACAATGCATGTCTCTATGCATTCTGCGACACCTTCGCTTGGTCTGCTTGGGACTCCGCAAATGCACACACTATCGCTATCAAGGTTATTGAAAACGCTACTAACGTAGCTCTCAATAAGCCCTACACCACCACCGACGTATATCCCGAAGGCGACGCTGCTAACTATCCCGACGAAGACGGCAAGTCTCTTACCGATGGCGTAGCAGCTGTTGAAGACGCTAAATACAGCTCTCCTCTTTGGGTAGGCTTCCACAAGAACCTCGATGCTATCATCACCGTTGATCTTGAAAAGGATTACTACCTCAACAAGTTC
>JAFYON010000039.1 GCA_017560145.1 Clostridia bacterium | reverse complement strand
AAGCGTCAGCTGCAACGGAGGATTCGGTTGCGGGGGTAGAGCTGGTTTCGGTTTCGTCGCCGCAAGCTACGAGAACGAGCGAGAGAACGAGAACGAAAGCGAGCATAAGAGAAAGCTTTTTCATTTCTTATAATCTCCTTAATAAATAATTTACAATATTATAATACTTTTGTCGTGACGTGTCAAGCCTTTCAAAAGGCAAAGTCGGCAATTTCTTCTTGTTGTAATTAACAATTGTCTTGATTTGTTGCCGTCAAAGTGCTAAAATGTTAACACAACGATGCAATCACATTGTGGAGGTAGGCTTTATGAAAAAAATCGCGGCAATATTGCTTTGTCTGTTTATGGGCATTCAGGTGCTTGGTGCAGGCGCATTTTCGGTCGGCGCCGAGGAAGCACAGGTGCTTTTTACCGATTCTTTTAATTATACGAATTTCGGCACGTCGGGGCTTTATGACAACACCGGCGTTTGGGAAAAGGAATACGGCACACCCAAGGATTCAAACGATCAAGGCTCGGTGGAATGCAGTGCGCCTACCACGAAAAACGGCGTTTTGAGCTTCTCTGAGGGCGAGGGTATTCGCTTTAACTGGTATAAATTAAGCGATTTCAAAAGCTTTGATGCGTCTAAGACCTATACCGTAACCTTTGACGTCAAGGTAACCGATTTCGGCGACGACGCACCGCGCGGACAATATGCGGCTTGGAACCGCGAGCTTTATTTTGCGGTTGCGGGTTATTATAACCAAATCGAATTCCGAAGCGGAAACTATTCGGGACAGATCGGTATGCGCGCGGGTGATAAGACCGCTGCTTACCCCAAGGGCGGTTGGACGAACGATAAATCGACTTACGCGCTTAACAAGATCTATAACTGTAAATTCGAATGGATCCCTTCCCAAAAAATGGTGGTTACGACCGTTTCGAGCGAAGGTGCGGTCATTGCTCAGGGCTCGCGTACCGATGATTACTATGCAACCTTGAACAAATACACCCGTTTTCTTGTTTGGCGCTGTGAGGACGGCTCAATGGAGGTCGATAACGTGACCTTCAGCGACGGCAAGAAAACCTACACTCAGGCTTTTGATTTCGGCACCGAGGCAGACACGATGACTGCATCGGGCGTTTGGGGGCTTGAAGACGTTCGCAAGACCGACGCCAATGCGCCCGAATTCAAAAACGGCGCGGTCGTTTTAAAGGATAAGAGCTCGATCAAGTTTAATTGGCAGAAGGTGAAGGGTGTAGGTGAATACGATAACACCAAAACCTACATTTTCGAATTTGATCTTAAGCTTACCGACAAGGGTGACGGAAGCAACTGGAACGGCAACGTGCATACCCGTGCGGTATACGTTGCGTTTGGCGGCTGGTATAATCTTATAGAACTTCTCACGTCCGACAATACCGTAAAGCTCGGCTCGGCAAACGAAAGCTACACCGATGCGAAATATTTAAATAAGCAGCTGCGCGGAAGGATCGTTTGGGAGGGAACCAAGATTTCGATGTCGTTATGCGACAGCAAAGGAAACGTGGTTATTCAGGGCGAAAGAAGCGGCAACGCCTTTGTCGATATGTCGGCAGAGCAGGGTGCTATGACAAGCCTTGTTTTCCGCTGTGAGGACGGCGCGTATGAGCTTGATAACTTCAAGTTTTCGGTATTGAGCTTCGAAGCGGCAAACAGCACGAAAATCGATATTGCAAAGAACAAGCAGGCTGTATATACCGCAAAAATAAATTATTCGGGCGACGGAAGCGCGACACTTAAATACGGCGGTGCCGAGCTCTTTAACGTCGAAAACAATTCGATGAGAGTCGGCGGCAAGAGCGTTGTCGGCAAATTCACAAAGGGCGTTTATGAAATCGAATCGATAATCAGTCCCGACCAAGAAATGCTTACCGTCGAGATAAAAGCACCGAACGGGGAAATCGTTCGAAGAGGCTTTTATACTCTCCTCGGCGGCGATAAAATGGATATCTTTATAAACGGACAAAGCAAGGCTTTGAACGCAAGCGTTAAATACGAATCTGCAAACATCAACGAATATAAGCTAACTACAACCGAACCGACTTATAGCGGTAGTGCGGCAAATATTTACAATGTGGTAACCTCGTTCAATGAAGCGCAAACCACCAGAAACCTCGCTTGGACTGCAAAAACGGTGTTTATCAGAGATAATGCCATGGCAGTCAAATACCGTAAGGTCGGCGATTCGGAATGGAAGACCGTTGATGCGGTTAGAGATGCCGAGCCTGTATATACTGCCGATGAGGATTATTTCAAGTGTGACCTTACAGGGCTTTCTCCCAACACCGAATACGAATACAAAATCGGCAAAAAGAACAGCGATAAGGACAGTGATTGGACACAGGTCTTTAAATTCACGACCGCCGAAAATTCTATCGACGAATTCACCTTCTTGGCGGTCGGTGATACTCAAGGCATAACCTGGAACGGCCAAACCTCGAGCACGAAGGGCTATATGTACGCTATGGCGGCGATCCAAGAGGCGTTCGAGGAGGTCGAAAACCCCGCATTCCTTCTTCACACGGGCGACGTTGTCGAAAACGGCAACAACAAGAGCTATTGGAATATGTTCTTCAAGGCGCTTAATAATTACGGTACCGAAACTCCTATGTTTGCCGCTATCGGCAACCACGATACGTGGGGCGCACCGCTTTACTTCAATCACCACTTCAATCACCCCAACAACGGCGGTACTGCGGCACTCGATCAAAGCTATAAGAGCAATGTCACCGACGGAAATCTTTTGAGAATGTTCGAAAATTCCGACGAACTTATCTATTCCTACGATTACGGCGACGCTCACTTTATAGTGCTCAACAGCGGCAGCTACTGTGGTCAGGACAGATACATTCTCGAGGCTCAGCGTCAATGGCTTATCAACGATCTCGAAGCAAACAAGGATGCAAAATGGACGATAATGCTCTTCCATCAGCCGGTATACCACCGCATGGGAGCAGATCAGGACAGACCTTGGCTTTACGACGTTATCGAGGGATACGGTGTCGATCTTGTTATCCAAGGACACTCACACCTTGTAACAAGAACCTATCCGATGAAGGACGGTAAAATCGTAACAAAATCGGTTGACGAGGTGATCGAAAAGGGAACCGGTACGATTTATACGACGATCGGCTCGACCGCGCTTAATCACGACGGTGCGGGCGACACCACATACGAAGAGGAAATGGCGATACTTGCAACGCCTACTCCCACTCAGCCTGCATACACTACCGTAACCGTTAACGAAAACGGTATTACCGTTACCACGAAGCAGGTAAACGGCTTTGTGCTCGACAGCTTTACGATTACCTCGGACGGCGAAGGCGGTTCGCAAAACGATAATTCGCAAGGCACCCCGAGCGAGGATATTTCCGATATCTCCGAGGAAGTGTCCGAAAATTCGGGTGATGCTTCCGATACCTCCGACGTAAGCATTGAAGACGCGGTTTCCGACGAAGCCTCGGACGTAAGCACCGATGACTGCATTTCCGATTCCTCGGTCGGTGGCGATCCTGTAAGCAACGGCGGCTCGGAAGTCGACGTGAGCGATAATTCCGAAGACGCGACGGACGATGAAAACGACGGCAGTATGACCGTGATAATTATAATCTGCGCCGTTGTCGTGCTTGTAGCGGCGGTCGGTGTTGCGATCGTTATCAAACGCAAAAAGCAATAAGCAATAAAGTAAAAAAGCAACAAAAAAGAGCTTCTCGACGAGAAGCTCTCAGTTTGCAGACAAAGTCTGCAAACTGAAACAGACTGAGAGAAATGAGGATGTTTTTGAAGAAAAACGAGCGTCGGCGTAGAAAACTACGACAGTCGAAGTTTTTCTTCAAAACCCTTGAAAATACAATAAAAATTAAAAATTCCTTATAAAATCAAAGAGCACTTTCGAAATGTTCGAAAATGCTCTTTTTGCTT
>JAFYON010000038.1 GCA_017560145.1 Clostridia bacterium | reverse complement strand
CGAAGGTCCTGCGGCACCCGATAAGATCACGGTTGAAGCGATCAACGCGATCAAGCTTATCCCCGAAAGAGTATCTCTTGACCACAAGACTATCGTAGCGGCTGCACGCGCGGCTTACGATAAGATTGCAACACTCGAGCAAATGTCGTTGGTTTACAACTACAACGTTCTCGTTACCGCAGAACAGCGTATCGCGGCGCTCGAGCCTGTTGAGGAAGAGCCCGCACCCGTTGAAACCGAAAGCAACTCTGCAATTTTGTGGATCGTTGTAATATTCCTGTTGGCGTTCGTGGGCTTTATCGTCTTGAGAAATAAAAAAGAAAATAAAAATGAAGCATAAGGAGGAAGACCGATAACAAAATGAAAACTGCAATAAAAACAGCGCTGTTGGTTTTGTCTGTTGCGTTGGTTGCCGCTTTTCTCACCGCTTGCGGCGATTCTGGTACTCCTTATGACAAAAACAACGAAGATAACTATACCGTTAGCGTCAAATACGACGCTAACGGGGATTCTTCACAACTAACACCTCGGTGATCGTCGATTCCTATAACGTTAACGATATCCCCAAAAACAATAACGGAAACGTCGATATCGCACTATTACCGCCCGATGCGAGCGAGCGCGGCAACGATGCGTTCAAGGCAGTCAAGAACGGATATTTCCTTGCAGGCTGGTATTCCGAGCGTATCGAGCAAACCGACGGTGAAGGCAACGTGACCTATACCTATTCGGGCAAATGGGATTTCGAAAAGAATTCGCTCGAAATAGACCCCAACAAAAATTATTCGTCAAGCACGGCGCTTCTCACTCTCTATGCGGCTTGGGTCCCCTTGTTCAATATCGAATTTTACGATATTACATCGAATCAGCTTCTCGAAACCTTTACTTATGACCCCACCTCCGCAGAAAGCATAAAGATTCCTCAATGGAACGAAAAAAGCGGCGCGATCGATATGTACGACTTTCCCGAAAAGTCGGGATATACGTACAAGACCGCATATTACGATGCAGCGAAGCAAAACGAGCTTAGCGGCGAATCCGTCGTTCACCCCGGCAAGGTCGACCTTACCACAGGCACTGCAGTCGACCCCACTCTTAAGATATATGTGGATTGGACCGAGGGCGAATGGTACAGAATCACCACCGCAGAGCAGTTTATCAAAAACTTCAATGCAAACGGATGCTATGAAATTCTTGAAGACCTCGATTTCGACGGCAAGATCTGGCCCACCGCTTCCATGTACGGCAATTTCTCGGGTACTATAAACGGCAACGGCCACGTGTTCAAGAATATCAGCGTAACCCAAACTCAAAATTCCAAAACGAACGCAGGTCTTTTCGGTCAGCTTACCGAAAACGCGTTGATTAAAGATCTCACTTTTGAAAACACTTGCTTTACCATTCAGGCAGGTACCCGTGTTCCTGCAAATTACGGCTTATTCGCAGGTACGGTTTCGGCTAATGCAACCGTCGAAAACGTAAAGATCGTCGGCGGCGCACTTCAAATCGATTCCTCCTGCTATTTCGGCGTAACAGACTATTCCATCGGCTTGGTTTGCGGCAGCGGTAACGACCAATGCATCGCGGACCCCGAAATTACCTGTACCGTCGTTGGCGACAACCCCGAACGAATTTCGGTTTCTGTTGACGGGAACAAGGTAACGCTTGAATTCAAAGAGTAATTAATTACAAAAAATATATTAAAGGTGCTAAAATGAAAAAGATCTTATCTCTCATCTTGTGCGTGTTTATGTGTGTAAGCGCGCTTGCATCCTGCTCGGACGGCGCGTCCGGCGCAGATGCTTTCGTTATTATGACCGAACAGCTTGACGGCTTGTTCAATCCCTTCTTCTATACCTCCGCACCCGACGGCACTATCGTTGCAATGACCCAGATCGGTATGCTTGGCTCGAAATACGTAAACGGCGATATTCAGGTCGCTTACGGCGAAGACGAAGCGGTTGTAGTTAAGGACTATGACGTTGTTGAAGACGGTGAAAACACCGTTTATACCTTCGTTCTTAAGAACGGCATTAAGTTCTCCGACGGTCATCCCCTTACTATGGAAGACGTGCTCTTCAATTACTACGTATATCTCGACCCCGTTTATACCGGCTCGAATACACTCTATTCCACTGATATTATCGGTCTTTCGGAATACAGAACCCAAACAATCGGCTCTGCTTCCGATGACAGCGACGACCTCATCTCGTCTCAGGCATCCTCCCGTGCGGCTGCAAGACTTAACGAGCTCGTAAACCTCTTCAACTCCAAGCTTCAGTCCTCCTCCACCAAGGAAGTAAGCTACGATGAAATGAAGGCGGCTATCAACGCTCATAAGCTCAGCAGCGGTTATAAGTCCGCTATCTCCAACGATCCCAATTCGGTTACCAATGCAAACCTTATGGCGGACTACGAATATGCTCTCAAGCTCTTCAAGGAAGAACTCGAAACCGACTATCTCGGCGCACAGGAATCCTATATCGACGAGCCCTATAAATCCTTTAGCGAATTCCAAAACGAAATCTTCTGCTTTATGTATACCGAGGGTTACGTTGAGGTTAAGTATGCAGAAGGCGCAGACGGCAAGATCGACCGTACCAAGATCGAAAAGCTCACTCCTGCATATCCCGCTACCATTACCACAAAGGAAGCCGCAATCGAATATATCTATAACGATAAGATTGCAAGAGAGCTCAACATAATCCTTCAGTATTGGGCTACCGCGGCAACCCTTTCCACCGAATTCACCGCAAAGGCAAAGGAAGTTATTCTTCACGAAAACGTTTCTGACGACGGCACTCTTGCAGTAGAAAGCATCAAGGGTATCGTATCTCTCGGTCACACCGATGCCGCAGGCACCGCTATCACTGTTAACGGCACCGAATATAAGGTTGCTTCCTCTCACAATGCAGACGGCACCGTTGTCAATGCAGATGAATACGATATCCTTCGTATCACCATCGACGGCGTTGACCCCAAGGCTATCTGGAACTTCGCGATCACCGTTGCTCCTCAGCACTATTACGGCGAGGGCAGTAAGGTTGGCGTTGATATCGCAAACAATAAATTCGGCGTTGAATTCGCAAGCTTCGACTTTATGACCGATATCGTTCAATCCACCAGAAACATCAAGCTTCCTATGGGCGCAGGTGCTTATAAGGTGACCAACGGTCAGAACAGCGATACTCCCGCAGAAAGCGAATTCTATGCAAACAACGTTGTTTACTTCAAGGCTAACGATCAGTTCAACACCGTTGGTGCAGGACTTGAAAATGCAAAGATCGAAAAGATCCGTTACCAGGTAGTAAGCTCCGCAAACGCTATCGCAGCACTCGAAGAAGGCAACGTTCACTATATCTCTCCCGCACTCACCACCGCTAACTACGAAAAGCTCGAAAACCTTTCCTCCAAGGGAATGGTAACCCTTACCACCAATCAGCTCGGTTACGGTTATATCGGTATCAACTCCGCAAAGGTCAACGATATTAACCTTCGTAAGGCAATTATGTGCGCGATGAACACCTCGCTCGCACTCGACTACTACCGCGCAGGTACCGCAGAGCAGATCTTCTGGCCGATGTCCAAGGTAAGCTGGGCATATCCCAAGGGCGCAGACGCTACCGATAACGGCAAGGACTATCCTCCTCTCGGCGCTTGGAGCGAGGATATCGCAGTTAAGAACATCGAAAAATATATGCAGGCTGCAGGCGTAAGCGCAGGCGACTCTGCACTTAAGGTTAAATTCACTATCGCAGGCTCGAGCCTTCAGGATCACCCGACCTACAAGGTATTCCGTGATGCGGCTGCTCTTCTTAACGGCCTCGGCTGGGACGTTGAAGTAGTTTGCGATACTCAGGCTCTTACCAAGATCAACACCGGCTCGCTCGAGGTTTGGGCAGCTGCTTGGTCCTCCGCACTCGACCCCGACTTGTATCAAGTTTACCACAAGGATTCCTCTGCGACCAGCACCCTCGCTTGGGGCTATAACTACTTGAAGACGAGCGGTACCGCAGAAGAAATCGAAATTCTCGATAACCTCAGCGACCTTATCGATCAGGCGCGCGAAACCAACGATAAGGACGTTCGTTCCTCGCTTTATAAGGACGCAATGAGCTATATCCTCGACCTTGCGATCGAGCTCCCCGTATATCAGAGAAGTGTACTTTACTCCTATAACTCCAACGTTATTTCTGCTGTAAGTATGCCCAATACATCCGAAATGAATCCCTTCTCATCGCCTCTCGACCGTATTTGGGAAGTCGAATTCGCGCAGTAAGAATCGGAGTAAAAAATGCTGAAATATATTATTAAACGATTGGCGATGTCCGTTTTGATATTGCTTGGCGTTTCGTTGATAATCTATTTCCTCATCCGTTTGATGCCGGTTGATTTTATTCAGGATAAGATTAACGCCATAAATCAGGGCGGCGCAACGGTAAGTGAGGAAACGGTTAACGCCATGTACGAAATGTACGGACTCGGCGACAATAGCTTTCTTGGTATATTAAAAGGATATTTCAGTTGGCTCGGTGCGTTGGCAACGTTCGATTTGGGTACCAGCTTCGTTTACGGTATCCCCGTTGCAGACGTAATATTCGACCATATGGGAATCTCCTTTGCAATCGCTTTGATTGCCACCATATTTGAATTTTTAATTGCAATTCCTCTCGGCATCACCGCCGCAAAGCATCAATACAGCCTACGCGACTATATCGTTACCGTTTTGGTAATGGTTGGCATCTCGCTCCCGTCGTTCTTCTTCGGACAGATGTTAAAGGATTTTCTCGCGTTGAAGCTCGGCTGGTTCCCCGCATCGGGACTTATCGATGCAACGGCGTCTAATTCCGGACTTGCATTGCTCGGCGACTATGCAATGCACTGCTTCATTCCCATTCTCACCATCGTAATACTCAGTATCGGTGCAAGAATGAGAATGACAAGAACAAATATGTTGGAGGTTATGAACTCCGACTACATCCGTACCGCACGTGCAAAGGGCTTAAAGGAAAAGGTAGTTATCAACAAGCACGCTTTCCGTAACACCCTTATTCCGATGGTAACCTCTCTTGCAGGCTTGTTGCCCTCGCTCTTTTCGGGTGCGATCATCACCGAGCAGGTATTCGACCTTCCCGGTCTCGGTAACATTGCGCTTGACGCAATGAACCGCGGCGACATTCCGTTCATTATGGGCTATAATATGTTCCTTGCGCTTCTCAGCGTTATCGGCGTATTGCTCGCAGACCTTATGTACGGTATTGTTGACCCAAGAGTAAAATTAGAGTAAGGAGGCATTCGATATGGAAGAACAAACCAAGGTTGAATCAACCCAAACAAACGATACCGAAGCGCCTCTTGATAAAAACGTCCGTCTTATGTCACCGACTCGTATGGTCGTGCGCCGCTTTTTCCGTTCACGCTTGAGCATCGTCGGTCTTATAATGGTCGTAAGTCTGTTTCTTTTCAGCTTCGTCGGACCTTATTTCGTTGCGGATCTTCCCGACGAGGTTGTCCAGACCGATGCGAACGGCAATCCCATACTTGATGAGAACGGCGACCCGATAATCACCTACGTTTATCACGATGACGACGGTAAATGGGGCGAGATCGAGCTTGACAAAAGGGGTATGACCGAATACGCCGTTTCGGAAACCACCTATACCGTAAACGGTGTCACCTACACTCTCCGTCAGACAACCGAAACCAATATCGAGGACAATATGCTCGCACCTCCCTCGGGCGATCATATCCTCGGTACCGATAACCAAGGCTACGATATCTTCGTTCGCCTTATGTACGGCGGCAGAATTTCGCTTATCGTAAGCTTCCTTGCGGTATTCCTTATCACCGTTCTCGGTGTTATTATGGGCGGTATTGCAGGTTATTTCGGCGGCTTTATCGATAATATCATAATGCGCGTCTGCGATATTCTTATCTGCTTGCCCGGTATTCCTATTTTGCTTATCATAAGCACTATTCTTGACGCTTCGGATATAGATGCGAAATACCGCATTTATCTCCTTATGATCTATTTAACGTTCATTTCCTGGCCCGGTACCGCACGTCTTGTAAGAGGTCAGATCCTCTCTCTCCGCGAGCAAGAATATATGGTTGCGGCAGAAGCAATGGGCTATTCGGTACCCCGTAAAATTTTCAAGCATCTTGTTCCCAACGTAATGCCTCAGTTGATCGTTTCGATGAGCTTGAGTCTTGGTAGTATGATTCTCTACGAAGCAACTCTTTCCTACCTCAATCTCGGCGTTAAAGCACCTTACGCCGCTTGGGGTACGATGATCAACATCATTTCGCAGGATCAGGATATACTTCAAAACCACTTAAACGTGTGGGTACCCGCAGGTATCTGTATCGTCGTTGCCGTGTTGGGCTTCAACTTTATCGGCGACGGCCTGCGCGATGCACTTGACCCGAAAGCGAGGAGATAAGCTATGAGTAAAATCAAAAATGCAAACCGCCTCACGGGTAAGGAAGTCCGCGCGATTGCAAAGCAAAACAAGAAGATCATCAGAAAGCTTGAAGCTTATAAAAACCGCAAGGCTGAAGAAACCGAATATCTCGGCCATATGTCGAAGCCCGAAAATATTTTGGAGATCGATAATTTGCACACCTACTTCTTCACAGAACAGGGCGTTGTAAAGGCGGTAAACGGCGTGTCCTTTGATATCCCCAAAAACACCACGGTCGGCGTAGTAGGGGAGTCGGGATGCGGCAAATCGGTTACAAGTATGTCGGTTATGCGCCTTGTTCAAGGCCCTACCGGTCAGATCTATTCGGGAAGCATCCGCTTCAATGCAAAGCTCGACAACGGCGAAACAAAGGTTTACGATATTGCAAAAATGCCGATGGATGATATCCACAAGATTCGCGGCAATCAGATCGCAATGATATTTCAGGAGCCGATGACCTCGTTGAATCCAGTATTCACGATCGGTCAGCAGCTTGACGAGGTAACCTTTATAAACCATCCCGAGGCAACCAAGGAGGATGCAAAAGCAAAATCACTTGAAATGCTCGATTTGGTAGGTATCGCAATGCCGGAGCGCGTTTACGATGCATATCCCCACGAGCTTTCGGGCGGTATGCGCCAAAGAGTAATGATATCGATGGCGCTTGCAAGCGACCCCCGACTTATTATTGCAGACGAGCCCACAACGGCGCTCGACGTTACCATTCAGGCACAGATACTTGACCTTCTCCGCGACCTCAAAACGCGAATAGACGGCTCGATAATGCTTATTACCCACGACCTTGGCATAATCGCAGAAATGGCTGATTACGTCGTTGTAATGTATGCAGGCAGAGTTATCGAAAAGGGCCCCGTTTCGGAAATTTTCCATAACCCCTTGCATCCTTATACAATTGGTCTTCAAAAATCAAAGCCCACCTTAAGCTCCGACAGCGATACGCTGTTCAATATTCCGGGCAACGTGCCCAACCCCGTAAATATGCCCAATCACTGCTATTTCAAGGAAAGATGCGGCAAATGCATCGGCAAATGCTCGGGTGAATATCCTCGGATGATAGAGGTAACTCCCAACCACTTCGTTGCTTGCCATCTTTACGGAAAGGAGGATTAAAATGGCTGAAGTATTAAATAATGAAAACAAAACAAGCGAAAACATACTTGAAGTCAGAAACCTTCGTAAATGCTTCCCCTTGAAAAAGACGATGACCGGCAAGGTAACTCAGGAGCTCGTTGCCGTCGACGACGTTTCGTTCACCCTTAAGGCAGGCGAAACGCTTGGTATAGTAGGGGAGTCGGGATGCGGAAAAACCACTCTCGGCAGAACTATTCTTAAGCTCCATAAATCCTCGGGCGGTAAGATCATCTTCGACGGTGTTGATATTACCGATCTTAAGCCCAAGCAAATGCGCGAAATACGCAAGCAGATGCAAATAATATTCCAAGACCCCTATTCCTCGCTTCCTCCGAGAAGCACAGTAGGCGGAATTTTGTCCGAGCCCGTTGCGGTACACAATATCGTACCCAAGAGCGAGGTCAAGGATTACGTTTTAGACCTTATGGAAAAGTGCGGCTTGAGAGATTATTATTACGAACGCTATCCCCACGAATTTTCGGGCGGTCAGCGTCAAAGAATCTGTATCGCACGCGCACTTTCGGTTAAACCGAAATTAGTTATCTGTGACGAGCCGGTTTCGGCACTCGACGTGTCTATTCAGGCACAGATAATCAATCTGTTAAAGCAATTGCAAAAGGATATGAACCTTACTTACGTGTTTATATCCCACGATCTTTCGGTCGTTAAGTTTATTTCCGATAAGATCGGCGTAATGTATCTCGGCTCGATGGTCGAATTCGGCACTAAAGAGGATATCTTTGCAAATCCCTTGCATCCTTATACTCAAGCGCTTTTCTCGGCTATACCTCAGCCCGATCCCGATCTTAAAATGAACCGTATCATATTAAAGGGCGATATTCCTTCGCCCGCAAATCCTCCCAAAGGATGCCGATTCCACACACGTTGCCCTTATGCAACAGACAAGTGCAAGGAAGAAGTGCCCGAGTACAGGGATTACGGCAACGGTCACTTCGTGGCTTGCCACTTATTACAAAAGTAATATCAAACGGATGAATGCGTATGTTTAACAAAAAGCCCAAAAAGGAAAAAAAGGAAAAAATCATTTATATCGATGACGGCAGCACTATTGCCGATATGTCAAACGTCGAAGGCGGCAAGGCTTGGAAAAAGCGCGGCACCGCTTCGAGCGCAAGAGATATCTGGCGTACCTATTGGAGCGCCGTAAGAATGATGGTCAAGCCGACCCTTATTGCAGTAGGCTTCCTTTTGGTGGCATACGGAATCGTCGCACTCATCTTCTTGGCAATGCGTTAACTCTTAAAATGAAATTATAATGTAAAGGACGCATAAATTATGTTCAACACAAAAAAATCAAGCAATCAAAAGACTTTTTCGATTCGTCTTTTGGCTTGCCTTTTAGTTGCAATTATGTGTGTGTCGGCACTCGTTGCTTGCGGTGGGGGAGAAACCACCGAGGATCAAAGCACCGAGGAAAGTGCACTCGCTATTAAAACGACCTATTCGGTACGTGTTAAATCCTCGAGCGGAAAAGCACTTTCCGGCTTGGACGTTCACGTTTATACCGATAGCAGCTTAACCGACCTTGCAGGCTATGCAAAGACCAACGAAGCGGGTGACGCAAGCTTCAGTCTTAACAAGAGCAGCAGCTATGCAATCGTCATTTCTTCGCCTCCCAAGGGATATAAGGTTGAAAAAAGCTATTCCTTCATCGGCGAAAGTGCTACCATCGTTCTTGAATCGGGACTTGTTACCGACGGTGATCTTGCATCCGCAACCCTTGCGGTTGGCGACGTTATGTACGACTTCACCGTAACCACTCCCGACGGCACGGAAATCAAGCTTTCCGAGGTCCTCAAGACCAAAAAAGCGGTTATGCTTAACTTCTGGTACACCACCTGCTCGTGGTGCTTGGAGGAATTCCCCATAATGAACGAGGTTTATGAGGAATACAAGGACGATATCGAAATCATCGCTATCGACCCTCTTGACGATAACAATGCTGTTAAAGCCTTTCAGGCACAGCACGGTCTTAATTTCCCGATGGCATCCTGCCCCTCCTCTTGGGCAAATACCTTCTCGGTAACGGGATATCCCACCTCGGTATTTATCGACCGTTACGGAACCATCTGCGTTATTGAAGCAGGCGCTATCACAAGCAAGCGTCCCTTTGTAAGCGCATTCGAGCATCTTATCGCCGATGAATACGAGCAGAAGATCTGCTATAACGGCATCAGCGATCTTGTTGACCGCATCAAGCCCAACAAGACTATGCCCGAATCGAGCGAGATTGCAGAAGCAATCAACAAGGGCGAGATCGAAATCACCTACCGTCCCGAAACCGAGGATGAAAATGCAGAATATATCTGGCCTTTCGTTATCACCGAAAAGACAGGCGAATCTGTAATCTGCGCTTCCAACATCGGCATTGACGATTCTTATGCGATCATCTATGCAGACGTTACCCTTAAAGCAGGACAGGCAGTCGGATTCGATTACTTCTCCTCGAGCGAACGCCTTTGCGACGTGCTTTACATAATCGTCAACGGTGACGACGTGTTCCAGATCTCCGGCGTTTCCGAAAATGACGGATGGAAATCCTGTTATCCCTGCGTTGCAGAAGAGGATGGCGTTTATGAGATCGCTCTCTGCTTTGTAAAGGACAGCGATACTGCTGAGGGTGATGATACCATTTATATCGACAATATGCGCGTTGTAGATGTTAAGGATATCGATGTAGAAACCTTCCTCCCTCGTGAAGCAGCGGTTGAAAACGAGGATGGCGACTATAATTATGCCGAAATCGTATTTAACGAAAAGGATGGATATTACCACGTCGGCAACGAAAACGGTCCCCTCCTTCTCGCTAACCTTATGAACTATTCTCAGTTCAACGAAGAATATTCCGTTTACGAAATCGTTTATAATGGCGATGCAGACAAAAACGGCGTAAGTCTTTACGATAAAGAAAACGGCGGCAAGGGAATGGTTAAATACTTCTCCTACGCATCCAACTCTGCTCTCGGCGGCGTTTGTACCGTAAATAAGGAATTGGCAGAAATGCTCAAGCAGGTAGCCGAGGTTGCCGGCTTTGACGACAATGAAAATGAATGGCTCAAGATATGTGTATATTACGAGGTATTCGGTCCTACAAACAATCAGCTTCAAGACCCCATCAAAGGCCTTTCGGCATTCAGCGCATTCGAAACCAAGCTTGGTAAGAACGTTGAAACCAACTATTTCTACTATGACAGAGCAATTATCCCCCGTGGACTTATGTCCGAATTTATTCCCACCAAGTCGGGCGTTTACCGTTTCACATCCAAGAGCGATTATAAGGACGGTATCGACGCATGGATCTTTGATGCAAACGGCAATATCATCTATACCTACGAGCATGATGAAAGAATGTTTGACGACGATATCAACTGCTCGATAGTATATTATATGGAAGCGGGAACTCCCTATTATATCAATATGGCGTTCTGGGACGTTTACGAAACCGGTTATATCTATTATGACGTTGAATATCTCGGTTCCTCCTATGAGCTCTTCCGTTGTGCTTCTCCCGGCTACTTTACCTACGATAGCGACGCTACCGGCGACGTTATGTACGACGTAATTTCCGGCGGTATTATTCCCGAATTGAAAAACGGCAAGTATTATGATTCCGAGGACGGAAGTCTTATCTATGCCGATTTCACCGGAATAACTACCGTATTCGGTAATTCAATACTTGAAATGATCGAGATGAACGGTTTCGATTTCAGCAAATCCGAAACCGATGGCGAAATTCTTTCCTACTTCAAGCAAAACGATAACGACGTTGACAAGACTATCGAATATCTTAAGAAGCTTTGGGGCGAGGATTACGACGAAAACGTCCAAATTTATCAGATTGAAGATGTATTTGCGGGTCGTTACCACGGTAACGGCGGTGATTGCACCGAAGAAATGCGTGAATACGCTAAGAAGATTCTTAAAACCAAGGATGAACGCGACGGATGTGTTGAAGTCGACGAACGCCTTGCGGAGATCCTCTCCATGCTTATGGACAAATATACCTTCGAAGACGTAGAAAATTCGTGGCTGAAGGTTTGCTACTATTATGATTACCTCGGTCCGGCTAAATAATAGGGAAGTGGGTAATTGAAATGAGCAAAAAAATTACAGTAGCATTAATTATAATGTCACTTTTAACCTGTATGCTTCTCGGTGCGTGCGATTCGGGCAGTCAGTCCGAATCGTCGTCCCCTGCCGAGCAAAAGGACGTTTCTTACAAGGTAACCGTTAAGGATGCGCTTGGTGAGGTAATTACCTCCGGCGTCATTGTACATTTTGTAAAGGACGGTCAGACCGTTGCAATGCAGCCTGTTAACGATAAGGGCGAGGCGGTAAAAACCTTAAAATCCGATAATTATTCGGTAGAAATCAAATTTACAGATGAAAACGCCGCCTATTACGTGGATGGCGACCTTGCGCTTACTGCCGACCGTTTCGAGGCAGAAGCAACAGTGTCCAAAAAGATCACAAGCGAAGCGAGTGAGCTTATCGTAACCGAAAACGCCTATGATGCATATTCGGTCGAAGAGGGCTGCACCTATATTAAGCTCACCAAAGCAAACCGCAATTATTTCCTTTTCGTGCCCAAGACCGCAGGCCTTTATGAGTTTGCAATAAAGGGCAACGAAAAAGCTGTGATCGGCTATTACGGCGCACCTCACTTCGTTCAGGAAACAAGCTCGGTTGAGGTAACCGACAGTAAATTCCAAATCTCGGTCAGCGCAAGCATGATAGGTAGCGGCGAAGGCGGCACCTCGACCTACGTTATCGGTATCGACCTTACAGAGGGCGACAAGGACGATTGCGTTTTGACAATAAAGCGTATCGGCGACCCGATAAAAACCATCGAGGACGAGCCCTGGACGGTCTACAAGGCCACCGTTGAGCTTAAGGAATACGATCTTCCCGTAGGCGCAACTCTCGGCGAATTCGACCTTACCGCTTCCACCGATACCTATAGCTTGGTATTCAACGAGGAAGACGGCTTTTATCACCTCGACAATGCAAACGGACCGCTTGTTCTTGTCCGTCTTGCAGAGGATTGCGATTATATCGCATGCTTCCAGACAATGCTCGACCGTTCGGGCGTTACAAGATATTTCTTCGATGAAAACGGCGATTTCGTCAAGAAGGAAAACTATTCCGAGTGCCTTTCCGAATACATTCAATGCGTTGATTTGAACGAGGGCGTATATCCTCTTACCGAGGATCTTAAGTATATCATTCAGCAGCGCGGCGAATACGTAGGCTGGTGGAATCCCGAAAGTCAGTCCTATATCTTCAAGGATATGGACGGCAATAAGCTTACCGATATCAACAACGATATAGCGTGGCTCTTGATGTGCTGCTATATCGAAAACGGTGGTAACTGATGAAAAGATTAACAGCTCTGCTTTTGTTAATTGCTATCTCTGTATCTGCATTTAGCGCCTGCTCGCTTTTGAATATGTCCGATAATAAATCGGACGCCGAATCGAGCTTTGAAGCTCCCCAAAACGCTGTCGATTATAGCCTTTCGGTAAAAACCGAGGGAAATATGAGCTTGGGCGATATTACGGTTTGTATCTATGACCGTGAAAAAAGGGAAGACCTTATTTGGGCAGGAGCGACAAATGAAGAGGGTATGTTTTCCTTCAAGGCAGACCCTTCCAAAAATTACGTTGCAGTCCTTTCGGGTTATCCCGTTGCGTATAAGGCGGAAAGCGAATATGACCTTACCCAAAATACCGAGATCAAGCTTATAGCAGAATTGCTCGAGCCCGATTACAGTAAAGACGTTTATAAGCTCGGCAGTATCGTAAAGGACTTTTCTCTTACCGACGTAAACGGCAAAACCTATAAAATCTCCGAGCTTCTTAAGGAAAAGAAGGCTGTGATCCTTAATTTCTGGTTTATCGGATGCGGACCCTGCAAAATGGAATTTCCATTTATGCAGCAAGCTTATTCCGAATATAAGGACGATATCGAAATTCTTGCTATCAATCCTTATGACGGCACCAATACGAGCGTTAAGGACTATGCGAGCGAAATGAACCTTACAATGCCTGTATTTTCCTGCGGAGATGAATGGGCTACAATGTTCAGAATATCTGCATATCCCACGACGATGGTTATCGACCGCTACGGTATGATCGCCTTTACGCATACCGGAAGCATCACCGATAAGGAAACCTTCACAAAGATCTTTTCGTACTTCTCCTCGGACGATTACGTCCAAGGCACCTACCGTAATCTCAGCAATATTAAATGATTGAAAGGATAAAGAAAATGAAAAAATTAATTGCAATCCTTCTCTTGATTTGCTTCACTGCAGTTCTTTGCGCTTGCGGCGAAACCGAAAGCACCGAATCCTCCGCTCAATCGGTTGTTGAAAGCGAAGCGGCTTCCGCACCCGAATCCGAGACTGTAAGCGAAGCCTCCACCGAAGAAGAAACCGCTTCCTTTAAGGTAAGCGTTGTAGATGCATCCGGCAACCCTGTTGAAGGCGTTATGGTTCAGCTCTGCAAGGATACCTGCATTCCCGCAAAGACCGGCGCTGACGGTATTGCAAGCTTCAAAGCCGAAATAACCGACGGATATAAGCTTTCTGTTCTTTCCTGCCCCGCAGGATATACCTATGCGGGCGAATCCGAAATCTATCTTGAAAGCGGCATCACCGAATATACCATCGAGCTTTCGGAAGGCAGCGCAGAATGATTATTAAGGAAAAAAACACTAAGCTTTTAAAAACTATTCTTGCTGTAACTCTCGTTTCCGTCATTGCTTTGACCGCGTTGGTCGGTTGCGGCGGGGAAGAAGCCGTCGAAGATCAAAGCTCGACTGCCGAAAGCTCTTTGCCTGCGACCGAATCTTCCGTTAACGAAGTAAGCGAAGCAGTTTCCTTCGAATCCTCCGAAGCGGTTGGCGATGAATCGGTAAATACCGAAGCATCCGAGGAAAGCGTTGAAAGCAGCGAAGCTACGTATGAATCCTCAACAACCGAGGATGCTTCTGCACCCGACGAAGAATCGAGCGAAGCGGAAAGTTCGACTCCCGATGAGGAATCGAGCGAGCCCGAGATCGAAATCGTCGGCAGCGGCACAAAGGACGATCCCTTCCTTTTGATCCCCGGCGAAAGCATGATGATCACCACCTATGAAATAGGCGCGGATGAAACCCAATATTACGGCATTTACCGTGTTGCGGGCTTGGATGTAACCGTTAAAAGCGAAGACCTTTATATCGTTTGTGACGGCGAAAAATATACTCCCAAGAACGGCGAAATTAAGTTCCGTGTATATTCCGCTATGGCAAGCGATGCGATCCTTTTTGAAATCGCCAACACTTCATCCGAAACAAAAACCTTCGATATTGGATTTGCAAACCCCGCGGGAACTTATGCAAACCCCGTAGAGCTTGATCTTTCCAAAGCATTTGAAGTTTCGCTTGAAGAAAATGATGAGGTTGGATATTATTACAAGCACGTCGCAGAAAAGGATGGCACTATCGTATTTAAGCTTGCTGCATCGTCCGATGGCTTTTTGGCAGTAACAAACAATCGCAGCTATGCGCAGCGTACCACCGACGGTGACGGCACCGAGGGTGACGACGGATCGAAATACGTCGAAATCGAGGTATTAAAGGGCGATGAGCTAGTTATCAACGTTGGCGCGCTTCCCAACAAGCGCGGTAAACGCCCCGCGATCGATATCACCGTTTTGGGCGATTATAAATAATTCCGAATGGAGAATTAAAATATGAAAAAAGCATTGGCAATTTTGGTTGTTCTTGCGTTTTTGGCAATGCCCTGCGTTGTACTTGCGGAAGAAAACTATATTATCAGCGAAACGTTTTTAACCGACGGCACCAACGATTACGCGTTGGATACCACCTATGAATACACGATTTTCGTGCTCGAGCCCACCGAGGTTGGCACCTATTACATCGCGTGTGAGGACGCTCCCTTGGGTATTGTAAGCTATAACGGTATGTGGGTTACCATCGAGCCCTCTGCAGAAACCATTACCGAAAATACCGTTTCCTGGAACTGCACGGACGTTGGACAAAGTATCTGGGTTGCTGTAAAATCCGAAAATGGCAGCGCAAGCATCACCGTTTCCGATGAAGAGCTTATTATCGTTGTGATCCCCAGAGAAGAATACGTTAACAAGGCTGACGTTACCAAATTCGTATATAACGGCGATGCGGACGCGCTTGTTTACGTTGATACTGAGGATGACGTTGTTGATTCTGCCGTATTGGGCGAGGATGGCTTCTATCACCTCGATTCCGCAAAGGGCCCTATCCTTTATATGGACCTCGACGATCCCTTGATGAACCTTCAGGACGCATTGAACTACGGTCAGATCAAGAGCGTTGAATACGATGGCGACACCGTTGTTAAGGTAATCGACTATAACAACGCGTTTACTCAATATCTTAACGCTGCAGATCCCGACAGTATGCTTTATCCCCTTACCGAAGACCTTATGACCATCTATAAGAACGTAGGTATATATCAGGGCTGGTACGGCGAAGACGGCTGGGTTGGCGGCACCGAAGAGGACGCTTGGATGTTCGCTTGCTATTACGACGAAAACTACGTTGATCCCTCTGACGTTGTTATTGGTGACGTTAACGGCAAGGACGGTATCGAAAAATACGACTACATCCTTGTTAAGCGTGCAGTAATGGGTACTGTTGAGCTTACCGATTCTCAGCTTTTGGCTGCAGACGTAAACGGTAAGGACGGCGTTGAAAAGTATGACTACATCCTTATCAAGCGCCACGTAATGGGCACATTTACCATCGGTAAATAAAACAAAACAAAAAAGGAGCTTCATTTGAAGCTCCTTTTTGCTTTTAATTTATCATTATTTTAACGATTTCCTGATCTGTGGGCTGCATACCGACTCTGCCGATATGACCGACACAACTGATGGTTTCTTCCGCATTGCCGCGCAAAATACCCGAGTGAGCGGCATAAGCCTTGCCCTGCATTGCAAGAGAATGTGCAAACAACGCCGCATCCAAGGCAGATGAAATCTTTACTGCACAGGATGCCTTTGCGCCGTCGCAAATGATGCCGGGAATATCTGCAAGCGTGTTATCGACAGTGTCCTTGATTTGTGTCAGACTGCCGCCGATCATATAAGTGATAGCCGCACCTGCCGAGCAAGCCGCCGAAACGACACCGCAAAACGCCGAAAGCTTACCGATAAATTGCTTTTGGTAAACCGTCATAAGCGAGGAGAAGATAAGCGCTCTTCTCATTTTTTCGTCGTCAATTCGGTTTTCGCGCGCATAAACGATAACCGGCACCGTCGAGGTAATACCTTGGTTGCCGCTTCCCGAAACGATAATAACGGGCATATCACAGCCCTCCATTCTCGCCTCCGACGCCGCCGATGCAAGTGCGCGTATTTTTGTTTGGATGTTATCGGGGTAAACCTCTTTTATAACCTTGCCGATGCCGACACCGTAATCACCAACCATACCGCGTTCGGCAATTGCCATATTGCATTCGATCTGACGGCTTGTAAAGGGCTCGATAAGCTCAAGCTCCACCTCTTCGGCAAAGGTAAAAATGTTATCGATCGAAAGCTCACTTCTGTCTGCGACGGCAGTTGCTTCCTTAAGGTCCTCGGTCATAAACAGAGTTTCGCCGTTTTTGATAATTCTTACTATATTAGTGTGGCTGTGTCTTACCTCAACCGAAACAAAGTCGTCGCCTGCATAAAGCTCGATAATAAAGTGCAAGGGGATAAGCGAATCGAGATATTCAACCTCGCAAAGCCCGTTATCAAGGAATTTTACGGCATTCATAAGACCTTCTTCGGTAACTGCATCCAAAACCTCCATATGGCGCTTTGCATCGCCTGCAATAGCCCCAAGCGCGCAAGCCGACTCGATACCCGTAAGCCCTTGGGAGTTGGGTATACGCACGCAACGAACGTTTTTGATCATATTACCGCTGCATTTCGCAACGATCCTTTCGGGCTCGCACCCAAGATTGTCCTTGCCCGTAGCCGCCGCAAACGCCAAAGCAATCGGCTCTGTGCATCCCATCGCGGGAATAAGCTCTTCTTTAAGTATCAAAAGAAAGTCTTGCTTAATCTTTTCAAGAAGCATATCTGCCTCCAAAATTAAAATTACAACTCATTATACAACATAAAAATACATTCTTCAATAAATTTTTCTGTGTTTTAATAAAAAACTCTTCGTTTTTACAAAGAAAAAGACCTATCGTAAGGTACTTCCGGCAGCACGGTGCCTTCGGTATTGAACGCTAAGCCTTTTTGCAAAATCATCATACTACAAAAAATGACTTTTGTCAACAATTCAAATATCACGAACCAAAAAAGAAGAAACCGCGATCAACTCGCGGTTTCAACCTTATATGAACAATTAAATTACTTTTTGTCCGTTATGTGCCGTATGAACGACCCGATTAAAGCTTGGGACCTGCTTCAACAAGTGCCTTACCAGCTTCGTTGCCGGTGTACTTAGCAAAGTTCTTGATGAATCTGGATGCGAGGTCTTCTGCCTTAGCTTCCCAGTCAGCAACGTTTTCATAGGTATCTCTGGGATCGAGAATGCCGCTGTCAACGCCGTTGAGTTCGGTGGGAACTTCAAAGTTGAAGTAAGGAATGGTCTTGGTAGGAGCGTTGTTGATGTCGCCGCTAAGGATGCCGTCGATGATACCACGGGTGTCCTTGATGGAGATACGCTTGCCGGTGCCGTTCCAGCCGGTGTTTACGAGGTATGCCTTT
>JAFYON010000037.1 GCA_017560145.1 Clostridia bacterium | reverse complement strand
TCAAATACAGCGTGGTCGAAAAGAGTAAACTGTCTTGCGGGTACCGATTCTGTCGGCGGGATCAATAACTCGATATCGTGCACCGCTTCGGGCTCGGCATCGTTGTCTTTATCGCCGCTTGCGTTGTTATTCGGATCGTCACTCGGATCGTCACTCGGGTCGTCACTCGGGTCGTCACTCGGGTCGTTGCTCGTCGTATCGCTTGATTCTCCCGTATTATCTTCGCTTTCGTCGGGGTTCGATATTACGTCGCTTTCATCGGGCACGGAGCTTTCCTCTTCGCTCGATTCTTCCGAAGAATTTGCGCTTTCATCGCTCTGCTCGCTTACATAATCGGAGCTCGCGCATTCCGATGAAGCCTCGAAGGAAGATTCGTTCTCGGCAATCGAAGATTCTGAGACTGTCTGCTCGGTTTCGTTCGCAGTACAACCTACGATAAATATAAATGCCAATAAAAATGCAAGTGCTTTGACTCGTCTCATTATTTTGCCCCTTCTTTCTATGAATTTATACGGCGAAAAAGCCATAAACACTCACGATGTAGTCACATCAAACCGTTTTGTTGTATTTGCTCATCGCAAGATCGAAATTGCCGTTCGCGATCAGCTCGACCGCAAGCGATACGTTTTCGATAGCCGAATCAAGCATCTCGCGCTCCTCGTCATAGAAAAGCCCCAAAACCCAATCGACCATCGGGGTCTCCTCGGGGCGCTTGCCTGCGCCGACCTTTATGCGGGGGAACTCCTGCGTGCCGAGAGTTTCGATAATATCGTTAACGCCCTTCTGTCCGCCCGAGCTGCCGTTTTTGCGGATACGCACGCTGCCGACGTTAAAGGAAACGTCGTCGGTGATAACAAGAAGCCTTTCGGGTGTAAGGTTAAAGCGTTCCATCGCCTGAATAACCGCTTGTCCGCTGTTGTTCATATAGGTTTGCGGCTTTAAAAGAAGACATTCGTTTTCGCCGATGCGGCAAAAGGTATAAAGCGCGTCAAAGCCCTTTTCGTCGATCTCAACACCCTGCTTTTTTGCGATATGATCAATAGCCAAAAAGCCTGCGTTGTGGCGTGTGTATTCGTATTTCTTTCCGGGGTTTCCAAGCCCAACGATAAGCCAAACGGGTTCGTGCTTGACCTTTTTTCTGAAAAACATATTAGTGCATCCTTTTGTGGTTTGAAGGTATTATAACAAAGAAACGTTTATATTTCAAGTAGGTTTGCGCTAAAAATCAAAGGTGCCGAGGCGTTGACCTCGGCACCGATCGCCTAATCTTCAATTGCGTCTTTGGAAATTTTTTGGTGCTCGGCAAGCCTTTGGTTGAGCTTGTCGGTGCTTTTCTTTGTGGTAAAATAGATTATCGCCCAAATAAGCGCAAACCCGATTACAAAGCATATTGTGAAAACGAGAAGGGGGATGAAATTCGATTCCATCCAATCGTTTATAAGATATATGACGATATAGTCGATATACAAAACCACTCCGTGAATCAAAACCGACAAGCTTAGGGGAAGGCGCTCGATTTGATAAACGGCGTTGATTCCGCCCGCGATAAAGGCGAGCAGAGCCGAGGTCAAAACGCCCAAAACGACCTCGTTTACGGTTAAGGTGTCAATCGTTCCGTTTGCTTGGATACAAGCGTAAACGATTGCCAAAATTATCGGGCCGAAGCCACAAGCAATAAGTCCGCGTTGAAGAAAACCACTAATAAATTTTTTCATTATATACCCAACCTCCGTTTAATTTCCGCAAAGCATCTTCTCGAAACGTAATCCTTAAAGCCGCACATAAAAATTGCGTCTACCCCACCGCTGAAGACGGTGTTGAACCGAAGTATGCGGTTTTCGTTCGCGATGGTGGATTTGTTTATACGAATGAAATAGGAGGGAAGTATTTCTTCAAGCTCGAACAAGCGTTGGTTAATGTGGTATTTGTTGCCTTGTGTGTCGATAGCGGTCATTTTGCGGTCGATCACCGTAATGCATTCGATTTCGGAAAATTTAAGCTGCTTCATTCCGTCGTCGTCAAATCCGACTATTTTGTCGTTGCCGGTGTGTGCCAAAACCAGATTTTCGATTTGCTCGGTAAGCGTGCTCGGTGCTTTAACGATCGCGATAATTTCTTCCTCGCGCGTTTTGTCGATTATCAAATTATATTTCATATTCGAAAGCCTTTATTGTTTTTTCATTTGTCGAAGGAAAATTAAAATTGACAGGGCGAGCAATGCGGCGGAATATCCGATCACCCACCAAATATGAGGAAAGATGCCCGAAATATCGCCCGAAAGCAATGCGCGTTCCATTTTAACCGCATGAATGAAGGGGAGCGCATCGGCGATTTTTTCGTAAACTCCGCCGACAAGCTCGATATCGAACCAAACACCCGAAAGCCATGCCGAAAGGTTTGTCAGCAACGCTCCGCAAATGCCGCCGACCTGCTTATCGGTAAACAGACTTCCGCAAAGCAATCCCAGGGCTATATAAAGTATCGAAACCGGGATGATGAACAATATTGCGTATAGAACGTTGACCGTTATATTCAAGCCGAAAAGGGTTGCGGTGATATAACAAACAATGCATTGCGCAATCGATATCGGTATTATCGGCAGAGTGTAGCCGAGAATAAAATCGGTTGAGGTAAGCGGTGTGGTGTATAACCGTTGAAGCAACGAACTGCCTTTGTCCTTGGCGATAAGCGTTGCCGAAAACAGCGACATAAACGCCAAGCCGAAAACCGAAATGCCCGGGGTAAGACGGTTAATTTCAAAAAGCTCAACGGGTATGTTCGATTGTATCGCGCTTAACAATAAAATCAACGCAACGGGAAACCCGATACCGAAGATCAGATTTATCGGGTCGCGCAGTATTTCTTTCGCGTTGCGCTTTGCAAAGGTGAGCATTCTCATTCCGACACCCCAGTTACAATATTAACAAACGCTTGCTCGAAGTCTTTTGCGTTTGCAAACGCTTTTAGGTTGTCGGCGGTATCACAAGCAACAAGCCTTCCGTCCTTCATAATTGCGATTCGGTCGGAAAGCGCTTCCGCCTCCTCCATATAATGCGTTGTGAGAACTATGGTTATTTTGCCCTTCAATGAGCGAATAAGCTCCCAAAGCTCGTGCCGAATAAGGACGTCCAAGCCCAAGGTCGGCTCGTCGAGAAACAAAATTTTCGGTTCGCTTATCAAAGCCATCGCAATACTCAATCTGCGTTGCCATCCGCCCGAAAGCTTGCCTGCCTTTTTGTTTATTACCGTGTCGAGCCCGAACGTTTTTGTCATTTCAGATATTTTTTCGTTTTGCTTTTCCTTCGAAAATCCGTGAACACCGCAAATCAGCTCAAGATTTTCGCGCACAGTCAAGCCGCACGCAACCGCCGTTTCCTGCGGAGATACCGCTATTTGCGATTTCACGGCGTATTCCTCGGTCAAAATGCTTTTTCCGTTCAAAAACGCGTTTCCGCTTGTCGGTTGCGTAAGGCAGGAAAGCATTTTCACGGTTGTGGTTTTACCCGCGCCGTTAACACCGAGAAGCGAAAACAATTCGCCTTGCTCGATTTCTATATTCAAGCCGTCAACGGCGGTTATATCCTTGTACCGCTTCGTTAGGTCAACGGTTTTAATTGCGGTCATAGTGAAT
>JAFYON010000002.1 GCA_017560145.1 Clostridia bacterium | reverse complement strand
TCATCACAAAACCCCGCCGCGCGGATATGGGGTCCCTAAAAACGCTTGCCGTTTTTGGGGTTGGAATGGGGTCCCTAAAAACGCTTGCCGTTTTTGGGGATTATTTATCAGTCATTGCAGCGATACCGGGAAGCTCTTTGCCTTCGAGGTATTCGAGAGAAGCGCCGCCGCCGGTGGAGATGTGGCTCAACTTGTCGCCGAAGCCGAGGATGTTAACTGCTGCTGCAGAGTCGCCGCCGCCGATAATGGTGGTAGCATCGGTTTCAGCAAGTGCCTTTGCAACTGCGATAGTGCCTTGTGCGAAGGTGGGGTTTTCAAATACGCCCATAGGTCCGTTCCAAACAACGGTCTTTGCGGTCTTAACCTTGCTTGCATAAAGCTCACGGGTCTTGGGACCGATATCAAGGCTTTCCATATCAGCAGGGATCTCGTCAACGCCAACGATCTTGGTATCAACGGGTGCATCGATAGGATTGGGGAATTCCTTGGTAACTACGCAGTCAACGGGAAGAAGGATTTCAACGCCGTTCTTCTTTGCGCGTTCAAGCATTTCCTTGCAGTAGTCGATCTTTTCGTTGTCAACGAGGGACAAGCCAACTTCCTTGCCCTGAGCCTTGAGGAAGGTATATGCCATACCGCCGCCGATGATAAGAGCATCTGCCTTGGTAAGGAGGTTTTCGATAACAGCAAGCTTATCTGCAACCTTTGCGCCGCCGAGGATGGTAACGAAGGGTCTTACAGGATTGTTTACAGCATCGCCGAGGAACTTGATTTCCTTAGCCATAAGGAAGCCGTTTGCAGATTCTTCAACGTAGGAAGCAACGCCAACGATAGAGCAGTGAGCTCTGTGTGCTGCGCCGAATGCATCGTTAACGAAGATATCGCAGAGAGAAGCGAGCTCCTTGGAGAAAACTTCGCCGTTCTTGGTTTCTTCTGCGCGGTAACGGGTGTTCTGAAGAAGAACTACGTCGCCGTCTTCCATTTCAGCAACTGCCTTCTTAGCGTTTTCGCCTACTACACAGTCGTCAGCCGCGAAAACAACGTCTCTTTCGAGCTTTTCAGCAAGACGTACTGCAACGGGAGCGAGAGAATATTCAGGCTTGGGTTCGCCCTTGGGCTTGCCAAGGTGAGAGCAAAGAATAACCTTTGCGCCCTGATCGAGAAGGAATTCGATAGTGGGGAGTGCAGCAACGATACGGTTTTCGTCGGTGATCACACCATTCTTAAGAGGAACGTTGAAATCGCAACGAACGAGTACGCGCTTGCCGGCAACTCTGAGATCTTCAACAGACTTTTTTGCGTTCATTTGTTTTTCTCCTGTTTTTGTATGAAATTAATTTTTTTGACAAAGGAATCGTTTGGGAAAACATCCCAAATCAGCTTATTATATAACAAAAAGTATTGCAATTCAAGGGGTTTTCGAATTTTATTTGAATTTCTCGGCAGAATATTTGTTAAACGCTGTAAGCGAACGCGAAATAGAACTGCTTATCGCCGAGCCGAATTCAACGTAATCGACGATAGCATCGGTCGTGGGGCGGCGGATTTCGCCGATAACACTGCCGTAAACCGTCGAAAAATCAAAGGTTGCGGAATCGCATATCATCGTAAACAAAACCGTTTCCTCGTTATTGAAAAGATAGGTTCCGATATGCTCGTTTACAAAAGCGGACTTAACGGTTTCGCCGCCTGCGGCACAGGTAGCCGCCAAAACCACCGAAACGAAGCGTCTTTTATCGTCGCTCTGAAAATCCATGGTTCGCGGCAGAGAGATTACGCGCGCATCGCTCGATAAGAGGCAATAATATTCCTCTTGCTCCTCGTTTTGCTTGGGAATCGGCAAAATTCCGTACTTATCCGCATCTTCGTTACGCAAGGTGTAAAAATACGAGAATTTATGCACCATAAAGGACAAACGGTCGTTTTTAAAGGCATTTGCAACGTCTTCGCCCTCCAAGGGCAATCTGCCGCGTGTGTTATAGATATCGCGAAGCGGCTTTGCGGCGGTCTGCACCTCTTCGACAGACATCGAAAGGCCGACAGCGGTTTTATAGGTATTATCGATCATACGTTGCCCGCTTGCGGTCCACATCACCAAGGGAAGTGTGCCGACGTTGTAATATGCGCCGAAACCGAACACATCGTTTTGAAGGTCACTCGTCGATTGGTTATATACGTCGGGCGCCGTTTCGCGGCATACCTCGTTAAAGGTGTCCCAAGTCCACTTTCCTTGCAGCGCAAGGGTTTCGGGGTTTTTTTCGACACTCTTTGCGGTAAGATTACGGTTATAAAACATAACGTATTCTTCTTCGTAATACTGTACCGTTGGGTCGACTAGCATATAAAGAGTATTGTTCGTCGCCAAGCGAGTGGCGTTATCCTCATCGAAATATTCGCTTGTCGCATCGAAATCCGGCAGCGTGTTCATATCGGACAAAAGGCCTGCGTTCATAAGCTTTACGGTCTCTTTTGCCGAAACCGAGATCATATCACAGTAATGTAGCCCCGATTCAAGCGTTTCTTTAAGCGATTTGGTAAGATCGGCGCTCTTAACCTCTTTAACGCTTATTTGCGCGCCATAGGTATCAAAAAGAAAGTTGTTTCGCTTCTCGACCGCTCTGTTTACCGAACCGGATGCGCCCTCTTCATTGATAAACACTTCCTTTTTATCGGTTGCGATGACAAACGACTGCTTTTTTACCTCGCCTTCCGATTCTTCGATCGGCGGCGGAAGCTGGCTTTCGAGCTTCTCATATATATCCTCTGACGACTCCGGCATTATTACAGAGGAATCTTCGGGATATTCTACGTTTTCGCAAGCGACTGCCATCACAAATGCAAGTAACAGCAGTATCGAAATTAAAATTTTCTTCAAATCTATTCTCCATTCGATTGTTTCACGTGAAACGTTTTTAACCTTTTTGTGTTTTTTGTTTCACGTGGAACATTAATTGCAGGGATTTACGTATACGACCGCTTTTTCTTCGGCAAAGTCAAGAAGCTCGAAATCATAATCTGCACCAATAACAAGATCAAGCCCTTCAAGATGCTTAAAAGGTACAGTTGCGATAAGTCCGCAGACAAGCATAACCGAAACGTCGCCGTTTTCGCGTTTTCTGAAAGGAAAGCCCTTGTGCACCGTCGAAGCGTTGTTTTGGACGAATTCCTCGGCAGATGCGATAAAGTAACTCTTCTGCGCGTTACAAATAACACCTTCTGCCTCGTTCGCGTTTTCTGCGGCGTTGCTTGCGATTTTGCGATATCTGTTAAGATTAAGGTTTTTCGCATCCCCCGATGCAAGAATGCCGTTTTTTATCATTCTGAGCGTGAGCAACGACGAATACCTTGTTGTGGGATGTATAAAAGAAACCAAATGATCGGTCGCGCCGATAGAATTGAAAACAGGCTCGTCCGAAAAGGTCGCACACGGAAGCGCACGCCTTATTGCGGTGCAAACAAAGCCGTAATAGCGCGATCCCTTTGCAAGATCGGCAATTTCAGCCGCCCTTTCGTGGTCGGGCAGGTCTTTTTTCGTTTCGCCGACAAGCGCACCAAGAAAATCAAGTGCAGTTTTGTCCAAGGTTTCCTGACCGATATAAATACAAGGCAATTCGCGTTCGCGCATATAATTACCGATCGCCTCTGCGGCAAAATAGCCAAGCTCACGCACCATTGCGCGTGCATCGGGCTCCTGAGCAAAATCAAACTCAATATTACCCGCGGAATTACGGGCAAAGTTGCGGCGGAAGACGGTGCAGTCAAGACCGCCTCTTTCACGGCGCTTAGCGCAGAAAATGGCCGCAAGCTCGTACATATCAAGCAAGATGCCCATATACGGGGCATATTTCTCGCGCAGAGCGTGTATCGAGGATTTATCGTTTGCGATACCAAGATGATCAAGCTCGTCATATGAGCACTTTTCGGCAACGCGCACAACCGATTCCTCGAAGGAGATACCCTCAAGCGCACCGCTCGCACTCACGTCCATAAATACAGAAACAGCCAAGCGGTCCTTTCCAACCTGAAGGTCGCAAACGTCGTTAACTATCGTCGGGGGAAGCATCTCCATTTCCCCAAGACCGTTGCGGATTGCACCGCGGCGCAATTTTGCCTCTTCGTCCAACGGCGAGCCTTCACATACGTATTCGTCAACGTCGGCAATATGCAAGCCCAATTTCCAGCTTCCGCTATCGTTTCGATAAACCGAAACGGCGCATTCGCAATGCCTGTCGGTTATTTCGCCAAAGGACAAAAGCGTTTTGCCTCTAAGGTCTAATCTGTTAGAAAGGTATGACGATACCCTTATATTTCCTGCCGCGGCGGCTTGTCTTAAAACCTCTGCGGGGAAGGAGCTTCTTGTCTGTGCATTGATCGATTTATAACCAAACGGCTCCATTTATATTCCCCCTTGAATTATTATAACTATTCAGCATAATTTTACACCATTTTCTTTACAATGTCAAGAAAAAGCAGGGCCCAAAAGTGCGCAAAAAAGAACCTCCGAAAAACGGAGGTTCTTTACAGTCGCTCAAACGAGCAGTATGTTCAATTTAAATTATTTCTTCTTGGAAACAACTACAACTGCAACAGCTACGCCTGCAACAACTACAACGCCGATAACGATCCAGAGCCAGAGGAGGCTGCCTTCTTCGTCGGTGGTAGCTGCGTCGGTGGAAGCTTCGGTGGAAGCTTCTTCAGAGGTAGCAGCGGAAGCGTCTTCGGAAGCTTCGGTGGAAGCGTCTTCAGAAACTTCGGTGGAAGCATCTTCAGAGGTTTCGGTGGAAACGTCTTCGGAGGTTTCGGTGGAAACGTCTTCAGAATTGTCAACGCCGGGATCTTCGGTTTCGCCGCCGATCACGTAAAGCATTGCATTGGTGTAGACAGTGTCAGCCTTTTCGAGGTCAACGCCGAAGAGACCGAGCTTGTCGCCAACGCCGAGAGCCTTAGCTGCTGCGGAGCGATCCTGACCAACGCCGGTACCGTCAGAGTGAACGGTAATAGCGATCATGCCGTCAGCAATTTCGGAATCGAAGGAGAACTTTTCGCCGCTACCGGTCTTGGTTTCAACTACTTCGTAAACATCGGTTTCGCCGTCAACGGGAGCGAGAAGGATGGAGGTTGCCCAACCGTTGTTGTTATCAATAACAGTTGCGGGATTGGTGTAGAGGTATGCCTTTTCGCCGGTGATGGACATGTTAACGCCATCGATAGCGATCTGAACTGCATCCTTAGCTGCTTCGGGAAGGGTGCCTTCGGTCTTGGGAGTTTCGGGAATGATATCGGAAATGCCTTCGTCGGGAGCGCCGGTGAGGGTGATAACAGCTGCGCTGTCAGCATCCTTAGCGGAGAGAACGCCGTTCTGCCATTCGATCATACCGGGCTTTGTATTGTATTCCTGAGCTGCTACAGCATAGGTAAAGCCGAACTGAGCGCCGTTACCAACCTTAGCGATACCGGACTTGCTCCAGGGAATTCTTACTTCATAAGTGGTGGTCTTTGCTGCATCGTCACGAACGATGGAAGCGTCCCATTCGTTGGGGTCAAGAGCGGAAGCAGCTACGGGCTTGCTCCATGCAATACGGATAGGATTGTTTTCAGCGGTGAGTGCAAGACCTACTTCGAGGTAGTC
Organism: Clostridia bacterium; assembly: GCA_017560145.1. GTDB lineage: Bacteria > Bacillota > Clostridia > Oscillospirales > CAG-382 > Coliplasma. Next base: position 17,377 of record JAFYON010000002.1, on the reverse strand, counting down.
GCCGCCGTACTGGCTGGACTGGTAAAGAGTTTCGCCCTTAGCGGGAGCGCCGGGGGTGAAAATGAACTGTACGCAGGAGTACATCCACATGTAACCGTAGTCTTCTTCGCCCCAAGAACCGTTGGCGTTCTGGTCAACTTCGGGGATACAGATGTGGGTTTCGGTGTTAAGAACCCATGCCATGTAAATGTAATCTTTGTCCCAAGTGCCGTAGAATTCGAAATCCCAGTCAGATTCGCTGTACTGGTTGTGTTCGGTGTCTACAAACTGTTCCTTGTCATCGGGATAGGAGTGAATAGGACGGGTGCCGTATTCGCCTTTGTTTACCTTACCGTCTACCTTGGGGGCTTTGTCGGTGTACTTGAATTCTTCCTGATAGTTAACAGTATCGTCTGCTGCTGCGGGGATCGCAAACATAGCAACGATCATGGTAGCTACGAGAAGAAACGCGAGTAATTTCTTCATGATAATCTCCTTATTTTTTCTTTTGGGCGTTTTAGCCCTATTGTGATGCATACATTATAACCGACAAAAAGTAAAATTGCAAGAGTATTTTTCCCGTTTTTGCAAATTCGTTAATATTTAACAAACCAAACCGCCAAAAGTCGCCGTCCGTTACGTTTGTTTTCTGTTTTTTTTATTTTGTATTGCAATTTGATTTCCTTTATATTATAATATAGTCTATTATAGTATGGAGTCTTATCAGATGCAGGGCACACACGAATTCGACAGCCTGAAACGGCAGCTTTTCGATAAATATTTTTCATATTTAAACCCCAAGCAAAGGGAAGCGGTTTTCTCTACCGAGGGGCCCTTGCTCGTTCTTGCGGGCGCGGGAAGCGGCAAAACTACCGTTATCGTCAACCGTATTGCAAACATCATCCTTTTCGGACGCGCATCCTGCGATAAGGCGCTTCCGCAAAACGTCTCGACGCTTGTCCCGATGATGCAATCGGTCGTCAAAAACGGCAAAAGGGAACACGTCCGCGAAATGCTTAAAATGTGCGCTGTCGAGCCTGCACATCCTTATCGGGTGCTTTGCATTACCTTCACCAACAAGGCGGCAAAGGAATTTAAGGAGCGCTTGGAAAAAACGCTTGGCGAAGCCGCGCGCGATATATGGGCAGGTACCTTCCATTCGATCTGTGTAAGGATTCTTCGCAGATTTATCGACCGATTGGGCTATAAGAACGATTTTACCATTTACGATACCGACGATTGCAAAAAGCTTATCACATCGATAATAAAAGAACAAAATATTCCCGAATCTCTGCTTCCTCCGAAGCATATTATGCACGTTATATCGATGGCGAAGGAATCCGACCGCTCGCCCGAGGAATTTTCGCTCGATTCGGGGTTTGACCTTAACAACAAGCGCATGGCGTTGGTTTATAAAAAATATCAGGAAAAGCTTAAGAGCGCAAACGCGCTTGACTTTGACGATATAATAATGCTCACCAACCGCCTTTTCGAAACACACCGCGATGTGCTTGATATCTTCCGCGAGCAATTCAAATATATACTCGTGGACGAATATCAGGATACCAACCCCTCGCAAAGCAAGCTTGTTTCCTTCCTTTCGGGCAAGCACAAAAACGTTTGCGTTGTGGGTGACGACGATCAATCGATCTATTCCTTCCGCGGTGCGACGGTTGAAAACATACTTGGCTTTGACAAATCCTATAACAACGTAAAAACAATACGTCTTGAGCAAAATTACCGTTCGGCAGGCAACATTCTTACCGCCGCAAACGGAATTATATCTCACAACGTCGACCGAAAGGGAAAAGAGCTTTGGACCGAAGCCGAGGACGGCGAAAAGGTTCATTTAAGAAAGTTCGACAACCAATCTGCAGAAGCCGAATTTATCTGCGACACCATTCAAAAAAGAGTCGAATCCGGCAAAAGCTATTCGGATTTTGCAATCCTCTATCGCGTAAACGCGCTTTCGCAATCGCTTGAAACGGCGTTTGTGAAAAAGCGCATCCCTTATAAGATCTTCGGCGGATTAAGGTTCTATGAAAGACGCGAAATAAAGGATATCCTTGCTTATCTTTCGGTTATCGCCAATCCGAGCGACACCGTAAGGTTAAAAAGAATAATCAACGTGCCGAAGCGCGCGATCGGCGAAACGACGGTCGAAAGAGCGTCGAATCTTGCGGACGAAAACGGCACCGCGTTGTTTTCTGTCATCGACAACGCGCAAAATTATCCCGAATTGCAGCGCGCATCCCAAAAGCTTAAGGTCTTTACCGATCTTATAAAGAAAATGCGCGAGTTTGCACATACTCACTCCCTCTCGGCAACGGTTTCCGAGGTTATCGAGGCAACCGGCTACCGACTGATGCTCGCCGAGGAGGACGACGGAGTCGAAAGGGAAGAAAACGTGCTTGAATTGGTTTCCTCCGCAAAGCTTTTCGAGGAAACGGCGGAAAATCCGACTCTTGCAGAGTTTTTGAACGAAATTTCGCTCGTGAGCGACCTTGATAACTACGATTCGGGCAGCGAATCGGTTTCGTTAATGACTGTCCACTCGGCAAAGGGACTTGAATTCGATACCGTTTTCATTCCCGGCTTCGAGGAAGGGCTTTTCCCGTCGGCGCAATCCTTTAACGAGGGCGAACGCGCGATAGAAGAGGAAAGACGCCTTGCCTACGTTGCGGTAACCCGCGCAAAGAAGGAGCTTTTCCTTATAAATACCGATTCACGTATGCTTTACGGCAGAACCGAGATGCGAAAAATGTCGCGGTTTGCAAACGAGATACCCGAAAAATCGCGTGATTTCAAGGGATTGGGAACGAAATCGAATTATTCCTACCAATCGCCTCAGCAAACGGTAAACAGCGCAGAGGTTCGCAGTAAATATCTTGAAAATATACGCGCAAATGCACAGAATGTGGAAAAGCCTAAGTATTTTGCGGCAGGAAGCGCGGTTATCCACCCGATGTTCGGCGAGGGCGAGATTTTAAGCGCCACACCGATGGGCGGCGACGTGCTTTACGAGATCGAATTCAAAAACGGAAGCGTAAAACGTATTATGGGCAGCTTTGCCCGTTTAAAGAGTAAATAAAAACAGCTTAATAAAGGAAAGGGAAGCGCAAAAGCAGCGCTAATTAAGAAAATGGCAGTAATTAAGCCGATCAAGGCATTGAGATTTACCGAAAAGGCAGGCGATATCGCAAACTGTGTATGTCCTCCTTACGATATCATCTCGGAAAACGAAAGAGAAGCACTTATTAACAGAAACGAATACAACGTTGTACGTCTTGAGCTCCCCGTGGGCGAGGACAGATATAACGATGCAGGCAGAATTTTGAATTCCTGGCTTGAATCGGGAATCCTTGCACGCGATGAGGAAGCAGGCATTTACGTTTACCGCGAAGAATTCAACGTTGCGGGAAAGGATTATTGCCTTACCGGTATGATCTGCTTGGTTGAGCTTTGCGAATTCTCCGAAAGAGTAATTCTCCCCCACGAGGAGACCCTTACCAAGGCAAAGCAGGACCGTCTTAACCTTATGCGCGGCACGGGCTGCAACTTCTCGTCGATCTATTCGCTTTATTCCGACAGCAGCAAGAAGATCGCAAAGATCCTCGCAAGCAAGACCGCAGAAGAGCCTATTTGCCGCTTTACCGACGAGGAAGAGGTTACCCACACTCTTTGGAAGATCGACAGCGACAAGGATATCCTTACCGTAATGACAACTCTTATCGACAAGCAGCTGTTCATTGCCGACGGTCACCACAGATATGAAACCGCTCTTAACTACAAGCGCGGACTTGAAAATCCCCCCGAGGGCGCAGATGCAAGCTGCGTTATGATGACGCTCGTCGATATGGACGACAAGGGCTTGGTAGTTTTCCCGACCCACCGTCTTATCGTTGACAAGCCCGTTGACCGCGACGATATCGTCCGCAAGTGCAAGGGCAGATTCAAGACGGCAGAGCTTCCTATGAGCGAGCTTGAAGCGGCACTTGAAAAGGGTGTTAACGGCCACACCTTCGCGCTTTACACCGGCGGCGACGATTTCCTCCTTATGGAATTGAAGAAGAACGCTTTGGAGATCATCGACGGCAGAAGCGAAGCATACAGCGATCTCGACGTAAGCATCCTTCACTCCTACGTGCTCGAAAACGCTTTGGGCATCGACAAGGAAAATATGGCTAACCAGATCAATTTACGCTACACCCGTTCGATGGACGAGGCTATCGAATCGGTTAAGTCGGGCAAGGCAACGGGCGCGTTCCTTATCAACGCTACCAAGGTAAGCCAGATCAAGGCGGTTGCGCTCGCAGGCGACAAGATGCCCCAGAAGAGCACATATTTCTATCCCAAGCTCAAGACCGGCCTTGTTATGAACGTTTTGAAAAAATAATCCGAGGTATATAAATTATGAAAGAACTTGAAAAGAAGTATAACCCTGCCGAGTTCGAGGAGAGGTTATACACCGAATGGGATTCGAAGGGTTACTTTAAACCCAATGCAAAAGAGGGAAGCGAAGCGTTTTCTATCGTAATGCCTCCCCCCAATATCACAGGTCAGCTCCATATGGGCCACGCGCTCGACAATACCTTGCAGGACATTCTCGTTCGTTACAAGAGAATGTGCGGCTTTGAAACTCTTTGGCTCCCCGGTACCGACCACGCGTCTATCGCTACCGAAGCAAAGATCGTTGAAGCAATGCGCAAAGAGGGCATTACCAAGGAGGATCTCGGCAGAGAGGGCTTTTTGGAACGCGCTTGGGATTGGAACAACACCTATGGCGGCAGAATCTGCGAGCAGCTTAAAAAGCTCGGCTCCTCTTGCGACTGGACAAAGCGCCGCTTTACTCTCGACGAGGGCTGCAGCGAAGCGGTCAAGGACGTTTTCGTAAAGCTTTATAACGAAGGCCTTATCTACCGCGGAAACCGTATGGTCAACTGGTGCACCACCTGTATGACGTCTATTTCGGATGCCGAGGTTGAATACGACGATCAGAACGGTAATTTCTATCACCTTCTTTATCCCGTAAAGGAAACCGGCGAATATCTTGAGCTCGCCACCACCCGTCCCGAAACCATGCTCGGCGATACCGCCGTTGCTATCAACGCTGAAGACCCCCGTTATGCACATCTTCACGGCTGCCACGTGCTTTTGCCGTTGATCAATAAAGAAATTCCCATCGTCTGCGACGAGCACGCAGATATGACAAAGGGTACCGGTGTCGTTAAGATCACCCCTGCACACGACCCCAACGACTATGAGGTAGGCCAACGTCACAACCTCCCCTCGGTACGCGTGTTTACCTACGACGGCAAGATGACGGGTGCTTCCGACAAGGCGGCATACGAGGAAAGCCTCGCACGCGGCACCGCCGCTGTTGGCGAGCCCGAGGTGCTTGACTGCGGTAAATATGCAGGCATGACCACCGCCGAAGCACGCAAGGCGATCCTTGCAGACCTCGAGGAGGCAGGTCTTTTGAAGGCGGTCGAGCCTCTCAAGCACAACGTCGGCACCTGCTACCGCTGCCACCACGTTATCGAGCCTATGATCTCCAAGCAGTGGTTCGTTTCGATGAAGCCGTTGGCTGTTCCCGCAATCGATGCGGTAAAGGACGGCGATATCCGCTTCATTCCCGACAGATTCTCTAAAAACTATCTCTATTGGATGGAAAACATCCGCGACTGGTGTATCTCCCGTCAGCTTTGGTGGGGTCACAGAATTCCCGCATTCTATTGCGACGATTGCGGCGAATTGGTCGTTACCAAGGAAGATTCCGCAACCTGCCCGAAGTGCGGCAAGCCGATGACTCAGGATCCCGACACGCTCGATACCTGGTTCTCCTCTGCACTCTGGCCCTTCTCGACAATGGGCTGGCCCAACGAGGATGCCGAGGACTTCAAGCGCTTCTATCCTACAAATACTCTTGTAACCGGCTACGATATCATCACCTTCTGGGTATCGAGAATGATCTTCTCGGGTCTTGCACACACCGGCAAGAAGCCCTTTACCGACGTGTTTATTCACGGTCTTGTTCGTGACGCACTCGGCAGAAAGATGTCGAAATCGCTCGGTAACGGTATCGACCCGCTCGAGGTTATCAAGACCTACGGCGCAGATGCATTGCGCTTTACTCTTGCAACCGGCAACAGCCCCGGAAACGATATGCGTATTTCCGACGAGCGCTTCGAGGCTTCGCGTAACTTCGCAAACAAGATATGGAACGCCGCAAGATTCGTTATGATGAATCTCGATCGCGACTGCGATACCGAAAATATCGATACCGCTAACCTCGCAGAAGAGGATAAATGGGTTCTCTCGCTTTACAACCGCGTTGTAGGCGAGGTAAGAGAAAATATCGACAAATACGAGCTTGGCATTGCCGTTTCGAAGCTTTACGACTTTATTTGGGACGTATTCTGCGACTGGTATATCGAGCTTGTAAAGCCGAGATTGCAGGAAAAGGGAAGCGACTCCAACGTTGCCGCTCAAAACACCCTTACCTACGTTCTCTCGAACACCTTAAAGCTTTTGCATCCCTTTATGCCCTTCATCACCGAAGAAATCTGGCTTTCCTTGCCTCATAAGGGCGAAAGCATTATGATCTCGGATTATCCCACCGTTAACGATTCGCTTAACTTCCCCGAAGCAGAGCGCACGATGGAAATTATGCTCACCGCCATCCGTGCAATCAGAAACCGCCGTGCAGAAATGAACGTTCCTCCCAAGAGATTGGCAAACGTTATCATCGCAACCGCGGAAAAGGATCTTTTTGCGGATAAAGAGCCCTTCTTCACCCGTCTTGCATCGGCAAGCGGCATTACCGTTGTCGATAAGTGCGATGACGAGGGAACCGTTCGTATCGTTACCAACGCTTGCGAAATTTTCCTTCCTCTTGCCGATATCGTCGATACCGATGCAGAGCGCGAACGTCTTACCAAGGAGCTTGCAACCGCAGAAAACGAAATCAAGCGCGCTCAGGGTAAGCTCAACAACGCAGAATTCGTTTCCAAGGCGCCCGAAAAGGTCGTTAACGCGGAAAAAGAAAAGCTGGCTAAATTCCAAGAGCTTGCAGAAAAATTAAGAGCATCAATTGCGTCGCTTTAATAGCTCTCCCCAAAAATCCAAGGATTTTTAGGGACCCCATATCCGCACGGCGGAGCTTTGTGATGTTCGTGCACTCGCGCCTCGCGCCTCGTGCTTCACACTCGACACTCGCGAACATCCAAGGTATATTTTTCGACGCACATGTCGCCGAAAAATATGGTATTTTATTGTATAGCTGACACGAATTAAGGTATATACAAAACTATTCGAAAGGATAATAATGATATGTTCAGAATTGGTACCGTTAACATCGACACGTCCCACGCACCCTCCTTCGCCGAGATTCTTTTAAAGGGCGATGAAGGCAAATACACCGCGATCTATAACGACGCCTTCCGTACCGACGACGAGGTCAACACCTTTATCGAAAAATTCGGTCTTGACAAGCGTTATACCGATCTTTCCGAAATGGCAAAGGATATCGACATCGCGTTTATTCAAAGCTGCAACTGGGATAATCACGTTAAGCAAGCAATGCCCTTTATCGAAGCAGGTGTTCCCGTATTTATCGATAAGCCTCTTGCAGGTAACCTTAAGGACGTTAAGATCTTCGAGGAGCTCGCTTCTCAGGGCAAGGTAATTCTCGGCACGAGCGCAATGCGCTATACCTATGAGCACGAATCCTTCTTTGCGATTCCCGAAGAGGAAAGAGGCAATATTATCCACATTTCGGTTATGGTTGGTGTGGACGAATTCAACTATGCGATCCACGCGGTTGAATCGATAATGGGCTTCCTCGGTGACGTAACTCCCGTTTCCACCCGTTATCTCGGCACCAATACCGTTGGCGACGTGCCCTGCGACAGCTTTTACGTGCTTTTCGAAAACGGTGCTTCGGCTTGCTACCACATCTGCAAAAAGGGATGGCAGCCCTCCACCGCTCTCGTAATGACAAGCAAAACAAGCTTTGCATATAAGATCGACAGCAACAAGGTTTATGAAGCAATGCTCAAGCAGGTCTGCGCATATATGGCAGGCAAGGAAAACAAGCTTGCAACCGTTAAGCAAATGACCGATTCGATCAAGATCATGCTTGCAGGCAAGAAGAGTATGGCAAACGGCGGCACTACCGAAAGCATTGCCGACCTCAAAGAGGGCGATCCCTCCTTCGACGGATTCGCGTTTGAGGAATTCTATGCCGCATCGCAGAGAAAGTAATATATATAATATATTAGGAAGAAAACAGCATTTCCGTAAAAAAGAAGGCGCGAAAACAAAATTGCGCCTTCTTTCTTATTTTCTGAACTTTTGCCTCGTCGCTTCGCCGCCGCGCAAATGCCGCTCGGCACGGTTTTTTTCAAGGATCGCGCTTACAACGGCAAAAAGCTCGTGATCTATGTATTTCAATCGGCTTGTCATATCCTTGTGCACCGTGCTTTTGCTTATACCGAACCTTTTTGCCGCCGCGCGTACCGTGGCTCCCGTATCGGCAACGTAAAGCGCAACCTCTTTTACTCTCTCATCAATATCGCGATGTGTAATAAAAATCACTCCCAAAAAAGGGTTTTGTTCAATAATATGACGGCAAGCGAAGGAAAAGACGAAAAAATATTAATTTTCAAAGGAAAACAAAAAAACCACCGTGTGGTGGTTTTTTGTTTTGGCTGCGGAATAGGGATTCGAACCCCAACAAACAGAGTCAGAGTCTGCCGTGCTGCCGTTACACAATTCCGCAATATTCTTTGCACACTTCTTCGTGCGCAGACTATTCTAACACCGATTTTTTAAAAAGTCAAGACCTTACGAATATTTTTTCAAATATTTAATAATTTTTCTCTTGACAAAACGAGCAAAAAGAATAGAATGTTAGGGTACTAACTGTTAGGAGGCTAACTATGGGACGTGAAAACAGTGTTGGGTTCCGCGTGAGAACACTTTCAGTTGCGATAAAGCGCGCGTTTGAAGCAAGCAAATCGAGAAGCGGATTTGAATGCACGGGCACGCACGGATGGGTGATCGGATATCTTTACGACAACCGCGACCGCGATATTTTCCAGCGCGATATCGAAAAGCAATTTTCGGTTCGTCGACCGACAATGACCGAAATTTTAAAGCTTATGGAAAAAAACGAGCTTGTCGTACGCGAAAAATGCGAAAGCGATGCGCGACTTAAGCGCATAAGGCTCACGGAAAAGGCGCTTTTGATCCACGAAAGACACGAAAAGCATATTCAATCGTTTGAAAACGCCCTTCGCGAGGGAATTTCCGACGAGGAAATGGCGATATGGCTTTCGGTTTCGCAAAAAATAGAGCAAAATGCGGCAAACGCCGAGAAAACGCATAATCTTACTCCCGAGGAGGAAAAAAATGATTAAAAAGCTTGCTAAAAACGTAAAAGGCTACGTTAAGCACACCATTTTTTCGCCGTTGTTTATGGTCGGTGAGGTTTTGATGGAGGTAATTATCCCTCTTCTCATCGCGCAGCTCATAAACGTCGGCATTTACGGCAACGACGGTCAGGGTGATATGAAATATATTCTTATCACGGGCGGACTTATTGCCGTTTGCGCACTGTTTTCGCTGTTTTTCGGCGTGTTTGCGGGCAGAAGCGCGGCGATTGCAAGCACAGGCTTTGCAAAAAACCTTCGCAAAAGACTTTTCGGCAAGGTTTCGGAGTTTTCGTTCAGAAATATCGATAAATTCTCGACCTCGAGCCTTGTAACAAGAATGACCACCGACGTTAACCGTCTTCAGGAAGTTTTCCACATGCTTATCCGTATTGCGGTAAGAAGCCCTGCAATGATGATCTTCTCGCTTGTTATGGCGTTTACCATCAATGCGAAGCTTGCGCTTATCTTCCTTGCGGCGGTGCCCGTCCTTGCGATCGGTCTTTGGCTTATTATGATAAAAGCGCACCCCATATTCAAAAGAATGTTCAAGCGCTATGATAAATTGAATCGCGTTGTTCAGGAAAACCTTCGCGGTGTACGCGTTGTAAAGGCGTTTGTACGCGAAGAAGAGGAGATCAACAAGTTCACCGAGGTTTCCTCGGAAATCAAGGACGATTCGATCAAGGCAGAAAAAATTCTTGCCTATAACGCGCCTCTTATGCAAATCTCGGTTTATGCGTGTATTTTGCTTTTAAGCTGGCTCGGCGCATCGGTCATCGTCAATTACAACGTGCTCGGCATCGGCGACAATATGCAAACTGGTGACCTTGCGGCGTTGCTCAACTACACCATGCAGATACTTATGTCGCTTATGTCGCTCTCGATGATCTTCGTTACCATCGTAATGTCGCGCGCGTCGGCAGAGCGTGTTTGCGAGGTTCTTGATGAGGAAAGCACCATTCAATCCCCCGAAAGCGGTGCGCTCACCGAGGTTGCAGACGGCTCTATCGAATTCAAAAACGTTAATTTTGCTTATAACGAAGGCAAAAACGTACTCAAAAACATCAATTTCCGCATCGAATCGGGCGAAACGATCGGTATTATCGGCGGTACCGGCAGCAGTAAATCGACTCTCGTTCAGCTTATCCCCCGTCTTTACGACGTAATAGAGGGCGAGGTTTACGTTGGCGGTAAGAACGTTAAAGATTATGATCTTCATGCATTGCGCGATTCGGTTGCGATGGTTCTTCAGAAAAACGTTCTTTTCTCGGGCACTATCAAGGATAATCTCCGTTGGGGCAACGAAAATGCAACCGACGAGCAGATGAAGGAGGCTTGCATCGCCGCATGTGCCGACGAATTTGTAAGCAGCTTCCCCGAGGGCTACGATACCTTTATCGAGCAGGGCGGCACAAACGTTTCGGGCGGTCAGAAGCAACGTCTTTGTATTGCAAGAGCTTTGCTTAAGAGCCCCAAAATATTAATTATGGACGACTCGACAAGTGCAGTCGACACAAAAACCGACGCTATGCTCCGCAACACGATGGCAAACAAGATTCCCGGCACGACAAAACTTATTATCGCGCAGAGAATCTCGTCGGTTCAGGATTGCGACAGAATAATCGTTGTCGATAACGGCGAAATTAACGGAATCGGCACTCACGCCGAGCTTATCGAAAGCAACACCATCTACCGCGAGGTATATGAATCTCAGGCGAAAGGAGAGGATAAGGAATGAATCAGGACAAAAAGCCTCAGGAACCGATGCGCCCGATGCGCGGCGTTCGCGTGCCAGGACAAAAAATGGACTTCAAGGTCGTAAAGCGCATTCTTTCCTACCTCGTTGCCTATAAATGGCGCCTTTTCTTGGTCGTTTTATGTATCGTCGGCAGCTCGTTGGCAGGCGTTTACGGCTCTAAGTTCCTTGAAACTCTCGTCGACGGCTATATCGATCCGCTTATTGCGGCAAAAAGCACCGATATGTCGGGTCTTTTAAGGGAAATTATCGTGCTCGGCATCGTTTACGCGCTCGGCGCGTTGGCCACCTTTGCATACAACCGCATTATGTGCGTCGTTGCGCAATCGGTGCTCAAGGACGTGCGCGACCAGATGTTTGTAAAGATGCAGTCGCTTCCCATTAAATATTTCGATACCCATTCCTTCGGCGATACGATGAGCCGCTACACCAACGATACCGACACCTTAAGAATGATGATATCGCAAAGTATTCCTTCGATATTCTCGTCTGTTTGTACCGTTGTTGCGGTATTCTTCGCAATGCTCGTTACCAACGTATGGTTAACGCTTTTCGTTGTCGTTGCCGCAGTATCGATAATGTTCATCGTTAAAAAGATCGGCGGAAAAAGCGGCGCGTTCTTCCTTAAGCAGCAAAAATCCGTCGGTAAGGTTAACGGTTATATCGAGGAAATGATAAACGGTCAGAAGGTCGTTCAGGTATTCTGCCGCGAGGAAAAGACCAAAAAGGAATTTGATGAGCTCAACGACGAGCTTTGCGAAAACGCAAAAAGCGCAAACATATTTGCAAACAGCTTGGGTCCCGTTACCAACAATTTAAGCCATTTGCAGTATATTCTCGTTGCAACGCTCGGCGGCTTGCTGGTTATTCTTACCGAATCTCTCACCCCCGGCGGCTTGGTTGCATTCCTTCAGCTTTCCAAAAGCTTTACCAACCCGATCAATCAGGTTACCCAGCAGATAAACGCCGTTGTTATGGCGCTTGCGGGTGCAAAGCGTATTTTCGAGATCATGGACGAAACGCCCGAAGCAGACGACGGATACGTTACTCTCGTTAACGCGAAGCGCGACGAAAACGGCGAGCTTATCGAAACCAACGAGCGCACCGGTCTTTGGGCGTGGAAGCATCCTCACGGTGACGGAACGCTTACCTACACCGAGCTTAAGGGCGACGTGCGAATGTCGGAGGTCGATTTCGGCTACGTTCCCGAAAAAACCGTGCTTCACGACGTAACGCTTTATGCAGAGCCGGGTCAGAAGGTCGCGTTCGTAGGCGCTACGGGTGCAGGCAAAACCACCATTACCAACCTTATCAACCGCTTTTACGATATTGCCGACGGCAAGATCCGCTACGACGGCATAAATATCAACAAGATAAAAAAGGCAGACCTTCGCAGATCGCTCGGTATGGTTCTTCAGGATACCCACCTCTTCACGGGCACGGTTATGGAAAACATCCGTTACGGACGTCTTGATGCGACCGACGAGGAATGTATTGCAGCGGCAAAGCTTGCAAACGCTCACGGCTTTATCGAGCTTCTTTCCGACGGCTATAACACACTGCTTTCGGGCGACGGAAGCGGTCTTTCGCAAGGACAAAGACAGTTGCTTGCTATTGCGCGCGCGGCGGTTGCCGATCCCCCTGTTATGATCCTTGACGAGGCGACCTCGAGCATCGATACGAGAACCGAATCGATCGTTCAGAAGGGCATGGACAGTCTTATGCACGGCAGAACGGTTTTCGTTATCGCGCACAGGCTTTCCACGGTACGCAACTCCGACGTTATAATGGTCCTTGCAAACGGACATATTATCGAGCGCGGCGACCACAAGCATCTTCTTGCCGAAAAGGGGCAGTATTATATGCTCTACACCGGCGCTTTCGAATTAGAATAAACGTTATGACATCCGTCGCCTCTTGACATTAGGTGACGGATGTTGTAAAATGAATTGATAAATGTATTTTTGGAGGGCAAAAATGGCAAAACGCATACTTGTTGCAGGTAGTTCGAATATCGATTTTCTGCTTTCAACGCCCTATATCCCCGCTCCCGGCGAAACAATGATCTCATCGGGCAAATATGCCTTTACTCCCGGCGGAAAGGGTGCAAATGCTGCCGTTGCGGCGGCCTCCTTCGGCGCAGACGTTGTATTTTGCTCTCGCGTTGGCGACGATGCATACGGCGATCGCTTGATCGAGCTTTTCAAAAAGCGCGGTCTTGACACCCGTAACGTGCACGTTGACCGTTTGGAGCAAACCGGCTTGGCGGTCGTTATGCTTGAAAAGAGCGGCACCAACAGAATTATCGTATACAGCGGCGCAAACGCCAAAATAAGCGATATCGACGTTGAAAACGCCTTTTCCACCTCTTATCCCGATGCGGTCCTCACCCAATTCGAGATCCGTCCCGAAGCGGTCATTGCCGCGGCTAAATGTGCGGCGGACGAATCGGTTCCGCTTTTCGTGGATGCAGGCCCCGCAAACCGCGATTTCCCGTTGGAGCAGCTTGAGCGTGTGGAAATCTTCTCTCCCAACGAGATCGAAACCGAAATTTTAACCGGTATCAGACCCAACAATCTTGAAAATTGCTTGCGCGCTTCGATCGCGCTTTGCAACAGAGTCGATATCAAATACGTCGTATTAAAGCTCGGCAACCGCGGTTGTTACGTTTACGACGGTAAGTATTGCGATCTTATCTCGCCGTTTGACGTTCCCGTTGTGGACACCACCGCCGCAGGCGACGTTTTCACCGCCGCAATCTCGACAGAATACCTCCGCACGGGCGATATTCTTACCTCGGCAAAATATGCAAACGCGGCAGGCGCTTTGGCGGTTTCAAAGCTCGGCGCAGTCAACTCCGTCCCCACCGACGAAGAGGTCAGAGCGCTTCTTGCACAGTAAAAACGCAAAAAAGACAGAGAAGCTTCTCTGTCTTTTCTTTTTCTCAGGGCAATTCAGGCAACGGATCGATATTCGAGCCGTTGACACGAAGCTCGAAATGCAGGTGCGCAGGTTCGAGCGCTTCGGCTCTTGCCGTTGTGCCGACGTAACCGACAGGCTGTCCTGCCAAAACCTCGGCGCCGACCTCGATGCCCTCGGCAACGGTCGGGTCAAGGTTCATATAATAGGAAACAACGCCCTGTTCGTGGGTGATAACCACGGTCGTGCCGTTAAAATAATCGTCGGAAACCGCCGAAACCACGCCGTCGGTAAAGGCGATAACCTCGGCTCCCACGGCCGAGGCGATGTCGATACCGCTATGCACGCGGTAATCCTTCATCGTTTCGGAATAAACAAGTGCGTCCATACTGTAATTCTTGATAACCTCGCCCTCGACGGGGAAGTAATACATCGTACGGGGCGGCTCGGGCTTTGAAACGTCGGGCGTGACTCCGCTTTGCTCGTTGTTTACGGGATAATCGGTCGATTCTTCCTTTTGGGACTCTTCAAAAGGAATCGAAACCTCGGGAATAGAAAGGTTGATCTCGGGCATAGATATCTGCGGAAGGCTCGAATCATAATCATAAGAGATACTGAAAATGCCGACCGTCGCGGCAATAACAACGGTTATCGCCAATCCGAGATATATAAACGCCGAAAATTTTGCCACTTTTTTTGCAAAAGGCTCGCGCTTGGGCTCGCCCTCGAACAAGTCCTTGTTTTCTTGGTTGTCGTTCATTGGTTTTCCCCCTGAAAGTTTTTTGTCAAAGCTATTGTTTACCTCAGGAGGAAAAATTATTCAGTTTCCCTTTAAATTCAGCCTCGGAAAATAAATTTCGAGAATTTTTTTGTAATAAACGCCGTCCAAAGCCAATCTTTCGGAATTGCAAAGATCAAGCCCCATCCCGTGGCCGACGCCATAAGAGATCGCTTTAATGCCGTTTTCGGTCGGCGTAATGGTAATTTCTTTACTTTTAAGCCCAAGCGCCGTGGATATTACGGCACCGTCGATCTGCTTTCCGCCAACGATCGCAAAGGAAAGCTTGTTGCTTTCGCCGTAAACGGCATAGAATTTCATATCATCCCGCGCTTCGGGGAAGATATCAAGAATTTCGCCGTCGGTAAAGTCGATTTCGGTAACGTGCCTTTCGCATCTTACGTTCGAATCGACCGAAACGAGATAATCGAATTCGTCGCTTTGCACCGTACCGCTCGAGGCGCAAAGGGTAAAAAGCGCAAGCGCCGGCGCATTGTCGGTTTCAAGATAAAGTCCTGCGGTCTCGCTCACCGCGTTTTGCGTCGATTCGCTCGCACCGGCAACAGACGCAAGCTCGATACAGCAATCGCCACTGTCACAGCAATCAAAATCACTGTGCTTACAGCCAAAGGTGGCAAAATACATCCCAACCGAGCGCGCCGCAACGGCAAAAGCCTTTTTTGCCTCAAGCGCGGTAATATCGCCCTCCCTTGCGGCAAGCACGCGCAAGACGTATTCTTCTATCCCGATCTCTTCTGTAACGCCGTCGGAAAAGCGCACCGAAACGGTAAAAGCATCGCTTTTATCGATAACCGCGTCGGCAACAAACGGCATCGTCACAACGATCAAAGCAAAAGCAAGATAAATCAAAGCGAGGTTTTTCATATTATAACATCCTTTCGTTTGTTCCATTTATATTTGAAGGAATTTTGATTTAGAATAAAAAAGGGCTTGATTTTTACAAACCGTTATGATAGAATAATCCGGCAAACGAAATATGTGGGTGTAGCTCAGTTGGTTAGAGCACTTGCTTGACATGCAAGGGGTCGTTGGTTCAAGTCCATTCATCCACACCAAAAATCCTGCACACAAGTGCGGGATTTTTACTTTTTCACTCTTCACTTTTCACTCTTCACTAAATCGGCAGGATTTTTGGAAAGTAATAAGTAATAGTGAATAGTGAAGAAGTACGGAAGCTTTTCGCAAATACGAAAAGCAGTTTTTATAATACAACAAAAAACCGATTTGATTGGGTAGACCCTTTCAAATCGGTTTTATTTATTCGTTTCCTTTTTATCGGTGCGGTTGAGAAGATAATCAACCGAAACCTTATGAAAATCGGCAAGCTTTATAAGTATTTCGGTTGGAATATCAAGCTCTCCGCGCTCATAATTACTGTAAACCCGCTGACTGCAGGATAATATCTCGCCCATTTGCTTCTGTGTAAGATCGTTATCCTCACGCAGATCGCGTATTCTTTTGTAAAGCATATTTTTCACCCCCATAACAGTATACCTTATTATAGTTTAGCGGAAAATACACTATTGACTTTTAGCGGGAAATCCGCTACAATGACAAATGACGAGTCTTTTAAGCAGAGCATATCGAAGAAAAATTTTGAAATTCCCAAAAATATGTGACAAAACTGCAAAACGTTCGTCTATAGATTTGTAAACAACATACTCGGAGGAAAAAACAATGAAAAAAATTATTGCCGCGTTTATTATCACCGCGCTTATGGCTTGCGCGCTCGTTTCGTGTACCGAAGAAGGCACCGAAGGCTCGGTTGCCGAAAGCAGCACCGCGCAAGAGGTTGAATCTTCTGCCGCAGACATCGAAGTGTCGGTTGCCGATGAATCGAGTGAAGCTGTTGTCGAAAGCGAAGTGGTAAGCGAAACGGTTGACGAAAGCGAAGAGTCGAACGAGGGCGAAAGGGAAGAGATCGCGGTTAAAATAAGCATGGAATATCCAACCGACGAGCTTCTTGCGGATAAGGATGCATATATATTATATGACGACCCCGATACCGATTACAGTCTTGCCGCGTTTACTACCGACACAAAGGTAACCAATTTCAGATATTTCAGCGTTGTTGCCACCGATACCTGGTCGGACGACGGCGGTCTTAAGATAAAAGAAATTCTTTATACTCTCGATGAATTCACACCCGAAATGACCTTCGTTGCGGAAGTGGTGTTCACCGACGTTTACACGTGCAGAGGAATCTCGTTCGTGGACGCAAACGGAAATACGCAGTATTACGGTTTGTATGACAACGCAATTGACGACAGCATCGGCGTGAGCAGAAAAGATATCACCGAAAAGGATTAAATAAATTAAATAATATAATAAAACCGATTTGACGTGAAATCAAATCGGTTTTTACTTTTTTATATGTTTTCACGGTTTTATCGACGGCTCTGTAGGCTAGCGCAGCTTTCCTCAAGTGCCGCAACACAAAAGAGAAGAAATTCTTATTTCCTCTTGACAATTATGACATTTCTCTTA
>JAFYON010000036.1 GCA_017560145.1 Clostridia bacterium | reverse complement strand
TTTGATGTGTCTATATCCTCTGGGCATAAAAAATCCCTCCTATGGTTTTTCTTAATTATACCATAGGAGGGTTCTTTTTTCACTGTCCGTTTTTAACGGTTCGGTTCAGAAAAAGCTCTCTGCCTTGTTTTTTTAATTAAGCCACCAAATGCCCAGGTTAAGATATCCCGCAAACGCGACCCAAGCGAGATAGGGAATAAGCAAATAGCCTGCCCACGCGTCTGTTTTTGCGAATTTTCGCTGAGTCAGCAATATCAGCACGAAAAGGATAAAAAGCCAAACGAAGGCGAAAAGAAATTCGCGCAGATTGAAGAATATTATCGGCCAGAAGAAATTGAATATCAGCTGAGCGAAGTAGAACAAAAACGCCTCCTTGCGCCTTTCTGCCGTTGCAACCGCGATCCATACGCGATAAAAGGCAATCCCCATAAGGACGTAAAGAATGCTCCACGCCACGGGGAATAGCCACGCGGGCGGAGAAAACGGCGGCTTGCTTATGCTTTCAAACATTTCGGTCGAATCGCTCGTTATCCAGCCTGCAACAAGACCGATGCCAAGCGGAATTGCGATTGATACGATAAGCTTTTTCCATTGTATTTTCATAAAAATAACACCTCGTGTTAATTTATGCCGCTTTGGTAAAAAATATACTGCCCACGTGCTTACGCAGGCAGTATGAAAAAGCTTTTTAGTTGTAAAGTATCGCGTCGATATTCCATTCTGCGATAAGATAAATGACGTAATCAGGCTTTTCGCTGGTTATAAGCCAATTATCCCAAGAATATCCCCACATTCCGCGATATACTGTGCGGTTCATTCTTTCTGCAAGAATATCGTACATCTGAGTAGAATAGGAGTCGCGCATTACGATACAGTTGGGAAGATCGCTATTACCGGTAACGATGGTGTTTTCCCAGGTCATTTCGTCACTGTAGGTAAGCGAGGTAGCGGAATCGTAACGGTTGAACTGGGTAACCGATGCGGGCACCTCGTCCTTAAAGGTGCGGTAATAGGAATATTCCTTTATCTTGCTTTGCGACATTGCAAGGTAATATGCCATATCGCCGCTGTTGTAATAACCCTCGTTCCAATTAAAATCGCTTTCGGGACGGGGAGCAGCGGACGGGAATTTTTCGGAAATATGCTCGAAAAGCGCATTGTAAGCAACGTATGCGCCGTAATCCGACCAGTGACTGTCGAGCTTGTAATAAAGCGGCATTTCGTCGTTTTTATGCTCTGCGAAAATGCTCTTGAGGTTTATAACGGTACCGCCGCCGCGCTCGATCGCTTCCATGGTCTTGTCAAGCTTGGTAGCGCCGGTTGCCTGCTTGTATTGCGAGGGAACGAGCTCGGGATAGGTGGTCATCGAGGAGGGAACGATCATATAAACGATCTCGGCGTTGGGGTTGACCTTGCGAAGTGCTTCGAGATGAAGCTTTACGCGTGCCGAAAGATTGTTAAGAACGCCGCCCGAGGGGACGTTGTTGCCCTGAAAATCGGGGAGCATCTTTTGGAAGAAGGATTGGAAATCTCCGCCCGTTACGGTGGGCCACATATCCGAAGAGGGTGTGCCGG
The DNA here is from genome assembly GCA_017560145.1 of Clostridia bacterium. Lineage (GTDB taxonomy): Bacteria > Bacillota > Clostridia > Oscillospirales > CAG-382 > Coliplasma. Next base: position 8,907 of record JAFYON010000036.1, on the reverse strand, counting down.
GCTTGATTCTGTATTCAAGCGTTTCGCCGATCTGCGTTCCGTCTATAGACTGACTGATTTTAACGTCAACGTTTTTGCCCGTGCATTTAAGACGGAGCGAATACCATCCGTGATAGGACTTGCTCGTGACGGTTTCGCCGTTCGCTTCGCCGGTAACCGTTGCGCCCTCGCTGCATCTGCCGACCAAGGCAAAATAGGGCTTTTCGGAAAAGCTTGCCGCTTCAAGCGAAATGCCGCCTTCAACGTATTGTGTGGGGAGCTTGGTAACCTCCTTTACCACCTCGTCGGAGCTTTCCGCAGCAGATTCTTGCTTGGATTCTTCCTTGGATTCTTGCGTGTATTCTTCCTTGGATTCCTCCTTGCTGAGCTCTTCGGATTCCTCGGTGCTTTCGGGCGCAGACGAGGATTCTTCTTGTGATTCGGGAGTGCTTTGAACGTCAGAGGTGCCGTTATCGCAAGCGGCGAGAATAAGTGTGCATAAAAGGAGCAATACCGTAATGAGAGATAAAATACGTTTCATTTTTGTCCTCCGTTTATATTAATAAGCTACGCTGAATTTTACGTTTGCGAGATTTGCGGTTTTAATAAGGTTTTCTGCGTTGTAAACTATAAGCACCGCGTCGGCTTCATAATAGGAAGCGGCAAAGCGGATATCCTGATTTATATCAAGGTTGACTGTAACGATATTAAATTCTCTTGCCAAAAAGGGAACAAGACAGTCGGAGAAGGAATCGCGCGCGATAAGCAGCGTTTTGCGGTCCTCGCCCTTTTTGGTAACGCTTACCGTGTTATGAACTCCGCCCATAAACAGAGAGTATTTATCGATAGTGTCGATATAGCTTCTTACGTAGAAGCCGCCCATATCCTCGCCGTCTGCGACGACCTCGTATTCACCGTCGTCGTCGAGATGCCACATTTCGATAACGTCCTTTTTATAAAACGGGAAGCAGCCCTTCGAGGCGGTCGAGCCGATAAAATCATTTACCGCTTCGATATCGAATTCCTCTTTGGGGATTATAGAATCGCCGCATCCGAGCGATTCCATTATTTCACAGTAAACGTAATAAGCACCGAGCGTCGTCCAATGGTGGTCGGTGCGGTAATAAACGTATTCGCCCTGCTCGTATTTAGGGCGGAGAAGCGAAAGCACGTCGATATATCCCGTGTTTTCGTTCAGCGTTTCGTTCATCAGATCATACAGTCTGTCACCGTCGGGACGGGTATAGTTGAATTTAGATTCCGTAATATCAATGGTTCTCGGCGGTAAAACCGTCACGAGCGGAATTTCAAGCTTGTCGGCAAGCGCGTTCACCGATTGAAGCTGAACTTCGACCGAATCGAAATAAATGTGGTCGGTGTCCTTTTTCTCGGTCATATCCTCGCTGTAAACGTTGTATGCCGGGAAATCCTTTACAGCCAGCTGGTCGTAGCTGTAAAGCACGCCGTTGTTTTCGGCCTTACCCAAGCCAAGTTCCGCCGCGCTTTTGATTTTTACAAAAAGATTGCGAATAGGGAATTGGTCCGAAAAATATACGTTGATATCCTTTGCGAATTCGCCCGAGAAGAAGCTTTCACCGTTAAGCTCGGGAGCCTGCTCGAGCGGACGCTTTTCCTCCTCGGAATATTCCGCATCGGGCGTTACGAAAAACGCTATCGCAAACGAGAAAACGATAAGGCAGAAAAGAATGACCGTTGTTAATTCGCTGTATTTTTTCATTATTTTCTACCTCCTTAAAAGATGTAATAAAGGAACGGCGAAAAGCTGTTGTCGACCATATATGCAATACATACGGCAAAAAGGAGAGCGACTGCGATAGGCTTTATTGCCAATACGGGCGAAAGCCTTTCCTGCAATTTTTCGAATATCCGTTTGGGGATAGGTGTGCAGGCAAGCGCGCAAACCGCAATAAACGGTAACAGTCTTAAAAGAGTGTTGCCGATATTTGCGCTTGCAAAATCCGTATTAATGCCGATCAATTGCTTTGCCGTATCGGCAATAGCCGAAAGGTCGGAATGGAAGAAGATTATCCAACCGAAGCCGACGATAATAAGCGTGTAGATATGTCCGAGCGCGGGTATTTTTTTAAGAAGTCTTCCGAGAAAAGCCTTTTCGATAACGAGAAATACCCAGAAATAAACTCCCCAAAGTATATAATTCCAATCGGCGCCGTGCCAAAAGCCGGTTAAAAACCATACTGCGGCGAGATTGAAAAAGGCGCGCGGCTTGCTGACTCGGTTGCCGCCGAGAGGGATGTAGATATATTCACGGAACCAGGTCGACAGCGTGATATGCCATCTTCTCCAGAAATCGGTGATGCTTTTTGCGATATAGGGATAATTGAAATTTTCTACGAATTCAAAGCCGAACATTCTGCCAAGACCTATTGCCATGTCCGAATATCCCGAAAAGTCGAAATAGATGTGGAAGGTATAGCAGATCATTATAATCCAGGTGCCGACGACGGTCGTTTCGAATTCTCCGTTGCGCTCCAAAAGCTCGGCAATCGCGGCGGCAGAGTCGCCGAGAATAAGCTTTTTCGCAAGACCGGTCACAAATCGGTTGACGCCGGACGCGAATTTGGAAACGGTTTCCTTTCTGCCCTCCATCTGGTCGCAAACGTCCTTGTAGCGGACGATGGGGCCTGCAATAAGCTGAGGGAAGAGGGTAACGTAGGTGCCGAAGGGGATTATCCTTCTTGCCAACGGAACCTCACCGCGGTAAAGGTCGATGGAGTAGGACATTATCTGGAAGGTGTAAAAGGAAATGCCGACGGGAAGCGTTAACCCCTCGATGACCGAAAAACCGATGTTTTCCGCAAAGAAGTTGTAGTATTTAAAGAACAGCAGAAAGGATAGATTGCCTACGAGCGATATCGCAAGATAGATTTTTGCGCGTCTTTTGTTTGATTCACGGTGCTTTTCGATAAAGAAGCCAAAGAAATAGGCGATGAGTATCGAAACGATCATCAGCGCGATATATTTCGGCTCGCCCCATCCGTAAAACGCAAGCGACACGACGAACAAAACGAGATTGCGCAATTTAAGCGGCGCGACGTAATAAACCGCGAGCGTTACGGCGAGATATGCAAAAATAAATATCAAGGATGAAAAGACCATAGTTTTCTCCTCACTTGTGTAATTATAGTTATTCTATCATACCGAATCGAAAAAATAAAGAGCTTTTTTACCGTTTGTACCTCGCGGTTGTTAGGAAAATATTAAGACTTGTAAAATTTATCCGTCTTATTGACACAAATCATTGACATACAAGTTAAAATAAGGTATCATTAATAAATAATATAATAGCAAACTAAAATGAGAGGAAACGCTTGATGAAAAAAACGTTTTTAGTATTATTGTCAATCCTGCTCGTCTTTTCGCTTTTTGCTTGCGGCGATACCGCAAATTCGGATAATTCGTCCGACGCGGCGACCGAGGCCTCGGGCAACGAGGGCGCAAGCTCCGAGCCCGCAAAAAAGGTTGAGCTTGATATCAAGGCGGAAGCCGATGCGATCGTATCAAAATATTCGCTTTCGGGCGGAAGACGCTATACCTCCTCCTCGCAGGTGCTTGGCGAATATCTCGATGAGGATCTTATCCGCTCCTATTACGGTGACGTTGTAAAGATGCCCGATTTCGGCAGTGTCGAGGCATACGAGGTTTATATCGACGAAACCAAGCCTGTAAAGCCCTGCGAATTCGGTATTTTCAAAATGAAGGACGGGGCAGACGCCGAAAAGTTCATTTCGTTTCTTAAGGCGCGCATCGACAAAAAGATCGAAAACTCCAAGGCTTATCCCTCGATGGATACCGAACCGCTCAAAACCGCGGTATTTACCGCAGAGGGTGGATATATCTGGTATGCGGTCGTCAAGGGCGGCAATGCGGATATCGACAATGCTTTGAAAGGAAAATTCGAATAATGGTCAAGCATATTGTAATGTTTAAATTTTTTGAAACCGCGTGCGGAAGAAGCAAAAAGGAAAATCTCGAAATTGCGGCGGATATGTTGAACGGGCTTATGGGAAAGGTGCCCACGCTTCTTTCCTCGCAGGTGTCTATCAATTCCGAATCTGCCGATAAAAGCAACTACGACCTTTTGCTCGTTACCGAATTCAACGGCTTTGACGAGCTCAAGGAATATGCGGTGCATCCGCTTCATTTGAAGGTTGTGGATTTTATCAAGGAAGTGCGCGAAAGCCGCGCGTGTGTCGATTATGAGTTTTGATGCACTTTGTGAAACCTGTGAATTTGCCCGTATCGATGAGGAAACGGGCGATTTGGTCTGTGATGCCCTGCTCGATGAGGACGAAATGGTCGATTTTATGATGCAAGGCAACAAAAAATGCAAGTATTACCGTTTTTACGATGAATATAAAACGGTTCAAAAACAAAACTGAAAGGTGAAAATCATGAAAAGAACAATAAGCATTATTCTTACCTTGTTGCTTGTTGCGACCTTGTTTGCTTCGTTCGGCACCGCAAATGCGGCTACAAGCAAAAAGATCACAAGCACCAATCCCGCGATTACCGCCAACGTAGGCGATAAGATCACTCTTTCCGATTACTCTGTTGTTTTTGACGGCGATAATGCGGTCGAGGACGTTAAATGGACCACCGAGGACGGCGCCTCCGTTTCCGAAATCACTCCCGACAAAAAGGGCGTGACCAAGCTTATCGCCACCTCCGGAAGCAAAACCGCCAACATATACGTTGTTGCAAAAGAAAAGAATGAAACCGAATACGTTCTTTTTGAAGAGGATTTTTCGAAATGCAGCTCTGTAAACGAGCTCAGAAGCAACGGCTACGTTTTGCCCCAGAGTGCAAGCCTTGAAGACGGCGCTCTCGTTTTCGGTGACCTTACCGACGGCTATGCAAGAGTTATCCTTCCCGAATGGTTGGGTGACTTCGGCGATTATTCCATCTCTGCCGACGTAAAGATGCTCGACACCACCGATACCGGCCGTTGGTTCGGTCTTGTTTACCGTATCCAGAACAAGAACGCCAAATATTATCCCTACTATCACATGTGCGTACGTGAAAACACTACTGCTACCAATGGTATCGAATTGGCAGAGCGCACCACCTCCGATAGCTGGAACGTTGCGGTTACCGCAAGCGGCGACGTGTCTTCGATGAAGAACGGCTTTAATAAGCTGCAGGTTACCGCGTTTGAAAAAATCGTTGAATACAAGCTCGGAAACAACGTTCCTATTTTTGTAAATGAAGCTGTCATCGGCAAGACCACAGGCCTTTACACCAAGGGTATGATCGGTCTTACCATGAACTACGGTAAGGTTGCCGTAAAGGGCATTAAGGTTACCGTTCAGACTGCCGCTCCTAAGCAGCAGGAAAGAAAACTTAGTCTTATCAATAACGCTCACGAGGAGCTTAACCTCATCAACCAGATGGCAAACGTTCAGAAGGTTGACGGCGCAAAGGTTATCGAGCTTCTTTCCGGCGAAAACGTACCCGGAAGCATTATGGTTAACATAAAGGACGTTTCCGATATTGCCGAGGTTTTGACAAAGTGCCTTGAAAAGCAGGTTCTTCCCACCTTTGTCGTTGAAAACAACGAGGACGGACAGAAGCTTCTTAACGCTATCAAGAGCAAGAACTTTAAGGATGCAAATGCGATCTCGAAGGATGAAAACGTTATTGCCAAGCTCCGTGCCGGCAACAGCAACATCCGCACCGGATTGATCATCGATATCGAAGGCACTCTTGACGAAAAGGCTGCAAACGATCTTCGTATCAAGATCCGTAACGCTCCCGCTACCTTCTGCGTTCTCAACGTAGAGGATGCTTCGCACGTTAACGTTGACGAGCTTCAGGAAATGGCGGTTGCAGTTTGGGTAGACGTTGAAGCCAAGGCAGACAGTGCAGAATACACCGTTGATGCATTGAGAGCGGTTACCGCAGGTGCAAACGGCGTTCTCACCGACAGCTCCGCAAAGCTTGCAGAGGTGGTTAATACCTATCTCGAAGAAAATGCATTCACCAGAACTCCCGTTATGATCGGTCACCGCGGCAATCCCGGCGTTGCTCCCGAAAACACCCTTTCCGGCTTTATCAAGGCTTATGAAAACGGTGCAGACGTATTTGAGATCGACGTTGAGGTTACCAAGGACGGCGAAGTTATCATAATGCACGATAGCTCCATCACCCGTACCACCACCTACACCGGAAGCAAGTCTGTAGGTCAGATGACCCTTGAAGAGATCAAGGCAGAATTCATTCTCGGTAAGGACGGCAAGGCTACCACCGAAAAGGTTCCCACTCTTAAGGAACTTCTTGAAGAGTTTAAGGACAAGGATTGCAAGATCTTCGTTGAATTCAAGGGCAACAATTCGCAGAACATTACAAAGACCTGCGAGCTCCTCAAGCAGTACGATATGGTACACAAGGTTGACGTTATTTCGTTCAACAACAACTTCTTGAAGCAGACCACCGCAGCGAACAATATCCCCGGTATGTCCACCGGTTATCTTCTTACCGTCGGCGGAAACTCCGCTACCGTCGAAGACGCTCTTACCGCACTCTACACCACTCTTATGAGCGTTCAGAGCTACAAGAGCACCATCAACCCCTCGAAGGGTATTATCACCGACACCTTCCTTCAGGCAACCGTTGACCGCGGTATGACCGTATGGCCCTGGACCTATAACATCAGCACCAACAACGTAGGCTTCCTTTCGGGCTGCGACGGTGTTACCACCGACGATATGCAGTGGGTAACCAATATGGTTAAAAACCTTACCGTTGCCGAAAATACCACCGTTGAGGTTGGCGGAACCGCTGCACACGGCGTAAAGGCAGTTGCATACGGTAACAAGGAAACCGATATCGCAGGCGACGCTCTTATCGTTAAGGTTCTTTCGGGTGAGGATTGCGTTAAGTACGAAAACGGCACTATCACCGGTCTTAAGGACGGCGTTGCTACCGTGTTGTACGGCTACACCGCAAAGACCAAAAACGGCGCTCCTTACGTTGTATATACCCAGCCCGTAACCGTTACCGTTGGCAACCCCAACGGAGATGACAACGGCGATGACAACGGCGAAGTCGAGGTAAGCGAAGACTCCGTTGTTATCGACAACGGCGGCGAAAGCGATTCCGACACCATTATCATCGTTGTTTGCATTATCGTTGCGGCTGCTGCGATCTTTGGTGCTGCTGCATTCCTCGTAATTAAAAAGAAAAAGAACTAATTGGGGCGATCGTAATGAAAAAATGCAAAAATTGCGGTAAATTGAATTCGAATACCGTGCAGTTTTGCTCGGATTGCGGACGCAATGATTTCGACGTTCAACAGACCGAAGAATTTTCGCAGGAAACAAGATTTGATTTTACACCGACCGAAATCAAGGGCAGAGTCAAGGCTTGGCAGATAATTTTAATAGCGCTCGGCTGTATCGCCTTGATCGCGGCAGGCTTTTTTGCCGTAAAAAGCGTTCTTTCCGTAAAGACCTATACAAGAGGCGAAATAGTCGACAACGTTTATACAAACGATTGGGCAGAGATGAAATTCGTTATCGACGGAGGCTTCAGTGACGTCACCGCCGAGGAGGCACAATATCTCGAGGATCAATACTCCGAGGTCGGCTTCATTGCGTATGACGAATCCAGCGGCTACAGTATTTCGGTCCTCTATTACCACATCGGTAATACGAACGGCTATAGCGAAAAAGAGGGAATGGACGACCACCTTTTGGGCTATGCCGACGGATTTGAGGATTTCGGAATAACCCCGACAATTTCGGAATATTTCCAATATTCAGTTGCGGATAAGGATTACACCACGGCTAAGATCGATTTTGAAAGCCTTGGTGTTGAATATAAATGCATACGCTATGAGGGTGAATATGCAATTATAATCACCGCGATCGCATCGAACGAGGACGAGGTCAAAACCATAATTTCGAAGCTTGAATATTACGAAGCGGAATAACCGTTTAAAAACCGATAAAAAAGCAAGGCGTTTAATGCGCCTTGCTTTTGTTTTATTGCGATCGCCCTTCAAGTCCCCTCCAAAAACCAAAACCAAAAAGCACCCTGATGGGTGCTTTTTACTGCGAAAGAGAGACTAAAAGTAGTGTAAACCAGCTCTGATTTACCGATCCAACTTTTTGAATATTTCAAGAATACAGTATTCTCCACGCTCCGTCCATTCTTCAGACAAGTATTTTACCATGTAATCATGTGCGGATTTCCAATCATCAAACAATCCATTGTCGTTCAACTTGCTAAACTCAGGCATAAAGAGTACGCCTTCTTCATCGCAGCCATGCCAACGGCAAATAAACATACAATCACAAATAATGGAGAAGCTGCCGGAATAATCGCAAGGATATGATATATCATAACCAATAAATTGGTAACCCTTAGGGATAGCGTGGTTTGTTCCACTATTGCGCACCCAAATCAGTTCGAAATTATCGGATTCCTCGAACAAAGAAACAAACTGTAATGCGGTGCTTTCCGTTTGCATTAGTTCATCTGCAAAATAGAAATCATCGAGAAACTTTTTAGAAAGGTGTTTTTGTAAGTCTGTAAGTTCTTTGCGTTGTTTATCCCCTAAATCAAGTCCCATTCTCCCTGTTCCGTTATAAGTCTTATCAGGTTGATCATCATATGGAAGTGCATATATTTTAAGAGGCTGTTTTCTAAAACGGGGCAATTCCTCAGCATACAGTACATTATACTTCTTTACTGTTACAAATTGGGCAATATCATATATCTCTTTTTCTGTTATACAACCTGTTTCATAACACTCATAGCAAATATTTTTCAATAATTTCACCACCTTTTTGAATATTATATCACATAAGCATCTCTTTTTCAACAGAACACAAAAAACCTCTCTTGTCTTGGTAGACAAAAGAGGTTTCTTAGTTGGTGGACCAC
>JAFYON010000035.1 GCA_017560145.1 Clostridia bacterium | reverse complement strand
GTTGGCAACGGCGATATTGCCCGTAATTTTGATTTCGTTTTTCGTCACGGGCGATCTAAGTCTGGCTTCTTTGATCGCGGTGCTGCTTTCGACGATTGCCGGAAACGCGCTTGCCGCTCTGTCTGTGACTAAATTTGCAAAAAGCAAAAGACGAAAAATGAAAAGCGTTATGAAAAGACGTTAACAAATAATACCTTGATTTTCTTTTGCCCTTATGTTATCATATAAAAAAGTAAAAGGTAAGGGGAAAGCGATGAAGCTCTTGGAATCGGGCGAAATGTATCTCGAAACGGTATACGTTTTGTCCAAGGAACTCACAACGGTCCGTGCGATCGATATATGCGACTATCGCGGCGTTTCAAAGCCGAGCGTTTCGCGCGCTGTCGGTCTTTTAAAAGAGGGCGGCTATCTTAACGTCGGTGCCGACGGTGGATTGACTCTTACAGAGATAGGTATTTCCGTTGCCGAAAAGATATACGAACGCCATACCGTGCTTACCAAATGTCTTGTTTCGATCGGCGTTCCAGAGGATATCGCCTCGGAGGATGCCTGCAAGATCGAGCACGTTATCAGCGACGAAACCTTTAGCGCGATAAAAAACAAATTTAAATAAAAAGCAATGCATCGGCGTTTTCGTCGATGCATTTTTTTACCTCGAATACAAAATAACGTTTTGCGCAAATTAAACTTGATGAAAATCAAAATCAAGACAGGAGGTATTCAATGAGCGGCAAATTCAATAAAAGAGTCTTTGCTTTGCTGGTGGCGCTTCTGCTCGTATTCACGCTGTCTGCTTCGGCATCTGCAAAGGACGAAACTCGCACTCTTATACCGGGCGGTATGGCTTTCGGAATAAAGTTTTTCACCGAGGGATGCGTCGTCATCGGCACAACGGGAGTCGAATCGGCGTCGGGCTTAAGCTCGCCCGCAAAGGATGCAGGGCTTAAAGCAGGCGATATAATAATACGTGCCGGCGGCAGAGAATTTGAAACCGCAGAGGAGCTTGTGGAGCTTATCGCAGGGTGCGGCGGCAAGGATATTGCAATCGTGTATATCCGCGACGGAAGGGAAAACACGGTGCTTGTAACGCCGGTGCGCGATAACGAAAACGGCAAGTACCGAATCGGTGTTCTCGTGCGAGATTCTACCGCAGGCATCGGCACTGTGACTTATATAGATCCCAAAACCAACGATTTCGGCGGCTTGGGTCACGGCGTTTACGATCAGGAAAGCGCAATCCTTCTTCCGCTTGCGCGCGGCGCAGTCGTTAACGTGACGATAAACGAAATAATAAAAAGCTATCCCAATTCGCCCGGAGAGCTTCGCGGAAGCTTTGACAATGTAGCAATAGGCGAGCTTTGGGACAACAGCGATCAGGGTGTGTTCGGAAGCTTCGATATAGTTCCCCACACCGAACGGGCGGCTATTCCGGTTGCGAACAGAGCCGAGGTGACCGAGGGCGCGGCGACGATCCTAACGACCCTTGACGATGGCAAAATAGGGGAATACGCGATCGAGATCGAAAAGATTTATGAAGGCTCGGGAAGTGTGAAGAATTTTCTTATCCGTGTAACCGATAAATCGCTTATAGACCGTACGGGCGGAATAGTTCAGGGCATGTCGGGTAGCCCGATAATCCAAAACGGCAAGCTTGTCGGCGCGGTCACGCACGTGCTTGTAAACGATCCAACGCACGGATACGGTATATTTATCGAAAATATGCTCGATTCCGCATACGGGGCGAGCGTCGGCTATTATCAAATCGAGGCGTAAAGAAAAAGACGGTCAATCGCCGTCTTTTTTAATGCTTTAAAAAGCCGTTCGGTTCGACAAAATAAGCGCTTGTTTTACAGTCGGCTGAAAATTGAGTATAAATTCGACAAATGACAATATTCGACAAAATACGACACTAATTTCGTCGAAATGGTCGAAAAAGGTGCGAAAATTGTCGAAAAAACAAAGTAAAACTCTTGTTTTGTTGTACGAAAGTTAAACGAGATTGCGACTTTTTGGGAAAAATCTATTGCTTATAGCCGTTTTTATGTGGTAAAATACATTCACGGAAAATAAAAATACAAGGAGCAACAAGTTTATGGAAAAACCGAGGGTGTTAGTGGCTGATTCTAACAGCGATTTCAGAAATCAGTGTGTGCAAAGTCTTAAACGGCTGGATATAGAGGTTGTGGCGGAGGCCGCCGACGGTCAGGAGGCGTTTGCAAAGATTGCGAGAACCAAGCCGAACGTAGTCATATCCGACCTTTATCTTGGCAAGATCGACGGTGTCGGAATTATCCGCAGCGCGAAAAAGCAAATGCCGGATGATTTTCCTGCCTTTATTATGCTTGCGTCATTCACGAGCCAAAACCTTTTCGAGGAATGCTGCGAGGCGGGCGCGGCTTACTGTATGCTCAAGCCGATCGATTTTAATGCGCTTGCCGACAGAATAAAGCGTCTTGCCGACAAAACGCGCCGCCGC
>JAFYON010000034.1 GCA_017560145.1 Clostridia bacterium | reverse complement strand
ATTAAATTTTTTTGGAGGAAATTCAAAATGGCAGTTAAGATGAGACTCAGAAGAATGGGCGCAAAGAAGGCTCCCCACTACAGAATCGTTGTTGCGGATTCCCGTTATCCCCGCGATGGCAGATTCATCGAGGAAGTAGGCTACTACAACCCCATGACCAACCCTGCAGAAGTTAAGATCGACGCAGAAAAGGCAAAGAAGTGGATCAGCAACGGCGCACAGCCCACCGATACCGTAAGAGACCTTCTTAAGAAGAGCGGAGTATTAGATTAATGAAACAGATTCTTCTCGATATCACAAAAGCTATCGTCGAGGATCCCGATTCGGTTTTGGTAACCGAAAAGGTTAGCGGTGACACCGTAGTTCTCGAACTTTCGGTGGCGAAGCACGATATGGGCAGAGTCATCGGAAAAGAAGGCAAGATCGCAAAGAGCATTCGTACAGTAATGCGTGCGGCAGCCGCAAAAGAGAACAAACGCGTTATCGTTGATATTATCTGATGAAGCGTTTTCTTGAAGCAGGAAGGCTGAACTCTCCGCGCGGACTCAAGGGCGAGCTTCGATTTGAATGTTGGTGCGACAGCATCGAATTCCTTTCGGGCGTTAAGCACTTGTACCTCGATCCCGAGGGAAAGCGTCCGTTGGAGGTAAAGGCCTTCCGCGAAACGGTTTCTACCGTTATTTTTGTCGGATATGAGGATCGGAATTCCGCAGCCGCCCTTACCGGCAGAACGGTATATTTCGACAGAGAGGATATCGACCTTCCCGAAGGTGTGTTTTACAACGACGACCTTATTGGTGTTGAAGTCATTGACGAGAGCACCGGAAGTGTTATCGGCAAGCTAAAGCGCATTGAAGAGGGAATGGCATCGGATATCTATTTCGTCGAAGGTGAAAAGAAATATATAATCCCCGCGGTTTCGGAATTCATTGTGAGCGCCGATCCGCAATCGGGCATAGTTATCCGTCTTATCGGCGGACTTGAAGCGTAGGCGAAGGAGAGCAAAAATGAACTTCGAAGTACTTACGCTTTTTCCCCATTCTCTTGAACCGATATTCGGAGCAAGTATTTTAGGCAGAGCATCCGCAAAGGGTGTTATTTCTGTCAACTGTACCGACATCCGCGATTACACCAAGGACAAGCATCGCAAGGTTGACGATGCACCCTATGGCGGCGGATACGGTATGGTTATGATGTGTCAGCCCGTTGTTGATTGCATCCGCGCGGTAAAAAGCCGTCTTGAAGGCACGACGAGAGTTATCTATATGTCGCCCCAAGGCTCGCTTTTTAACCAAAAGAAGGCAGAGGAGCTTACTCAGTACGATAATCTTATTCTGCTTTGCGGACACTACGAGGGTATTGACGAGCGTATAATAGAACTTGAGGTCGATGAAGAGCTTTCGGTAGGCGATTACGTGCTTACGGGCGGCGAGCTGCCTGCGGCAATTGTGGTCGACTGTGTTTCGCGTCTTATCGACGGCGTTCTTCCCGCTTCGGAATGCTATTCCGAGGAAAGCTTGCAAAACGGACTTCTTGAGCACGCTCAATACACGCGTCCGCGTGTTTTCGAGGGACTCGAGGTGCCCGAGGTGCTTATCAACGGCGACCACGCAAAGCAGCGTCGCTGGAAGGAAGAGCAAAGCCGTGCGCGTACCGAATCGAAGCGCCCCGACCTTATTGCGAAATTAACGGAGAATAAAGATGAGTAAAGCGAGGAAAAAGACCTATAAACAGGGTACTGCAAAAAGGCTCGTGCAAGAGAGTCTTATTTTGTCGTGCACCCGTTTTCTTTCCTCGCGCTTTGTTCGCTTGTTCGAAAGCGGCTTTGCATCGCCGCTTATCAATTCCGCCGAAACGGTAGATGAGTTCGCGCGTGAAAAGGTGACCGGCCCCTTGTATAAAAAGATAGGTATGAAAAAGAATTTTTCTATGCCTATGCGCAATATGATCGCGTCCTTTATAGACGGCAACCGCGTTACCAAGTTTTTTGCTTCGCTCAGAAGCGCGTTCCTTAATGCGACCTTCCGCTCGCTCGGTATATTTTTCCTTACCTTCGGCATTTATGCCGCTGCGGTATTTTTGCTCAAGAGCTACGTATCGCTTAACATCGGCACCGGCGCCGACGTTGCCGATATTTGCGTTGCGGCGATAACCGCGCTGTCGGGTGTATTCTTTGCACTGTTCGGCGATAAGGGCATCCTTGCCGTCGTCGGAAAGAGCCGAATAATCGGCGGACTTATGTCGCGCAATCTCGGCGTAAACGAATCGTCGCTCGGACGTTATGCCTCTTGTAACCCAAAAACACACGCCGGCTTCGGATTCCTGCTGGGCTCGCTTTTCGGTTTGGTAACGATATTCGTTCAGCCGTCAACCGTGCTGCTTCTTCTTTTGGCAGTTGCCGTTGCAACGGTAATAGTCCATATTCCCGAATTCGGACTTTTGCTTGCCGTATCGGTGTTCTCGTTTACTCCCGAATGGCTCGTTGCAACTATCGTGTGTATTACGTTTTTGTCCTATTTGTTTAAATGTGTAAGACTTAAGCGTAACTTCCGTTTCGGATCTGCCGATGCGGTGGTTTTGCTTATGTTCATCGTGATGTATTTCACAAGCACCGTTTTCGAGGAGGCCTCCTCGGGCGAATATTACGTTTTGGTGTTCACCGCGGTGTATTTCCTTGCTAAAAACCTTTTATGCTCGAAAATTCTCGTCGTTCAGGCGTTTAACGCGCTTTGCTCGGGCATCACGCTTGGCATCGTGCTCTATATATTGGGCGATTTCGCCTTCCTTATTTCTCACAACCATCTTCGCAACGCCGCCCTTGTTCTTACAAGCAACACTCTTCAGGCGGATATTCTTGCGATGCTTACCATTTGCATTTTACCGATCGCGCTTTCGGCTTCGTCCGCAACGCTCGGCAACAAGGCGCGTAACCGTTTTGTATTTTGCGCGTTGATGGGCGCGTTCGTTATCGACAGCGGACTGTTTTATATTCTGCTCGCGGTGTCGGTGCTCGTTTATATCGCCATTGCGCATAAAGCTCCCTGCGGTGCTCTGCTTTTCGGCGCTATAATCATTCCGCCCATACTCGTTTTAACGTCGGATTACACTCTTTCTGCGGCGGTTTCTGTTGGAAGAACTGTTTTTGACGATTCACTTGCGCTTGAAGCAAGTAATGCTTTTTCGAATTTCTGGTCGGGCATGTACGATATTACCAACGGTGCGACCGTCGTGCTGTTTATCTCGGCTCTGATCCTTATTTTACAGCGTGCGCTCCGTGCCTCGGGCACAAGCAACGGAAGCGTCGGTATTGCGCTTGGCGGTACGATATCGTCTTCAGCGGTAATGTCGGTCGTTTGTATGTCGCTCTTTAATCCCTTTTCGGATCTGCGCTCGCTTGTCGCAACGTGGTTTATTTTAGGTCTTTGCGGCGCCGTATACGGTGTCTGCTCCAAGGAATCAAACGAATATACGGAGGTGTAAGCAATGGAAAAAAGAAAATTTAAAATAAATATTCTCGACATTGTCATTTTCGTTGTTATACTCTGCTCTGTAGCGATTTTGGTGTTCCGCGATACCGTGAACGAGATCTTTACAAAGCCCGAAATCACCACGCTCGAGATCGCGGTTTTCGTTAACGGCGAGGAGAATTGCTCTGCCGTTTCGGCGTTGCTTGATAAAAACGCCGTTTTCGTTCCCGATAACAAAAACGATTTTACCGTAAACGTCAAGGTGGTGGAATTCAACGCCGCCTCCGATTTACATACCGATGCCAAAAAGGGCGAGGTCAAAATTCAGCTTTCCGGATATAAGCGACTCGGCAGATTCTATACCGAGGACGGAACAAGGATCCATACCGACACCGAATGTGCGATCGTTATCAATAACGGTAAGATAAACGGAACCTTGCTGACTGTCGGCATAAGCGGCTGATTTTATACACAATAGATAAAAAGCAAGCCGTTCATTTTGGTATTTCGTATAATCATCCATTATTTTCCTATTGATTTGAACGAAGCCGTTTGGTATAATATCTGTATATGGGGGTATTTTTGTATGACTACTAAGAATATAGAAATCCAAAACGCTGTCGGTCTTCACGCAAGACCTGCGACATATTTTATTCAAAAGGCCAACTCCTTCCGCAGCTCTATCTGGGTTGAAAACAGCGACCGCAGAGCAAATGCGAAAAGCTTGTTGGGCGTTCTTTCGCTTGGCATCTCCAAGGGCGACATTATCACAATTCTCGCTGACGGCTCGGATGAAGAAGCGGCTGTTGACGCTCTTGTTGCGCTTATTCTCGGCGGCTTTAACGAATAATAAACAAAACCAACGCCTTGAGCTATTGCTTCAGGGCATTTTTTGTAGGTAAATGTTATGACACGCGAAGAACTTTTCGAAAAAGCGCGGCTTCTTCCTGCCACCCCCGGCGTTTATATAATGAAAAACAAATCGGGCAGGATCATTTACGTCGGTAAATCGAAAGCGCTTAAAAACCGTGTTTCAAGCTATTTTTCCCCATATTCCGACCATCGCGGTAAAACCAAAAGAATGGTCGAATCGGTCAATGATTTCGAGGTTTATTATACTCTGACCGAGCTTGAAGCGCTTTTACAGGAAAATCAGTTCATAAAGCAATTTCAACCCCGTTACAATATTAAATTGAAGGACGGCGGCGGATATCCCTATATAAAGCTTACCAATGCGGCTTATCCGACGTTTTCGATCGTTTATAAGCGTACCGCGGGTAACGATAAATATTTCGGACCATATTCATCTCATCACGTAGCGCGTGATATTTTGGAAACGGTCAAAAAGGCGTTTTCGCTTCCCGATTGCAACAAGGAATTCCCAAAAGATATCGGAAAGGGAAGACCCTGCCTTAATTACCATATCGGTCGTTGCTGCGCGCCTTGCGTAAAGGGCAATTTAACGTCGGAGGATTACCGCGAGCTTATCAATCGCGCATCCGCATTGCTTAAGGGCGACGGCAAAAGGCTTATCACTCAGCTTGAGGAGGGAATGGAAATTGCCTCCGAGGGCCTTAATTTCGAGCTTGCGGCAAAATTGCGCGATTGCATTTACGCCGTTAAAAAGCTTAACGACCGTCAGCAAATAGTCTGCTCGCCAAGCATCGAGGCGGACGTTGTCGGTATCTATGCCGACGATCTCGGGAGCGCGCTTTCGCTTTTGTTCGTGCGCGGCGGCGCCATTGTCGACCGTGAAAACTTCTTTTTCTCGGCTGACGAAATTATTAACAGTGCGGCGCTCGTTTCTTTTTTCCAAAGATACTATGAATTAAGGGGATATATCCCCAAAAAGATATATATCGATTACGAGCTTGAATCGGCCGATTCCGAGCTGATAACGGATTGGCTTTGCGAAAAGGCGGGATTTAAGGTTTCGCTCGTTTATCCCGAAAGGGGCGATATGCGCGCAATAACCACGCGCGCTTCGGAAAATGCAAAGCAGCTTATGCTTCACAAGCGCAAGAGCGAGGACAAGAAAAAGGATTTTCTTGCTTCCATCGCAAAGCTTTTGGGGCTTGAGGTGCTGCCCGACAGAATCGAATCATATGACGTTTCGCATTCGAGCGGAGAATATACGAGCTGCGGTATGATCGTGCTTGAGCACGGCGTTTTTGCAAAGCGTAAATACCGCGGATTCAACATTCACACGGTCGACGACGGCAACGATCTTGCCGCGTTGGAGGAATGCATACGCCGCAGATTTTCGCACGATTCGGATGAGGCAGGTTGGGAATATCCCGATTTGATGCTTATCGACGGTGGCGAAAATCAGGTTCGCAGAGTTAAGAGCGTCATAAACGAAATGGGAATATATATTCCTGTTTTCGGAATGATAAAGGATGAACATCACAAAACGCGAACACTTACCGACGGCGAAAACGAAATTTCGCTTATAACCCGTCAGGACGCTTTCGTGTTTATCTATAAAATTCAAGAGGAAGTACACCGCTATTCGCTTTCGCTGATGGATGCAAAGCGCCGCAACGCTGTTAAAAAGAGCTCGTTGACCGAGATAAAGGGCGTAGGCGATAAGAAGGCAAACGACCTTATGCTTCATTTTGGGACTCTTTCACGGCTTAAAACTGCCACAAAGGAGGAGTTGACCGAGGTGAAGGGTATTACCGATCAGGTCGCGGAATCGATTATCGAGTATTTCAGAGAGGAACAAAATGAGAATAATAACAGGAACAGCCAGAGGAACCAAGCTTAAAACACTCGAGGGATTGAACACCCGTCCCACAACCGAAATGTGCAAGGAAGGCGTTTTTTCGGCAATTCAGTTCGAAGTGCACGACAGAAGCGTGCTTGACCTTTTCGGCGGATGCGGTCAGATGGCACTCGAGGCACTTTCCAGAGGTGCGGAGCGTGCGGTTATCGTCGATTCATCGCGCGCGGCTTGCGAGGTTATAAAAGAAAACGCGCAAAAAACCAAATTGATGAAGCAGTGCCGTGTCGTTGCTTCCGATTGGAAGGAATATTTAAGAGGCGCATCGGGCAGGGAAGGGTTCGATCTCATTTTCCTCGATCCCCCTTATCAGGAGGGCGTGCTTGACGATGTGCTTCACCGTCTTCAGTATTCGGGTGTTGTCGCAAAAGGCGCGATAATCGTTTGCGAATCGGATAAGGACGGAATTCCCAACCCCGTTGAAGGCTGGCAAAGCAAGCTTTACCGTTACGGCAAGACCTACGTTACTATCGTTCGCGTACCCGAAGAAGAGGCAGAATCCGAGGAGGAATAAATTATGAGAACCGCAATAATTTCGGGCTCGTTCGACCCGATTACAGTCGGTCACTTGGATATAATCGTCCGCGCAAGCAAGCTTTTCGACAAGGTAGTTATCGCCATTTCGCCCAATAGCGAAAAAAAGGGCTTTCTCCCGTTTGACGTTCAGGTCGCGTCGGTCGAGGCAAGCGTTAAGGATATCGAAAACGTTTCGGTAGTAAAATGCGTTGGACTTCTTGCGGAATTTTGCAAAGAGTTCGAAAATCCCGTTATAGTTCGCGGTGCACGTACCGGCACCGATTTTGATTACGAGCGCAGTCTTTACGTGATAAATAAAGGACTCGGCGAGATCGAAACGGTTGTCCTTCCCGCAGAAAGCGGAATGGACCACATCAGCTCGACTTACGTGCGCGAGCTTATAAAATACCAAAAGCCGATCGACGAAGTTGTTCCCGAAGGGGCAAAAACTATAATCAAGGAATATCTTGACAAATGAAAAATATAAGAATAAAAAAAGCAGATCTTCGCTTTGTTCGTGAGCCGCTTGTGGCACCCTTCGGTTTTAAAGGGAAATATTTAACCGAGCTTTGGCAGACCGTCGTTTGTGTTGAAAGCGACAATTTCAAAGCAACCAGCCCCGGTACGATTTCGGTGCTTTGGTCGGATGCAAACGTTTTTGGCGACCATTCTCCCGAAAAGTCGAGCTCGTTGATGCGCGACGTTACCGCACGCGCGCTTGAAATGATCACCGGCGAAAGCTTTGTATCGCCGATCGCTCTTATCAATTCGATATTGCCCGAGCTTAAAAAATACGCCGATAAGATTTGCAACCGCAACGTTGCGGAAACCTTCGTGCTGAATTCGCTCGTTGGATTGGATTATGCTCTCTGGTCGGTTTACGCGCTTGAAAACGGCATAACCGATTTTGACGGCATCATTCCCGACCACGCGCGTGAAGCACTTTCCTACCGTCACGAAAGGCTGGCGCACATCCCCTTGGTGAGTTATGCGGTAGACGAAAAGGGCTTGACGGGTCTTCTTGATTCGGGCACCGGACTTTTGAAGATCAAGATAGGCAAAGCCTGTCAGGAGGGACTTACCCATTCCGAGGATATGAAAACCATGCTCGAATGGGATAAGGAGCGCCTTACACAGATACATAATATTGCAAAGAACTACAAAACTCCGCTTTCCAAGAGCGGAAATATACGCTACTATCTTGATGCAAACGGCAGATACGACAGCCTTGAACGACTTGAAGCACTGCTTTGCCACGCCGAAAGGATCGGCGCGCTTGACAGTATCGAGCTTATCGAGGAGCCCTTTGCGCCCGAAAACGAAATCTTCGTCGGCAACCTTCCCGTTACCGTAAACGCCGATGAATCCGCGCATTCGCTTGCAGACGTCGAAAAGCGCCTTTCGCTTGGATACAAGGCGGTTGCGCTTAAGCCTATTGCAAAAACAATGTCGGTTTCGTTTGATATGGCGGCGGCGATCCACAAGGCGGGCGGTCAGTGCCTTTGCGCAGACCTTACCGTTGTGCCTCTGCTTGCCGAATGGAACAAGCAATTCGCCGCGCGAATCGGCGCGTTGAACGGAATGGCTTGCGGATGTATTGAAATTAACGGCAATCAAAACTACGTTAATTGGCAGCCGCTTTGCAAAATGCTTCCCGACGGACTCGAATATACACCCGAAAGAAACGGATGCTTTGACTTGAACGAGCAAAGCTACCTAAACGGCGCAAAGCTGTTTAATCAAAATAAGTATATTGAATTATTCAAATAAAGGAAGGTAAACGCTATGAAAATCGCTCTTCTTCTCGATCCCGGCACAAGAAATATGGTCTTCAACCAAAAATGTCTTAAAAGACTCGAAAACAGCGGCGAGGTCGTTATTAACGAGGGCAACACCGAATTTGATTCTGTTGCACCGCTTGTTAAGGACGCAGACGTTGTAGTTACCTCGTGGGGCAACAAGCCTGTTGACGAACAGTATTTGGAGCTCTGCCCCAATTTGAAGCTTCTTATTCACGCCGCAGGCAGCGTGAAGCCCGTTGTTTCCGAAGCACTTTGGAAAAAGGGCGTACGTGTTACCGCAAGCGCAAACGTGCTTAGCATGGGCGTTTCCGAAACCGCTCTCGGCTTTACCATTGCGGCATCCAAAAACTTCTTTGCTCATAACGAAAACATCCACAACGGCGGTTGGGCAGAGGGCAAGGAAAACATCCGCGAGCTTTACGACCTCACTATTGGCGTTATCGGCGGCGGTTGGGCAGGCAGACACTACATCGAGCTTATGCAGGCGTTCGACGTTGATATCGTTCTTTACGATCCCTTTATTACCGATGAACGCGCAAAGGAATTGGGCGTTCGCAAGGCGGATCTCGAAACCGTTCTTAAGGAAAGCGATATAATCTCTATCCACGCACCTCAGATCCCCGAAACCTATCATATGTTTAACGAGGAAACTCTTAAGCTTATGAAGAAGGATGCGGTTCTTATCAACACCGCGCGCGGCACCATCATCGACGAAACGGCGCTTTACAACCACATGGCGGCAGGCAACCTTAAATACGCTTGTCTTGACGTTACCGATCCCGAACCTCCTGCGGTCGACAATCCTCTTCGCACTCTTAAAAATTGCATTATGACTCCTCACCTTGCGGGTCTTGCAAACAACGGTCTTAAGAAGATCGGTCAACACGTTTGCGAGGAATTGGAGCTTTTCCTTGCAGAAGGCAAGCTCGAAACCGAGGTTACCGAGGAAATGCTCGCAAGAATGGCATAGTAGTTGACAAACGCGATAAAGTGTGTTAATATATGTACAATCTATTAACTTGGAGGATACTATGAAAAAATTATCTGCTTTATTACTCGCGCTTGTTTTGTGTATGTCCCTTGCACTTGTTGCAAATGCAGGCAACTACACTATTTTGGACAACGGCAACGCTGTTTACGATACCGCTATTGGCTATGTATTTAGTATCAGAGCAATTGACGATAAAATTACCGGCGAAGACGCTGTTATTATGACTAAAAACGAAAATCTCGGCAAAACCGGTGTTTGGTCCACCTGGACTATCGCCGAGGAAATCGACGATAGCGGTATATACCGCGCTATTAAATCGGTTGAACCGATGATGGGCGAGCTTCCCGATATCACTCTCGATCCCGGTCAGATTTATATTGTCGTTCACTCTTCTACCTCTAATCCCGAAACCGCTGCTGCGGAAAATTGCCCTAACTGGGAAGACAAGGTTGCATTTATGGCTGTTCAAGGCGGCGACTGCTTCGTATTCAAGGGAATCAACTTTGAAGACGGCACCTGTGTTGACGGCAAGATGATGTGCCTTACCGAGGAAGACGCTATTAACGGCAACTACTCTTGGGGCGATGAAGCCGAAGAGAGTACCCCTGCCGAAAGCGAAACCGAGGAAAGCACTCCTGCAGAAAGCACTCCTGCAGAAGGCGAAACCGCTGAAAGCACCGACGCAGGCGAAAGCAAGGCTGACGATGCTGAAAACGCATCCTCCAAGGTTGAAATCATCGACGATTCCGAAATCGTTTCTTCCAACATCGAAATCGACGGCGACGGCGAAGGTCTTGGTGTATGGCTTTGGGTTATCATCGGCGCGGCTGCAGTTGTTATCATTGCAGTTATCGTTGTGATCGCTAAGAAGAAGTAATAAAACCTAAAACAAAAAATCCCGACTTTGCGTCGGGATTTCAGTTTGCAGACAAAGTCTGCAAACTGAAACAGACTGAGAGAAATGAGGCTGTTTTTGGAGAAAAACGAGCGTAGGCTTACACGAGTAAGACAGTCGAAGTTTTTCTTCAAAACCCTTGAAAATACAATAAAAATTAAAAATTCCTTATAAAAACAAAGAGCACTTTCGAAATGTTCGAAAATGCTCTTTTTGCTTTGATTATTTTTTTTCAAGGGTGTAAACAGACCATTTGTCTTCGGTCTGAGATCCCGACTTTTCGTCGGGATTTTCTTTTTTGTCTTAGTGCAATTTTGCGCCGGCAGGGATGCGGTTGCTGACCATAATAAGGTTAAGCTTTTCTTCTTCCTCTTCGGTGTGGATAGCGGAAAGAAGCATACCGCAGGATTCGATACCCATCATTGCTCTGGGAGGAAGATTGGTGATGGCGATAAGAGTCTTGCCAACCAATTCCTCGGGCTCGTAGAATGCGTGGATGCCGCTGAGAATGGTTCTGTCGGTGCCCGTGCCGTCGTCGAGAGTGAACTTAAGAAGCTTCTTGGACTTCGGTACTGCTTCGCAAGCCTTTACCTTAACCGCTCTGAAATCCGATTTAACAAAGGTTTCAAAGTCGACGTTTTCCTCGTACATCGGCTCGATCACAACCTTGGAGAAATCGATAACCTCTTCAACGATCTCTTCCTTTTCGCTAGCCTTTGCTTCCTTCTTGCTGCCCGAATTGAGCGACTTGAGGGTGGGGAAGAGTTTCTCCCACAGTTCATATCTATTCATATTCATTCGAACTCTTGATTTTGCTTGTTTCTCTTCACTTCATATCCATTCATATTGCTTCGAGAAAAAAACAAAATTGTTGTCAAATTGATGTCGCAGCAGATGATTTGTTGTCAGAAAATAACATCAAGAACCCTTCTCAAAAGATGTTCAACTTAGATAAGTTGTTAAATGATTCTTGCTTTTTTTGATCCGTAGCTTCCGCATAGATGTCCATGGTAGTCTCAATGTTGCGATGCCCCATGATATCTTGGATCACTTTTAAATTGGTTTCGTTTTCGCAGAGTCTAGTACAAAAAGTGTGTCTGAGATGATGGCAGGAGAAATCCGGAAGAATAATAGGTTCGCGTCTCTCGCGTTTTGCTTTAATAGCTTCTTCTGAATTATGGCTGGAAATAATGCGCTTGATAGTCCGATTAACAGATTGCGGGTTTTGCAACGAGCCATAACGATTAATAAATATGAAGTCTTTCATACCATCGAGTTCCGTATCGTATGTACCGTTTTCTTCTTGTTCTTCGCGCATTATTTGAAAAGCATCATATACAACATCAAGCATTGGAATCATTCGGATACCTGCGTCGGTTTTGGGTTTTGAAATTTTCAGCGTGGATTTTCTATCATTTCCTACTGGATAATATACAACACTGTGATTGATACTTATCTGGCGATTATCAAAATCAAGGTCGTTCCAAGTTAATCCTAAAACTTCTCCAATTCGGCCACCGGTACCTAACAATACTGCAAATAACGGCCACCAATGATAATACACCGGGTGATTTGCAATATAATCCATAAAAGAACGTTGCTCTGCCAAAGAGAGAGCATGACGCACTCCTCTTGTTTTGTCAGATTCTTTGTTAACCTCTTTCATTACGCCGTCAGAAGGATTTTTCCTAATGATTTCGTCTCTAACTGCCAATTGAAATGTTGGGTGTAACAAAGTGTGAACAGAATCTAATGTGCCTAATGACAAGTCGTCATCATTGATTAGGTGTAAGTAAAACTGAAGCACATCCGAATATTTAACTGTAGCAATTTTCTTTCTGCCAAATGTGTGTCTGACAAAGCGATCATAGATGTAGATATAATTGCTGCGAGTCGTTTCTCTTAACTTGCATTTGGTGGACATGTACCGATCGAATGTGTCGTTAACAGTGGCTTTTCCAGCAACGTAAATATCCAAGCCATCCATCTGATCCTTCATCAGTTGCTTTTCTTTTTCTCGAAGCGTGGTCAGATCATTCGCATATATAAACTTACGATGACCCAAAGGATCAGTGTATGTATACATATATCGTTTGTCTGAAGCTCTTTGTACCTCTCCTTTTCTGAGCGCTCTTCCGCGCTCATCTTTTCTTGCCTTTGCCATACTGATTACCTCCTTCAATAATATTGAAAAAGGGAACACAGCACTTCCTGGTTTCTAGGAAATCCTACTAACCGTTGGAAAGCAACTTCCGTCATTGACAAATGGTCTTTATTGATAACATATTTAATCGGGTAGATCCGTGCGTAATACTTTATGAATAGATTTTTCATCAAAGTATTTCCACAAACGTCCAACTCGTGCCATAT
>JAFYON010000033.1 GCA_017560145.1 Clostridia bacterium | reverse complement strand
CCATTTTGCAGAGTGGAAATTTCGAGGAGATCGCAAGCGCCGCAACCCGTTGGGTCAAAATGGCGGGGGCAGACACGACGCTACACAATGCAATTCGTGACGGTGCACAATTCGCTTGGATTCCCGCAGGTATGACTTGCGCTTTTTGCCTTACCCTTGCTTCAAGAGGTTGGCAACCCGCTTCCAAACAGATCATAAAGGACGGGCACGCAGAGCACATACATTCAAATTGCGATTGCCAATATGCCGTAAGATATACCAAAGAGACCGTAATTGAAGGGTACAACCCCGAAGAATATTTAAGTATGTATCAGCACGCAGAAGGCAGAACGCCCCAGGAACGCATAAACTCGATGCGGCGCCAAGCTTATGCGGCAGACAAGCCGACGGAAGGCACAAACAATGACGGTCTTATTAATGTAAATTAGCACCCTTTGGGTGCTTTTTTAATAGGCAACCCGTGCCAAAACGGGGAATAATCCATAAAGGAGAAAAAATATGAGCGAAAATAACGCTACTGTACCCACACAGGACGATGCCGCAGGGCAGACCCGCACGTTCACCCAGGACGAAGTAAATGCGATCGTCGGAAAGAGACTTGCAGAAGAAAAAAGCAAGTTTGCCGATTATGACGTTTTGAAGGCAAAAGCCGACAAGTTCGACGAAGCCGAGGAAGCGTCCAAGACCGAATTACAGAAAGCCACCGAACGCGCAAATAATCTCGAATCCGAACTTAATGCTTTTAAGGAAGCGGAAAAGCTTAGGACTTTGAGAGAAACCGTAGCAAAAGACACAGGCATTCCCGCAAACCTTATCACAGGGACCACCGAGGACGAATGCAAAGCACAGGCAGAAGCGATCAAAGCTTATGTCACGCCCAACGGTTATCCCAGGGTAAAGGACAAAGGGGAAGTCACAAACACGCCCAACGCCTCGGCAAGAGCACAGTTCGCCGAAGTAATGGGACAGATTTTATAAGGAGAAAATTAAAATGAGTGGAGTTTCTACCAATCGTTCAGACATCACCCTTCCCGTTGCCGTTTCAAGAGAGATTATGCAGAAGGCACAGGAAGCATCAGCGGTAATGAAGCTTGCAAGACAGATTACCCTTCCTGGTAACGGTGCCGCAATCCAGGTTATCACCTCGGATCCCGAGGCTTCCTGGGTCGGAGAGACCGCCGCAAAGCCTATTTCCAATCCCGGATTAAGCACCAAGATTATGCGCGGCTACACCCTCGCCGTTATCGTTCCTTTTTCAAATCAGTTCAGACGCGACGCCGCCGCACTCTATGACGCACTCATTGAGCGCCTCCCCGCCGCACTCGGAAAGAAGTTCGACGACACCGTATTTCACGGCACCGCGCCTGGTTCCGACTTTGACACTTTCGCAAGCGTAACCGCTCAGAGCCTCGCATCCGATGTCTATGACGGACTTGTTGCCGCAGACACCGACATTGCCCTTCACGGCGGCGTAACCAACGGATATGTCATTTCCGCGCAGGGACGTGGAATCCTTCTCGGTGCAAAGGACGGCAACGACAGACCCCTTTTCATCAACAACACCTCAGAAGGCGCCATTCCTATGATTCTTGGTGCAAGGACCGAACTTTCCAAGGCGGCATTCAAGAGCGGTTCACCTTCCGTTGTCGGTTACGCAGGAGATTGGACCCAGGCACTTTACGGAATCGTTGAAGGTGTCAAGATCAGCTATTCCGCAGACGCAACCCTCGAGGACGGCGAAGGCAATACCATTAATCTTTTCCAGCAGAATATGTTTGCAGTAAGAGCAGAGATCGAGGTTGGTTTCCGTGCCGACACCGCCGTTTTCAATTCTCTTACCGCAACAGGCGTTCCTTCCGTATGACCCGAATGATAAACGGTTGGACCAAAACCGAAATGTGGGTAGCGGATGACCGCGTGGAAGAATACAAGGCGGCAGGTTGTTACTTGCCGCCCGTTGCGGAAAAACCCACGGCAGAGGAAAAACCCAAAGTGGACGTTAAGGAAGCCAAGGAAACCAAGAAGGCGACCAAGACCACCAAGACAACCACAAAGAAGAAATGAGGACGTAATGACCACATACGCAAGCTATACAGACGTGGAAAAAAGGCTCGGAAGAACCTTTGACAACACGGAAAAAGAAATATGCAATACATTACTCGAAAGAGCGGCGCTCGAAATTGATTCCTATAATGACCGGGCATCCGCAGACGCTAAAAAGTCAGTATCGGTCGAAGCGGTCGCCAGGGCAATGAATGAAACCGCCGATGTGCCTATGGGCGCTTCCCAGGGGTCAATGTCAGCGATGGGATATTCTCAGAGTTGGACAATGCCTAATGGGGGTTCGGTCGGGAGTGTTTATTTATCCAAGGCAGACAAAAGGCTTCTTGGCGTCGGAAACTCGATTAATGCAAGCAATCCGTTATCGTTCATTACGAGGGCAAGCGTATGACAGGCATTACCGTTAAGCTCACCAAAAAGACACAGAGCGGCACCGACCCATTCGGTATGCCGACCTACACGGACACCGAGGAAGAAGTCGCCGACGTCCTGGTTGGGGAACCCTCCACGAATGACATTACCAATGCAATGACAATGTACGGCAAAAAGGTTGCCTATACCCTTGCCATTCCAAAAGGCGATGCACATTCCTGGGAAGATACGACCGTAATTTTGCCCGAACCTTTTGGGGGAATATATCACACAATCGGTTATCCCACGGCAGGAATTGAAGCGAATATTCCGTTAAGGTGGAATAAGAAGGTGCACCTTGAAAGAATCCAAAGTCAAAGTGAAATTGAACTCGAAGGGAATACAGGAAGTGCTTAAATCGCAATTTATGATGGACGCGATCACGGCAGAAGGCGAAAAGCTCGGAGATTTTGAGACAAGTTTTGTTGGCTTTGACCGTTGCCACGTCATAATTAAGGAGACCGAAAATGATGTTTGAAACTATCGTCAAAGACTATCTCGATAACGTCTTTTCAGAATCGGGCATTCCTGTTTTTTTGGAAACCCCGAAAAACCTTCCCGAAAAGTTCATTGTCTTTCAGCGTATGGATATTGGGAAAGCAGATCACATAGACGAAATCACGCTTGAATTTAGCGCATTTGCCAATTCCAAGTACGACGCCGCATTGCTTGACGAAAGCTTGCGCGAGGCTATGGACGACTTGCACAATACAAGCGATATTACCGTTCACTTAGGTGGCGGCAATGACAACCAGGATTCAGTATTAAAGAAGTACCGTTTCCGTTCGTATTTCAACCTATACTATTAAAAGGAGATAAAAACTATGCCCGATGCTACAAAAGTATCAGTAGGTAAGCCTAAAGTCGGCGGCGCAGTTCATTGGGCGCCTATTGGGACTACACTTCCCACCACGGCAACCGAAACCCTTAATGCCGCATTCAAAGAACTCGGCTACGTTTCCGAGGACGGTCTTACCAACAACAATTCACCCGAAAGCGACACCGTAAAGGCGTGGGGT
>JAFYON010000001.1 GCA_017560145.1 Clostridia bacterium | reverse complement strand
CTTCTTATTTGTGCGGCTTTGGGATTTGATACCGAGATCGAATCCGACCGCCTTATTTGGGAAAGCTATTCGCCGTTGATGCTTCATCACCTTGACGATGAATATTTCACGGGCGACGAATTTTACAAGGCGGTCCGTATTAAGGACGGAAAAAGCGTTAATGAATGGGAGCTCCGCGAGGATAAATTGGCGCCCTTTACGGCGTTTGTATGCGACGATCCCTTAACCTTGCCCGACGGACGCGTGATTCCACAGATAGGCTATTTTGACAAGGAATTCAAATTCCTTTCGGTTTTGCAAAACGGCAGGGAATGGATGACGATGATGCCGAACGAGATAGTTACTCAACGGCTTCCCATTAAAAAGGCAAGAGGAAGAGTTTGTACCTACGGACTCGGGCTCGGCTATTTTGCATTTATGTGTGCAAGGAAGGACGAGGTCGAAAGCGTTACGATCGTCGAGAGGGATGAATCGGTCATCAGCCTCTTTAACGAGCTTATTCTGCCCTGCTTTGAAAAGCCCGAAAAGGTCAATATTGTTTGTGCCGATGCGTTTGAGTTTGCCGAAAATCAAGCGAAGGATTGTAATTTCGACTATATTTTTGCCGATATCTGGCACGACCCGACCGACGGAGTCGATGCATATAAGCGTTTTAAAGAGCTCGAACGATTCTGTCCGAATTCCGAATTTGATTACTGGATCGAAAAAACGCTGAAGCTTTATATGTGAAAACGTCGATACCTATTGCAAAAATGTTAAAAAAGTGTTATAATTTCGTAGATACGACAAAAGCCGACATTTGAGGCATATTATGAAATTGATTAAAGATTACATAAAAGCGCATAAATACAGCGTAATATTGCTGTATTGGATATTCCATTCGGTGTGGTACGAGCTTTTGCGCATTGGATATCTTGACGATAACGTTTTGCTTATAGAAAGCCCGCTTGATGCCGATATCCCCTTTTGCGAATGGTTTATAATCCCTTATTGCACCTGGTATTTCTGTATTGCGGCAATCGTTGTTTATCCGCTGTTTAAAAGCGACCGACGTGAATTTTTGCGGTCGAATCTCGTGCTTATGGGAGCGATGCTGATACCGATGTTTATCTGCACCTTTGTTCCCAACGGAATCGATATGGCGCTTCGCCCCGATTTCGAAACGCTTGGCAGAGATAATATCCTTATCGATATGGTAAAGATCATCTATAACGCCGACACACCCCCGAGAAACGTTATGCCCTCGATGCACGTTTCGGTTTCCTTTGCAATGTTCTTTGTTATTCTGCAAAGCAAAACGATGTGTAAAAGGGTGTATGCGAAGATACTTTCGGGTATTTGGTGCGTGATGATCGCGGCATCGACCGTGTTTATCAAGCAACACAGTATTCTTGACGTATATGCCGGCATTGCCGTTGCCGTCGTAGTTGCGCTTATCGGCTATATCGGCGAAAGAATTTACGATAAACGCAAAGCACAAAAATAAAAAAGCAAAAAAGAGTGCACCTTGTTTTCCAAGGCGCACTTTTTGTTATATATTCGTTCTGTTGTACAATCCTGCGTAAATACCGCCCGACTGCAAAAGCTGCTCGTGGTTGCCGCGCTCTGCAATGCCGTCCTGATTAATAACAAGAATCTCGTCCGCGTTTTGGATGGTCGAAAGACGGTGGGCAACGACGATAACCGTTCTGCCCTTCGCAAGCTCCTCCAAGGATTGCTGGATCTGCATTTCGGTCACGTTGTCAAGCGCGCTCGTCGCTTCGTCAAGAATAAGGATAGGCGGATTTTTAAGGAATACGCGCGCTATCGAAATTCTTTGCTTCTGACCGCCCGAAAGGTTAATGCCGCGCTCGCCGACGAGCGTATCATAGCCCTTTTCAAGCGTCATTATATAATCGTGAATGTTAGCACGCTTTGCCGCTTCAATAATTTCTTCCTCGCTTGCGTCAAGGTTGCCGTATGCAATGTTTTCGCGTACGGTGCCCGAGAAAAGGAATACGTCCTGTGCAACAATGCCGATGCTCTTGCGGAGCGAATAACGTGTAAGCTCGGTTATATCAATGCCGTCGATGGTGATTTTACCGCCGTCAAGCTCGTAAAAACGTGGGATAAGGTTGCAAAGTGTTGTCTTGCCGCCGCCGGACGGGCCGACGAGTGCAACCGTTTTGCCCGATTCAATAGAAAGCGAAAGGTTTTTCAAAACACCCTTTCCGGTGTCGCCGGTGGGGTAGGAGAAGGTCACGTTGTCAAATACGATATCACCCTTTGCGTTTTCAAGCACACGGGCGTTTTCGTTTTCGGGCTCGTCGGACTTTTCCATGATCTCGCGGAAGCGCGAAAAACCGGTCATACCGTTTTGAAGCTGCTCAAAAAGCGAGATAAAGCGGTTTATCGGCTTTAAAAGCATTGCCATATAAAGGATGAAAGCTGCAAATTCGCCGCTGTCGATCGCAATACTGCTTTCGGGCGAAACGAAGCCGTTATAGAAGAAAAGACCGCCTGCGACAAGTGCCGCAAGATAAAGAAAATCGGTGAAAAAGGTCATTGCGGAATGGAACTGTCCCATCGCCTTATAGGCAAATCCGCGTGCGGTTTTGAATTTTTCGTTGGCTTTGTCGAACTTTGCATTTTCGTGCGATTCGCAGGTATAAGCGCGCGAAACGCGTATGCCCGAGATCGAGGTTTCGACGTTGGCGTTTACCTCTGCGACCTCAACGCGCGTTTGGGTGAACGCGTCCTTCATTCTTCTGCGCATTTTTACCGAGAAGAATACGACGAAGGGAATGAGTGCATAGATAATAAGCGTGAGCCAGATGTTTATCGTTGAAAGCGCGATGAACGAGCCGATGAACATAATTATCGAAAGAAAAAGGTCCTCGGGGCCGTGGTGCGCAAGCTCGGAAACGTCCATAAGGTCGTTTACAAGGCGCGAAAGTATGGTGCCGGTTTTGTTTTCGTCAAAGAAGGAAAAGGGAAGTCTTTGAAGCTTGCGGAACATATCTCGGCGCATATCGCCCTGCATTCTTACACCGACAATATGTCCCCAATAGGAAACGATATAGTTTAGCACCATCTTCAACAGATATAGTGCAAGGATGATTCCCGCCCACGTCAAAAGCAAACGAAGGTTGCGGTTGGGTACGTAGTCGTTGATTATGTTCTTGGTGATGATGGGATAAAAAAGGTCTGTCAGCGCGATAAGGAAGGAACAGAACATATCGAACATAAACAGCTTTTTGTGAGGCTTGTAATACTTGATAAATTCGCGTATCATAGTTTTCCTCCGAAAAATCTTTTATCTATTTTATTATACCTTTTTCGCCAATTTTGTCAATAAAAAAGGAGCTCGGTTTATTTCCGGGCTCCCAAATTGTTATTAAACGTCAAATCTCGAAACGTAGGGTTTTTCCTCTTCGGCGTCCTCATCGATTTCTTGCTTGGGGTCGCGTCCGAATTTGTTCTTGCCGACGTTACCCTTTTCCGCCATCCAGATGATAAAGATTATCGAGCATGCGGCGGAAACGATCGTATTCAAAATACCGCCCAAGCCGAAAGCCGCAAGTATACCCGAAACGGCATAAGGGAGATATTTGATGAACAAATGGAAGATTCCTCTGCCCGTGTCGTGCAATCTTCTTATCGTGATAGCCAAGGTCGGAACGAGCGAAAGAAACGTATAAAAAACGCAAATTATCCAAGCGAAAACGGTGATCGTCGTCGACGCGAAATAGGAGCAAAGCAAGGCGATACCCAAAGTGCCGAACTGAACGATCATATCGCAAAGCGAATAAAGCCAATAATCTCTTCTTCTCGTGCGGCCGTCCCAATGCTTCCACATTTTCAGTCCGTTGATATAGGGTTTTATCATAACAAACACCTCTTTTCTTACGCTTTATTTGGTTGTACCACGCAATCACGTGATCGTCAATAGGTATTGTAATAATTTTTTAATATTTTTGTCTTTTACTTGACAAAATAAGGAAATCATTATATTATCAAGGTAGTGAAATAATTTTGCTGTATACAACATAAAAAGGAGTAAACAATGGAAAAACTCAGAATAGCCATAATCGGTACCGGCGGTATCAGTAACAGCCATATGGGCGGTTATAAGGATGCTGCTGAAAAATGTGAAGTAGTTGCAGTCTGCGACCTTGACGAAAACAAAGCGAAAAATTATGCAAACGCTTATAACGTTCCCGCATATTACACCGACTTTAACGAAATGCTCGCAAAAGAGAAGATCGACGCTGTTTCGGTATGTACCTGGAACTCCTCTCATGCGCCCGCTACTATCGCGGCTCTTAATGCAGGCTGTCACGTGCTTTGCGAAAAGCCCATGGCAATGAACACTGCGGAAGCAGAAGCTATGCTTGCCGCTGCAAAGGCAAACAACAAGGTTCTTATGGTTGGCTTCGTTCGCCGCTTCGGTAACGATGCAGATCTAATCCGTGAATTCAGCAACGGCGGCACCTTGGGCGACCTTTATTATGCGAAGGCTACCTACCTCCGTCGTAACGGCTGTCCCGGCGGTTGGTTCGGCGATAAGGAATACGCAGGCGGCGGTCCCCTTATCGACCTCGGCGTTCACGTAATCGACCTCGTTCGCTTCCTCGCAGGCAACCCCAAGCCCGTTTCGGTTTACGGCGCTACCTTCAATAACCTTGATCCCAACCGTGCAGGCGGCGGACAGAGCTGGGTTTCCACCACCACCGGCCGCACCTTTAAGTACGACGTTGAGGATATGGCTGCTGCAATGATCCGCTTTGATAACGGTCTTACCCTTTCGGTTGAAGCTTCCTTCAAGCTCAATTTGAAGAAGGACCGCGGCGAAATCGAGCTCTTTGGTACCAAAGCAGGCGCCAAGATCGATCCTCAGGTTGAATTCTTCGGCGATATGAACGGCAGATTCGTTGATATCAAGCCCTTCGGCGATTCCGCACTTTCCTTCAAGGGTCTCTTCGCACGTGAGGTTGACCACTTCCTTGAATGCTGCCGCGGCAATTGCGAATGCATCGCTCCGGGTGAGGACGGCGTTGTTCTTATGAAGATCCTCGACGCTATCTATGAGTCCGCAAAGACCGGCCACGAAGTAGTTATTAAATAAGCTTTTCGATACAAGAGCAGAGATTTTTCTCTGTTCTTGTTTTTTTGAAAAAAACAAAAGGCGGTTCAAATGAACCGCCTTTATACGTTTGTTTAATTAAAACGCGTTGACCTTCTTCTGGAAGTAGGACTTGGGATGCTGGCAAACGGGGCACATTTCGGGAGCCTTCTTGCCAACGTGTACGTGACCGCAGTTGGTGCAGATCCAAACCTGAACCTCTTCGGAAACGAAGATGGTTTCAGCGTTGAGCTTTTCGAGGATAGCACGATATCTTTCTTCGTGTTCCTTTTCGATCTTGCCTACTGCTTCAAAGAGGTATGCGATTCTGTCAAAGCCCTCTTCCTTAGCGGTCTTTGCAAAGTTAGCGTACATATCGGTCCATTCATAGTTTTCGCCGTCAGCTGCGTCGAGAAGGTTGGTTGCGGTATCGGGAACCTTGTCGCCGTGGAGAAGCTTGAACCAAAGCTTTGCGTGTTCCTTTTCGTTGTTAGCGGTTTCTTCAAAGATGTCTGCGATAACGGTATAGCCTGCCTTTTTAGCTTCGCTTGCATAGTAGGTATACTTGTTACGTGCCTGAGATTCGCCTGCGAAAGCGGTCATAAGATTCTGTTCTGTTCTGCTGCCCTTGAGTTCCATTTGTTGTTTCTCCTTAAAATAGTTGATTTTATTTTTTTAATTT
>JAFYON010000032.1 GCA_017560145.1 Clostridia bacterium | reverse complement strand
CGCCGCGCGGGTATGGGGACCCTAAAAATTCGAAGAATTTTTGGGGAGAGCGTAGCGACAAAAAAAGAGGCCTGCCACAAATGGTAGCAGGCATTAGTAATTAGATTCTGATTGAATTCAGATTACGCGTTTCTCTTTTTTGCGAAGCAGTCGCTGCAGTATACAGGTCTGTCGTCAGAGGGCTGGAAGGGGATCTTTGCTTCGCCGCCGCATTCAGCGCAAACTGCGGTGAACATTTCTCTGGGAGCCTTGGTAGCCTGCTTTCTTGCGTCTCTGCAAGCCTTGCAGCGCTGGGGTTCGTTCTGGAAGCCGCGTTCAGCGTAGAATTCCTGTTCGCCGGCAGTGAAAACGAATTCGTTACCGCAATCCTTGCAAGTTAAAGTCTTGTCTTCGTACATTGGTGGTTCTCCTCTTGTGGTTGTTTTTAATTTTCCCTTTTCGGGTTTTTTGGTTTAATGGGGCAAATTATCAGCGTCGCCGACTATTTGCTTGAGCTTGGTTCTTATGCGGAACACTGCATTCTGGATACTGCGTACGCTTTTTCCCGTTGCGAATGCGATCGATTCATAGGGCATATCCGCCAGATAAAGCTCGAAGACCGTCTTTTCAAACTGTGAAAGCGATTTTGTAACGAGATCGAACAAAAGCTTTACACGTTCGCTGTCAAGATGAACGTCCTCGGCGGAGGGGGTTATGCGATCGTCATCGATAATTTCCGGCAAAGAAACCGTTTTGGAAGTTTGGCTTGCGTACTTACGCACGCCGCTGATAATGCTGTTTCGTACACAAAGAGAAGCGAAGGTTGAAAATGCAGAGGACTTCCCATCGTAGTTTCTTACAGCCTTCAGCAGACCGATAAGACCTTCCTGAAAGAGATCGTCGTAATTGGACGGGTCCTGATCGATCTGTCTGATATGAAAATCAAGAACGCGTTTATACGTCCTGGCGAGGAGCTCAAACGCTTGTTCATCGCCATTTTTTGCAGAAGCGATAAGTGCTTCTTCATTCGGTTGGGAATCATTTTCCCTTGTAACGGACAACACGTTTTTGTTCCTCCAAAGCCGCCGAAAATTTATCCGAAACTTCGGCATAATACTCTGTGTATTCAATTATACACAATTCATTTTATTTGTCAATAATGTTTTCAAACTTTATTAAAATTTTGTTAATATGCACAAATCAATGTTAAATCGAATCAACTATTGTCTGCAATCTTGCACGCATTTCGGGCATTTTGCCAAAAACATCCTTTGCAAGCGCAATTTGTGCACGGGTGCGGAAGAGGTTGTGATTGATCTTTTTGCACTTAAAATACTTGTCGCCGTTTAGATAGTCGGTAAGGAATCGTGCCGCAAGCTCGAGCGTGATCGAAAGCACGCCGTCGGGGAGAGTTTCTATTTCCTCGTCGGTGACCTTGCCGATTATTTGGGGCACGAAGCCCTCGGCAAAGGCGGTGTAATAATCCAAATCGAGATATACTCGGCTGAGATCCTCGTTATCCTCTCCGCCGGGGTTGGCGGCAAAGCGAACCGCATCACCGAAATCGTTTGCGACGAGTCCCTGCATTACCGTATCAAGGTCGATCACGGCGAGGTGCTCGCCCGTGACGTTATCGAACATTACGTTATTGCATTTCGTGTCGTTATGAACGACGCGGCATTTAAGTATTCCCTTTTCCTGCATTTCGCAAAGCTTGATCGCATGCTCCTCCATCGAAAGGAGATATTCGTATTCTCCGCGGACGTTTTGGAGTCTGCCCATCACGTCTTTTTCGGCGGCGGCACGAAGGCTTTCATAGCGCTTTTTTGTGTTATGGAAGTCGGGGATCGTTGTATAAAGCGTTTCCGAGGGGAAATCCGACAAAAGATTTTGGAATTCACCGAAGGCTATACCGCTTGATCGGAGGTGTGCAATATCGGCGTGGTCAACGCTGTGGGCGTTGTAGATGCAGGAAAGCACGCGCCAATAATCGCCGTTTTCGGTGATATGAAAATAGCTTCCGTCGGGCTTGCGGTAGTAATGCATAACGTGACGGCGCACGTCGGTAACACCGCGTGCTTTAAGTTTGTTTTCGATATGCTCGGTAACCCTTATAACGTTTTCCGCTATTTTTTGCGGCTCGGAAAACACAAAATGGTTTACGCGCTGGAAGATGTATTCCCTCTCGCCGTTTTCAACTAGCGTCTGTGCAAGATAGGTATCGTTTATGTTTCCGCGACCGATGCATACGATATTATTTATACTTCCCTGAAGACGGAATTCGCTGATAACCGTTTCGAAAAGTGAATGAAGCTCTGTAATACTCAAGATTATTCTGTCCAATCTATAAAATAGTATGGTTCTTCGCGGTATTTTTTGTCTGCCTTTTCCCACATTGCCTTGGTTTGAACGAGATGACATTCTGCCGCAAGGATATTGCCGATGCGCAATTCATCGCCGCTGAGAAGGTCGGCAAGACGGTAATAGCATTGAGCGACGCCCTTAAAGCCGTGTGCACGGCAGGGTGCTTTATATTCCTTACCGCTTGCATCGGTGAAGGTATATTCAAAATCGCCGCCGTAAAGATAGCTCGGCTCGCTTAATTCCTCAACCGCGTGCATACTGGTATTGCAATTCATACCGCAGCCGAGGAAAAGTATCTTGCCGTTAAGCTCCATAATTCGGCGGAATGGCGAATTAGGTCCGCAGGGGGTTTTGTCCAAAATATGTCCCGAGGTGACAAATTCCGCGTTTTTACCGATAGCGGCGCAGGAGTGTGTCGGGCTCATGCTTCGGATAACGCCCTTGACCTCGGTACGGAAATATTCGGGAAGATAGCCGACGTTGGATTTGGTTTCGTAATAATCGAAATTCGGCTTGTTGGGGTTGCAATGATGATAGCTGAGTGTCGGGAATACCAAGGTTCCCTCCTCGCCGAGCACATCGCGCAGACCGTCGATAACGTCTGCGGCAGAAGCACCGCCGAGCGAGCGGAGAGATGAATGAACTAAAAGAGTGTCGCCTTTATTTATCCCGAGCAACGCTGCCTGCTCGGATATTTTCTTTGCTGTTTCGGTCATTTTATTTACCTTCTTTTATAATTCTTACCTGCTGTCGTGCAAGCGCAAGTGCGCCTTGTATTTCCTCGTCGGTCATAAGGTCGCGCCCGTAAACGCCGCTTGCGGTATAAACGCGTTCAGACATATTTGCAAATATATGAAGCTTTTTCACGCCGTCGGTACGGACGATATAGGCAACGCCTTCCGAAAGGACGGTTGCGGTAAGCTCGGTCGATTTAAACAGAGGCTCGCCGTTGCGGACAGCATTGACTTTTTTGAAGAAGCCGATATTTGCATCGTCAAACGCGCGCGGTGGGAAGGGTCGGCGGTTGAAGGGATCGTGATAGCCCTCCATACCGAATTCGTCACCGTAATAGATACAGGGCACGCCGGGGAGCGATGCTAACAGCAGATACGCTTGATTTAAAAGCTTTATCGCGTTTTCCCTTTCGCCTTCCGACATTCTGCGGTGCGCGAGTATTTCGTTTTCCTCGCCCATATCCTCGATACCGCCGAGAACCGTTGCGATCCTTTCGGTATCGTGCGAGCCGAGGAAGTTCATTACGCAAAAGAGCTTATGCGGAGGGTAGTTGCGGTAGAGCGTTTTGACTGTTTCGACAAGAAATTCGGCATTGCCGTATTTGACGAAATCGATCATCGCGTTGCGGATGGGATAATCGGTCACGGAATCGAGCTGAGCACCGCGGAAATAACGCTTGCGCTCGTCATAGGCGATCTTGTTGGAGGCGTCCTCCCATACCTCGCCGATGATAACCGCATCGGGCTTATAGGCTTTGATCGCACTTACGATTCTGTCGAGAAAGTCGCTTTCGAGCTCGTCGGCAACGTCAAGACGCCAGCCGTCGATGCCCATTTGCATATATTTTGGAATAACCTGCTCGGTGATAAAGGAGATATAGCTTTCGCATCTGACCGTACGCGGAAGGTTCTTTATTCCCCACCAGCTTTCGTATACGTTGGGGAATTCGTTGAAGGTGAACCATTCGTAATAGGGCGAGCTTTTGCCCGCACTGCATGCGCCGCAGCCGTATTTGTTATAGGCGTCGAAATAGATGCTGTCGTTACCGACGTGATTGAAAACGCCGTCGAGTATGACCTTTATATCCATTTTATGCGCTTGCTCGATAAGATGCGCCAAGGCGGAATCGCCGCCGAAGCTTTTATCGACCGACATAAAATCGGCAGTATCGTATTTATGGTTGGAATACGCCGAGAAGATGGGGTTTAAATAAATACAGCCTATTCCCAATTCTTTTAAATAAGGAAGCTTTTCGGCAACACCGTAAAGGCTTCCGCCGAAATGGGTGTTGTTCGGGAAGGAATCTCCGCGGACGGCGGGATATTCGGGTATGCCGTTTTCCCAATCGTCATTATATATTGCGTCTTCCCTTTTTTCGCATTCCCCGCCCTTTGCGAAGCGGTCGGGAAAGATCTGATACATAACGCTTCCCTTGAGCCATTCGGGAGAGGAATATTTTTCGTTATAGATAAGCATTTGCGCCTCGTTCACAAAACGGGTATCGGCATAGCAATTGCCCGAATGATCGAACGCGGTGTAATAGCGAATGCCGTTTGAGATAAACTCGAAATGGCAGAAATAAAGCCCGTCGTCGGTCGGAAAATCCTTTTCGGTCAGCAAAACGGCGCAGGAAAAGGAGGAGGCTTGATTTGTTACCTCAATCTCCCTTTGGATAAAAACGCGTTCGTCGTTGCCGAGGTAGAACCAAGCGCTTTGGCATTGTACGTCGGCAGAAAGCGTTATTGATATTTCGCTCCCCTTCGGAAACGCGTGGTTGCCCGAAGGGGATGCTTTTGACGTGATATTGAAATTTAAGTTCATTTATCTGACTTTACCGGCTTTATATTCCAGATATTATCGGCATAATCGCGGATAGATCTGTCTGCGGCAAAGAAGCCCGAGCTTGCGATATTTGCAAGCGCCTTCTTGTTCCATTTTGTTCTGTCGGCGTAATCCGAATAGATCTGCTTGCGCGCTTCCTGATAGAAATCGAAATCGGCAAGGCACATAAACGGGTCGCTTACGCCGAAGGAATAGAGCAGATAGTTTGCGATATCGGCAAAGCTTCTGCCGTTAAAGCCGAGCTGTAATCTGTCGACAGCGGCTTTAAGCTCGGGATTGCGGTTGTAATAATAGGAAGAAGCATAGCCTCTGTCCCAAAGCTCCTGTACCTCGGGCGCGGTGTGGCCGAAGATATAGATGTTATCTCTGCCGACCTGCTCTGCCATTTCGACGTTTGCGCCGTCGAGAGTGCCCAAGGTAAGCGCGCCGTTTATCATAAATTTCATATTACCCGTACCCGATGCTTCCTTACCCGCAAGCGAGATCTGCTCGCTTATTTCTGCGGCGGGCATAAGATGCTCGGCAAGGGTGACGTTGTAGTTTTCGAGGAAGACAACGCGCAATTTTTGACGGAGCACGGGATCCTTTTCGACGTCAGCCGCGATATAACAGATAAGGCGGATGATATCCTTTGCGGTGTAATAGCCGGGCGCCGCCTTTGCCGCGAAGATAAAGGTAGTCGGCGTTACGTCGGCATTGGGGTTTTCCTTTAATTTAAGGTATACCGAGATGATATTGAGCGCGTTTAAGAGCTGGCGTTTATATTCGTGCAGACGCTTTGCCTGAACGTCGAATACCGTATCGGGATCGATAACGATGCCCTTGGTTTGCTTGATATAGTTTGCAAAATCGACCTTGTTTTGCTTCTTTATCTTATCGAGCTGTGCCAGAACGGTCTCGTCGTCAGCATATTTATGGAAATCAGAAAGCTTGCTTGCATCCTTGCGGTAATCGGTGCCGATGGTTTCATCCAAAAGCTTTGCGAGCTTTGGGTTGGAATAGCAGAGCCATTTTCTGTGCGCGATACCGTTGGTTACATTGGTGAAGCGTTCGGGATACATATCGTTGTAATCCTTGAAAACGCTTTCCTTTAATATATCCGAATGCAGACGCGAAACGCCGTTTATATGGTGCGAGCCGATGACCGAAAGGTTTGCCATACGGACAGAACCCTTGTTGAGTATCGACATACGGGAAACCTTATCCCAATCGCCCGTATAAGCATCCCACGCGTCCGCACAGAAGCGGCGGTTGATCTCCTTGATGATCGAATGGATTCTCGGAAGTCTTAATGCAAAGAGGTTTTCATTCCAGCATTCAAGCGCTTCGGGAAGAACGGTGTGGTTGGTATAAGAAATTGTACGGGTTACGATATCCCAGGCATGCTCCCACGAAACGTGGTGGTCGTCGATGAGTATTCTCATCAATTCGGGGATACAGAGCGCAGGGTGGGTATCGTTGATGTGGATAGCAACCTTATCGGGAAGGTTGTCGAGCGATTTGAAGCGGAAGAGATGGCGCCATACGATATTCTGGAGCGATGCCGAGACGAGGAAATATTGCTGAGTAAGACGGAGCAGCTTGCCCTCGTGGTGGTTATCGGCAGGATAGAGCACCTTCGAAATGGTTTCGGCGAGGGTGTTATCCTCGACCGCCTTTAAATACTGACCCTGAGAGAAGGCTTCCATATTGAAGTTGTTGATATCTCTTGCCTTCCAGAGTCTTAAGGTATTTACTGCCTTACTGTTGCCGCCCGAGATGAGCATATCGTAGGGGACTGCCTCTACCTCGTCGTAATCCTCGTAAATAATTTCGCAATGGTTGTTCTTCCATTCCTCGCGGATTCTGCCGCCGAAGCGAACCTTACACGCGCGGTCGTGACGGGGAACGAGCCAGTTCTGACCGTCGGGAAGCCAGATATCGGGAAGCTCGAGCTGCTCGCCCTCTACCAATCTTTGCTTGAAAAGTCCGTATTCGTAAAGGATGCAATAGCCTCTTGCAGGATAATCCTGACTTGTGAGCGCGTCCATAAAGCAGCTTGCGAGTCTGCCAAGACCGCCGTTGCCCAAGCCGGGGTCGGTTTCACATTCGTAAACGTCCTCGAGCGTAAAGCCCATTTTCTTTAATACCTTGCGGTATTCATCCTCAAGACCGAGGTTGCAGAGGTTCATTTTGAGCGATCTGCCGATGAGGAATTCCATACACATATAGTAGACCTGCTTGGATTCGGTCTTTACTACCTCGTCGGTGAATTCCTTGTTTCTCGTAGCGAGAATATCGCGCACGGACAAAACCGTGGCGTTGTAGATTTGCTGAATATCAGCGTCGCCTTCACTTATTCCGTAATAACGCGAGAGCTTTTGATTAAGTGCCTCGCGGATTTCGGAGGCGACAGATTTACTTGCCATTGGGTTGGTTTCCTTTTATATTTCGTTAGAATTGATTGTAAAGTTCTTTATAGGAAAGTGCGCTTTGCTTCCACGAGAAATCCACGCGCATAACCTTTTTGCGAAGCTTTTCGAATTCGTCGCGGTTGTTTTTGAACATATCGGTCGCGCGGGTCACCGAGCCGAGCATTTCATAGGCACTGTACGCCGCGAAGGTAAAGCCGTTGCCGTCTCCTGCACAGCCGATATCCTTGATGCTGTCGTAAAGACCGCCCGTTTCGTGGATAACGGGAACCGCACCGTAACGCGAGCATATCATCTGAGCCAAGCCGCAGGGCTCGCTCTTTGAGGGCATAAGGAAAATATCAGCCGCGGAGTAGATGCGCTTTGAAAGGTCGCGGTTGTAGGTGATAAGGGTTTTGCACTTTTCGGGGAAGCGCTCTGCGAGTCCCTCGAAATACGACTCGTAGCTTTTGTCGCCCATACCGAGAACGACGAGCTGAACGTCGTCACGCAGAAGATCCTCACCTGCGAGCATAACAAGGTCAAGTCCCTTGTGGCTTACAAGACGCGAGATCACCGCGATAAGCGGAACGTCGCGCTCGGGGAGTCCGAGCATTCTTTGAAGTCCCGATTTGCAAAGTGCCTTGCCATCGGTATTGCGCGACGAGAAGTTTGCAAATATTTCGGTATCCTTCGAAGGGTTGTAATAATCCTTGTCGATGCCGTTGAGGATACCCGAAAGCTTGAACGAGAAGAGACCGAGCACGGTATCGAGCCCGTGAGAGAATTTGGGAGAA
The DNA here is from genome assembly GCA_017560145.1 of Clostridia bacterium. Lineage (GTDB taxonomy): Bacteria > Bacillota > Clostridia > Oscillospirales > CAG-382 > Coliplasma. The sequence continues at coordinate 722 of JAFYON010000032.1, read as the reverse complement.
AGTATTTCTCTTGCATAGGTGGGGCTTACCGTGGTGACTCTGTCGGCACATACTATTGCGCCCTTCAAGAGATTTATGCATCCGTCGTATTCGACTATTTCCCTATCGGATTCCATAAGTCCGAACACGTCGCCGAGGATCGCGAAATCATAGATTCCCTGATATTGTATGTTGTGGATGGTGAAAATTGCCTTCGTATCCTTAAAGCGCTCGTCTATTTTTGCATAGCACTGCTTGAGATAGATAACGCTCAACGCGGCGTGCCAATCGTGAGCGTGGAGGATATCGGGGATAAAATCGATATCCGGCAATATTTCCATTGCGGCGCGGCAGAAGAATGCAAATCTTTCGGCATCGTCGAATTCACCGTAAAGGCTTGCACGCTTGAAATAATATTCGTTATCGAGGAAATAATAGGTAACGCCCTTTTGCTTGTATTCAAAAACACCGCAATACTGGTTACGCCACGAAAGCTTTATAGTTTTCGAGAACAAAAACTTCATCTTTTTGCGGTATTTTTCGGTCACCTGACCGTAAAGCGGCAAAATAACGCGGATGTCATCCTCCTTCTGCTCGGAAAGAGCAATAGGAAGCGAGCCGATAACGTCGCCAAGTCCGCCCGAGGAGGCAAACGGAAGTGCCTCACCTGCTTTGTATAGTTTTTTTTTCATAATTTCTACCTCATTTGTTAAAAGAACTCCGAGAGACGCTTTTAATCGCTT
>JAFYON010000031.1 GCA_017560145.1 Clostridia bacterium | reverse complement strand
CTTTACCGGCTGCGGCACAAGCGGCAAGACTCTTGCAGAAGTTAAAGAAGCAGGCGAGCTCGTTATCGCAACCAGCCCCGACTTTCCTCCCTTTGAAAACCTCGAAGGCGACAAGATCGTAGGTATCGAAGTCGACCTCATGGCTATCGTTTGCGAAAAGCTCGGCGTAACCCCCGTTTACGAACAGATCAACTTCGACGCAGTTCTCACCGGCGTTCAGACCGGCAAGTACGATTGCGGTATGTCCGGTATTTCTGTTACCGACAAGCGTAAGGAAAACACTCTCTTCACCAAGGAATATTGCTTGGCAGCTCAGTGCATCGTAGTTAAGGCTGACAGCACCATCGCCTCCAAGGCAGACCTTGAAGGCAAGACCATCGCAGTACAGACCGGCACCACCGCGGCTGAATTCTGCAGCGGTCAGGGCTATACCCTCAGCCAGTTCGAAGCAAATCAGGATGCAAAGCTCGCTCTTACTCAGGGCAAGGTAGAAGCTTGGGTAGTTGACGACCTTACCGCAGCTGAAATGTGCAAGGGCGACGACAGCGTTAAGATCCTTGACGAGGCTATGACCACCGAACCCTATGCATTCGCATTCGCATTCGGCTCCGAAGACCTCGTTGAAGAAATCAACAAGATCATCGACGAGCTTATCGCTGACGGCACCGTAAAATCCATCTTCGACAAATACGAAGCACCCTACACCAAACCCGAATGATTTCTAAAACCATTTTAGAGGTTGCGAAATTAGCAACCTCTAAAATTCTTTTTGAAAGGAACACAAATGGACGCATGGCTTGATAAACTTTACAAAACCTTTATAGTTGACGATAACTATATGATGCTCGTCAAGGGTTTTGGAAACACACTTTTAATCACCTTATGTGCGCTTTTGATTGGTATTGTTATCGGATCGGTGATTGCGATTTCGAAATATTACGCAGAAGACAATAAGAAGCTGAAAATAGTTAATATTATTTGCGATATCTATACCACTGCAATACGCGGTATTCCCGTTACGGTTCTTTTGATGATCTTTTACTTCATCATTTTCGTTTCGGACACCACGGGTATAATGACTGCAATTATCGCCTTCGGTATCAACTCGGGCGCTTATATGGCGGAGCTTATTCGAAGCGGTCTTCTTGCGGTCGACAGAGGTCAAATGGAAGCGGCAAGAAGTTTGGGTATGTCCAAGGGACAGGCGATGCGCAAGATCATCTTCCCTCAGGCAATCAAAAATATTCTTCCCGCAATCGGCAACGAATGTATCGCTCTTTTAAAGGAAACCTCGGTTGCAGGTTACGTTACGGTTGTTGACCTTACGCGTGCGGCAAACCTTATCCGTACAAACACAAACGACGCGGTGAATCCTTTGATTCTTCTTGCGCTTGTTTACCTTGCGCTTGTAGTAATAATGACAAAGCTTCTCGCGGTTCTCGAAAGGAGGTTGCGTAAGAGCGATGGCAGATAATATGAATAACGTTATTATCAGCGTTAAAGACCTTAAAAAGACCTTCCAGAAGAACGAGGTTTTAAAGGGTGTCAGCATCGACATCTTCAAGGGCGACGTAGTTTGCGTCATCGGCGCATCGGGTTCGGGTAAATCCACCTTCTTGCGTTGCCTTAATATGCTCGAAACCCCCACGGGCGGTAGCATTTTGTTTGAAAACAACGATCTTACCGATAAAAGCACCGACCTTAACCTCCACCGTCAGAAGATGGGAATGGTTTTCCAACAGTTTAACCTTTTCCCCCATATGACAATACTTGAAAATCTTACCTGCGCACCTATGATGCTCAAAAAGGTTTCCAAGGAGCAGGCAGAGGAAAAGGCGATGGCGCTTCTTACCCGTGTCGGACTTGCCGACAGAGCGGCGTCTTATCCCAATCAGCTTTCGGGCGGACAAAAGCAGCGTGTTGCTATCGTGCGCGCGCTTTGTATGGAGCCCGAGGTTATGCTTTTTGACGAGCCTACCAGTGCGCTCGACCCCGAAATGGTCGGCGAGGTTTTGGACGTTATGCGTGAGCTTGCAAGCGAGGGCATGACGATGGTCGTCGTTACCCACGAAATGGGATTCGCGCGTGAGGTTTCAAATCGCGTTGTCTTCCTTGACGACGGCGTTATTGCCGAGGAGGGCGCTCCCGAGGAGCTTTTCGGCGCTCCCAAGTGCGAAAGACTCCAAAATTTCCTTGCAAAAGTGCTTTAATTGCAACGTTTTTAAAGGAGAATCGTTATGTCTTTGAATTTAAAGGGCAGAAGCTTTTTAAAGCTTCTTGACTTCACCCCCGAAGAAATACAGGGTCTTATCGACCTTTCGCTTGAATTAAAGGCGAAAAAGAAATCCGGCATCCCCCACAAGCTTTGCGAGGGCAAAAATATCGTTTTGCTTTTCGAAAAGGACAGCACAAGAACCCGTTGCGCCTTTGAGGTTGCCGCGGCAGACCTTGGTATGCACCCCGTTTATCTTGGCCCCACCGGCTCGCAGATGGGCAAAAAGGAAAGCATCGCCGACACCGCGCGCGTGCTTGGCAGAATGTTCGACGGTATCGAATACCGTGGCTTCGGTCAGCCTATCGTCGAGGATCTTGCGAAATTCGCAGGCGTTCCCGTATGGAACGGCTTGACAAACGAATTCCATCCCACCCAGATCCTTGCGGATTTTATGACTATCATCGAGCATTTCGGTTCGCTTTCGGGCAAAAAGCTTGTTTATATGGGCGACGCAAGATACAATATGGGCAATTCGCTTATGGTCGGCTGTGCAAAAATGGGTATGCATTTCGTTGCCTGCGCACCTAAAAAATATTTCCCGAGCGATTCTCTTGTTGCCGAATGTCAAGCGGTTGCAAAATCCACCGGTGCGGTTCTTGAATTTATCGAGGATCCGATCGAGGCTACCAAGAACGCCGACGTTATCTATACCGACGTTTGGGTTTCGATGGGCGAGCCTGCCGACGTTTGGGCAGACCGCATCCGCGAGCTTACCCCCTATCGCGTAACGATGGAATTGATGAACAATGCAGGCGAACAGTGCAGATTTATGCACTGCCTCCCCGCGTTCCACGATCTTGGCACGGTTATCGGCAGAGACGTTTACGAAAAATTCGGTATCGACTGTATGGAGGTAACCGACGAGGTTATCGAAAGCGACCGTTCGATCGTATTTGACGAAGCCGAAAATAGAATGCACACCATAAAAGCAGTAATGGCAGCGACGCTTTAAATCATTGCCCTCCGATATATTTGTCGGAGGGCTTTTTGCTTTTAATGTTCAACAAAAAACTTGACATTGACCTTGACATTGACAAAATACTGTGGTATATTAATATTAACTAATTCCATAATCGTGCAAGGAGTGTTTTTGATCATGACTAAAGTAATGTCGGAATTGCGCAAGCACATAAAACTTATATTGATTTCGGCAGCGGTAATCGCATTTATTGTTATTTTTGCGATTCTGAATACCGAATCCGCTATAGAAATCGGTTACCTCTTCGGCGTTTCCGCTAAATTTACCGTACGCGCTATCGGCGTGGCATTGGTCCTTGCCATTCCTTCTATCATCTACAAGGCAGTTAAGAGAAAGACCGTTAAGCTCAAGGGCTTCGTTCGTACTCTTCTCGTATTGCTTTTCATCGTTTTGGTTGTTGGCACCTATATCGTTCTCGATATGATTCCCTACCTCGGCGGATCGCCCGATTCCAAAACTGCTGAATATCCTTCGATCAACTCTGTTGAATATAAAATGACACTTCCTCAGGCATTCAGTGAAAAGCCTGCTGAAATGTTGTTTGGCTACTTCTCTTACATCCTCTACTTCATAATCCTTGCATTCGCAGGCAACCTTATGATTCTCACTTGGGAAAACCATGAAAACGTTTCCGCCAAGATCTTCAAGGTTTTGACCGGCGTTATCTTTGCAGTGATTATCAATTGCGTAGTTGTTCTTTTGGACTACCTCTCCACCATGCTCACCCTCAACTTCTTCACCACCGTTGGTCCTCTTGCTATCCTCGGTATTTATATCGGCTATGGCGTATACGGCAAGATTCAGGACAGCAAGGACAGAAAGTTAAGAGCAAAAGGTCTTTAATCAAAAATAAAAAAACAGACGGGAAACCGTCTGTTTTTTGTTTTTTAGGGTGGTTATAAAAAAGACGATGCCATAGGTGTTGAACTCTTTAAAAAATAGTCCCGATCCCTTAATCGGGCGCACTTAACATCATCTTCAAGTAATATAAACAGCCCCTGCCAAAGCAAGGACTGTTTATTATGGTGACCCGTAGGGGAGTCGCCCGCCTACGACCACCCCGAAAATTCACTTTGCTCATTTTCAGGGACCCCGGGGCGGAGCGGTGGCGCGGTCTGACAGTCCCCCGGACTGTCATTCAACACGCGCCCTTCGACTCCCCAATTACGCAAACAAAAAACAGTCCCTGCCAAAGCAAGGACTGTTTATTATGGTGACCCGTAGGGGAGTCGAACCCCTGCCTTCGCCGTGAGAGGGCGACGTCTTGACCACTTGACTAACAGGCCGTGATATATTACCACATAAATATATCACAACTTATTTTATTTGTCAACAATTAATTTATGAAAGATTTTATCGATAGATATAAAATTTTTCAACAGCTTCGCGGTAACGAACCAATTTCTCGTTTTGCGACCTCAAGAAGCGCTCGATTTCGAAATTCTCGCTTCTCAATTCATCGCTGCCCAAGAGCAGATCGATAAAATAATTTGCGTTCTTCGAATAGGGTGCAATAAATTCAAATTCGCTATGCGTGCTGCGAATCGTGTCAAGCAAGCGCAAGCCCGTTTCAAACGGCAAAAATCTGTTTCGGTCGGTTATGTGCATCTGAATGCCCTTGCATTCGGTATTTGCGTGCTTCGACGCGGTCGGAGTGAAAAAGCAGGGACGGAATTTAACGCCCGAAAGCTTTAATGCATTCATTTCCTCGCAAATACGCTCGTGATCCAACCAAGGCGCACCGATAAATTCAAACGGCTTTGCCGTGCCGCGCCCCTCCGAAACGTTAGTGCCCTCGAAAAGGCAGGTCGCAAGATATGCAAAGCAGCTTTCAACAGTCGGTATATTCGGCGAGGGCGGAATGAAGATAAGGTCGGTATCGTCAAAATATATTTCGCGTGTCCAGCCCTTTACGGGTATCACGGTAAGGTCACAGCCAATGCCCTCGACTTCGTTGATAAAGCGTGCAAATTCGCCGACGGTAAATCCGTGGCGCGTTGCGATCGGATATCTGCCCACGAACGAGGAGAATTTTCTGTCAAGCACACTGCCCTGCGCGCAAGCGCCGCCAACGGGGTTAATTCTGTCGAAAACGATAAATCTCTTTCCTGCCTTGGCGCAATCCTCCATCGCGTACGAGAGGGTATAGATATAGGTGTAAAACCTTGCGCCGACGTCCTGAATATCAAAAGCAACCGCATCGAGCTCCTTTAAAACCTCGTCGCGTATATGAAGCGAGGCTCCGTAAAGGCTATAACTCGGCACACCCGTCTTTTCGTCGATGCAATCGGAAATGTGCGCGCCTGCGGTCGCGCCGCCGCGCACTCCGTGCTCGGGCGAGAAGAGGCAGCAAAGCAAGCCTCTTTCGGCAAGAATATCCGCCGTTTCCTTTAATTCTCTGTTTCTGCCCGTCGGGTTCGTAATAAGCCCGATTCTTTGTCCCTTGAGCAAATCAAAATATTCGTCGATACGGTCGATGCCGTTTAAAACGCTGACTTTTTTCATATCATTCACCGAAAATCTGTCTGTGCCATTCGTTTCTTATCGGGAAAAGCTTGCCATTGTTTCTCGTCGGGTGAACGCGGTTTGTAAGCAAAATCGCAAAAACACCGCTTTCCTTTCCAACGTATATCGCGGTACCGGTAAATCCCGTGTGTCCGTATCGGTTGCCGACGATATTAAAGCCAAGTCCGCGGTTTTCCTCAAACTGAGGGGTATAGCCGTGTATAGCCGCTTTGAATATCTCGTCGGTAAGATATCCCTTTGCCCCGTTCGAGATCATTTTGGCAAAGGTAATGCAATCGTCAAGACTGCAAAATATCCCCGCGTTGCCCGAAACACCGTTTAAAAAATCGGCGTTTTCGTCGTGTACGCTTCCGCAAATTATCTCGCCCGTGACCGCGCTTTTTTCGGTCGCGGCGCAAAGCTTTTCGCTCGGCGGATTATAAAAGCTGTTTTTCATTCCCAACGGGTCGAAAACGTATTTTTGCACTATTCTGTCAAGCGGTCGACCTTCGATTTTTTCAAGAATCCGACCAAGCAAAATATAGCCCATACAGGTATAAACGGCGTTGCTTTCAGGAGCATATCCAAACGGCTCGCGCAGAATTTCCTTTTCGGCATCGCTCGGATCGATTCCGCGAAGCCAAAGAGGGAAGTGCGCCTTTATGCCCGAGGTGTGTGTCATAAGCTGAAAAACAGTTGTGTTTTCCTTGCCGTGGCAATCGTCAAAAAAGTCGCTCATTTTGTTGTCGAGCCGAAGCTTGCCGCATTCGATAAGCTTCAATGCTGCCATTGTAGTGCCGATAAGCTTCGAAAGCGAAGCCATATCAAAAAGCACGTCCTCGGTCATTTCGGCTTCTTGGGGCAAAATCGCCCTCTTACCGCCGAACGAGCGCAAAAATATTTCGTCCTTGCATCCGACCGCCGCCGCATAGCAGGTATATGCGCCCTCGTCAAGCCCTCTTTGTAAAAGCGTTTGGAGTTGGTCTGTGTTCATCGTCGTCATCTCAATAACAAAAATCAGAAAAGCGCATCGGTTTTTTATAGTCTAAAAAGTCATTAAGAGTTTGTAAGAAATGTGTCCTTTCGCCCCACTCATAGCATTCGTCTACTACATACATGGTAAACCAAAGCGAGTTGTTGGGCGCATCCCAAAGATTTGAATAGCACATCGCACAGTTGCGCATAACAGTTACAAGCTCGTCGAGCGGCATATTTTCTTCTCGATATTTTCTTCGAAAAAACGCCAAAAACATATCGATCAGCTTGCCGTCAAAGTCGATTTCGTCGTTTTTTAATTCGATAAGATATTCGCTCAATATAGAGATAAGCTTTTCTCTGTCGTTTCCAGCATAGGCAAGCTCCAAAACGACGTCGCTTAACGTGCTTTGAGCTTCAAGGGCGGTATTTACGTATTGAAGCAATTCTTCCGTATATCCGTTTGAAAGTAAAACCTTAAAATATATGGCTTGTTCGATCGTCATTTTTTGCCTCCTTTTGGATTTATGATATTATTATATTACGGTTTAGCGGTTTTGTCAATGCAATGGAAAAATCGTCGAAGGAGAGATTCCTACGTGTCCCCGACACGTTTAGCCTCGCCCTTCGAATCTCTTCAGAACAAAAAGAAACAACCACCGTTTGGTGGTTGTTCTTTTTGGCGGAGAAGGAGAGATTCCTCCGCAGCCCAATGCAACTCCAAGCGGCGCTCCGCACCTCTTCCGTTGCGGTCTGCTCCGCGGGGCTACCCAAACAGTCCACCGGACTGTTTGGCTTACGCCCTTCGAATCTCTTCAAAAGCCAAACAAAAAACCACCCGATGGGGTGGTTTTTGTTTGGCGGAGAAGGAGAGATTCGAACTCTCGAACGGTTTTATCCGTTACACGATTTCCAGTCGTGCGCCCTCGACCAGCTAAGCGACTTCTCCGTATTATTAACTTCGCGCTCAATTGCGCTTGATTATTATATCACAGCAATTCCCCAATGTCAACATAAAAATTTAATTGTTTTGCGAAATAATTTCGCTTTTTGGGGGAATTATTTCTAACATTTTCCAT
>JAFYON010000030.1 GCA_017560145.1 Clostridia bacterium | reverse complement strand
CGATACCGTAGCTGTCGTCCGCCGCACCCTTTACTATCTTGCGGAGGAAAACAACGTCATTGCCGCGTTTTTTTGCGGCGATGTTGTAATTTACAACGCCGTCCGCTTCGCCCTCAAGCGCGGTAAGCTCGTGATAGTGGGTTGCAAAAAGGGTTTTTGCGCCTATCCTTTTCGCGGTGTATTCAACAACGGCACGCGCGATGCTCATACCTTCGTAGGTGCTTGTGCCTCTGCCTATCTCGTCGTAGATGATAAGACTGTTTTTGGTAGCGTTTTTAAGAATGTCGGCAACCTCGTTCATTTCGAGCATAAATGTCGAATTGCCGCTTGCGAGGTCGTCGGATGCGCCGACACGGGTAAATACTCGGTCGCAAATACCGATCCTTGCTTCGGTCGCAGGGACAAAGCAGCCTGCTTGGGCAAGTATAACGCAAAGCGCGACCTGACGCATATAGGTCGATTTACCTGCCATATTCGGTCCCGTGATAAGAAGCATTCGGTTTGCAGTGCAATCGAGCATACAATCGTTGGGAACGAAATAATTTCCGTCAAGGAAGCGCTCGACAACGGGGTGTCGGCTGTTTTTGAGGATTATTTTATCGGAGCGGTCTATTTCGGGGCAAACGTAGCCCTGCTCACGCGCGATTTCGGCGTTAGAGCAATAAACGTCCAATTCCGCCAAGGCATTGGCGGCGGTTTTTATTTTATCAAGCTCTCCTAAAACGTGTTCGCGAAGAGCAACGAAGATTTCATATTCAAGTGCGTAAAGGCGATCTCTTGCGCCGATAACACGACTTTCGGTCTCCTTAAGCTCGGGGGTAACGTAACGCTCGCCGTTTGCAAGGGTCTGACGGCGGATATAGGTTTCGGGCACCTGCGAAATAAAGGATTTCGAAACCTCGATATAATAGCCGAAAACTCGGTTATAGCCGATCTTTAAGGTCTTGATGCCCGTTTTTTCGCGTTCGTATTCCTCGATCTTTGCGATCCAGGCCTTGCCGTTTACTACCATATCGGTAAGCTCGTCGACCGCCTCGTTACATCCCGGCTTGATGATTCCGCCCTCCTTAAGCACCGCCGAGGGTTCTTCGGCAATCGTGCGGAATATCGAATCGGCAAGGTCGGTCAGGGGATCGATCTCGGAATCGATCCTCTTTAACGGGTTGGATTTTGCGGTAGCCAAAAGCTCCTTGATCTGAGGGAACAGCTTGATCGTACGTTCAAGCGCTTTAAGATCACGCGCATTTGCTGTGCCGTAGACCAAACGGGTCATTAAACGCTCGATATCGGTAACGTCCTTCAAAACGCTTCGCAATTCATCGCGCAAAACACCGTCGCGGTAAAGCTCGTTTGCCGCTTCGAGACGGAAACGGATCGCGCTTTCGTTTACGAGCGGTTTTTCCAACCATCTGCGCAAAAGACGTGCGCCTGCGCTCGTTTTGGTTCTGTCGACAGCCCAAAGGAGCGAGCCCTTGCGCTGTTTTGCACGCATCGATTCGGAAATTTCAAGATTTCTTCTCGACGCCGAATCTATTCCCATGAATTCCTCACAGGAATAGAAGTTTATCTTTTGAAGATAAGAAAGATCAATTTTTTGTGTGCGCTTTATGTAGGCAAGCAAGCCTCCTGCGGCACGGACAGCGTAATCGCTGTTTGTTTCGGGGGCTTCGTTATAAACGCTCTTTATCGTTTCAATCGAGGTGGTAACGGCAAAATCAAAAAGCTCGCCGTTTGTGATCAACGTGTTGAATCTTCCGCTGAAAAGCCCGCTTATTACGGTATTGAAACCGTCGGGCACTATCATTTCGCTCGGCGAATATGCCGCCGCCTCCGAAACGACGCGAGCGGGGATGTTTTCGCCCAAAATCTCGGTCGCGCTTATTTCGCCCGTGGAAATATCGGCAAATGCGATACCGCAGCCGAAATCGTCGCAGACCGCCGCGGCGATATAATTGTTTTTCTTTTCGTCAAGATAACCGCCCTCGGTAACCGTACCGGGGGTGATTATCCTTGTAACCTCACGCTTTACCAAGCCCTTCGCGGTTGCGGGGTCTTCCATTTGCTCGCAGATAGCAACGCGGTATCCGCGCGAAACGAGCTTTGCGATATATCCGTCGACGGCGTGGTGAGGAACACCGCACATGGGCGCACGCTCCTCAAGTCCGCAATCTCTACCCGTAAGCACAAGATCAAGCTCCTTGGACGCAATTTGAGCGTCCTCGAAAAACATCTCGTAAAAGTCACCGAGACGGCACATAAGTATGCAATCCTGATGGTTTTGCTTGACCTCAAGATATTGTTTCATAAGAGGTGACAGAGCCATGGAAAAATCCTCCGGATCTTTTGAAGTAATAGGTAAGAGGTGAGAAGTAAGAGGTAAGGAAGCTTTTCGTTCCGAAAAGCCCCCGTTTCCGTCTTTACAATTTCAAAACACAACGTGTTTTTATGAAAAAATCAACATATTTTCCAAGGACATGCGCCTTGGAAAATATACCTATGATGTCCGCAACCTTGGACAAGCCGAAGGCGCGCACAAGGTTGGCGCGAGCAAACGGACATCCCAACCCCAATGAAATCCTTGGATTTCATTGGAGAGCGTCAGCGACTTATGCGATTAATGACAGCCGTAAAGGTAACCTCTCATTGATTGCAGAGTGAGGCGAGATTGTGCGAAATCAAGCGCCGCTGTAGAAATCTACTGCAAGCGAAGATTTCGTGCGATATCGTCCGCTATGCAATTAATGACAGCCGCCGCAGGTAGAGCAGTCGTGAGTACAGTTAGCCTGTTCGGGCTCGATGGTGAAGCGAACTGCGTCGTTGATAGCGGAAACAATTTCGGAAACGCCTGCTTCTGCTTCGCGCATCTGTGCAAGAGTAGCGCTTTCGCTGATGCTGTCGTAGCATTCGCGAAGTCTTGCGGAGATGGATTCGATAAGCTGGGTGTCACGTTCGGATTCGGGCTTTCTGCCTTCGGTTTCGAGAAGGGTTGCCTGAACGTTGTATTCGTTGATAAGACGGTTAAGATCCTCGTCTGCATCGTAAGCAGCCTTTGCTTCGTTGTACTTCTTGAGTTCTTCGCTTTCTGCGAGCGCTGCCTTAAGGGATTCGATTGCTTTGATCATTGCTTCATTCATGGTTTTTTATTTCCTTTCAAATTTAATTACTTGATTTTGCCGCCGAGCGCATAAGCGCCTGCGGTTTCGATAACTACGTCGACGAACTCGCCCGCAGGGATGAATTTGTCATAGGTAACTATCTTGTTTTGTGTGCTTCTTCCGCAAGGAACGCCGTTTTTGTTAAGTCCGTCGGAAAGCACGCGAAGGGTCTTGCCGATAAATTTATCGTTAAGCTCCTGCGCAATGTCGTTCTCCATATCCGAAAGCGCCTTGAATCTTTCGTTGGAAACCGCCTTGGGTATCTGACCCTCCATATTCGCCGCGACCGTGCCGGGACGAGGAGAATAGATAAAGGTGTAGATCATATCGAACCCAACCGCCTTTACAAGCGACATCGTTTCTGCAAAATCCTCGTCGGTTTCGGTCGGGAATCCGCAGATTATATCGGTCGTAAGCGATATTTCGGGGTTCTTTTCTTTGATTTTAAGCGCCTTTTCCAAATATTGCTCGCGAGTGTATTTTCGGTTCATAAGCTTTAGCACTCTGCTCGAGCCCGACTGAACGGGAAGATGGAAATGCTTTGCAACGTTTTTATTGCTTGCGATAACGTCGATAAGCTTGTCGGACGCGTCCTTCGGGTGGCTCGTCATAAAGCGCATACGGTATTCACCGTCAAACGAGGCGCATTCGTCCAAAAGCTCTGCAAAATCGCAGCCGCCGTTATAGGAATTTACGTTTTGTCCCAAAAGGGTTATATCCTTATAGCCCTGCTCGACGAGCGCTTTTACCTCGGCAACGACGTCTTCCCTTCTGCGCGAGCGCTCGCGGCCTCTTGCATAGGGCACAACGCAATAGGTGCAGAAATTGTTACAGCCGTACATAACCGGCACCCACGCCTTATAGGAGTTTTCGCGGCGGACGGGCATACCCTCGCTTATTATACCGAATTCGTCGTGCTTCGATTCGGTTATAAAGGAAAAGCGTTTTTTCGCGGTAAGCGCGTTTTTGATTATTTCGGGCACTCTGTGATGCATATCGGTGCCGAAAACGAAATCGACGCATGGATAGCTTTTGTAGATCTGCTCGCGGCGGTGAGATTGCTGGGCCATACATCCGCAAAGTCCGATCTTTATGCTTCTGTCGCGCTCTTTTCTGCCCTTAAACTGACCTGCCTCGGAAAGCGCGCGAATTTCGGCGTGCTCGCGGATGGCGCAGGTGTTGATGATTATCATGCTCGCTTCATCGGGGTTTTCGGTCATTTCATAACCGCAAAGCTCCAAAGCGCCTGCGATACGCTCGCTGTCGTTTTCATTCTGCTGACAGCCAAAGGTGATAACGCACGCCTTTTTGCCCGCCGTTTCGGAAACGAGCGAGCGTGCTATTTCATATTGGCGGTCGATTTCGGTTTGAGGAATAAATAAATTGTTCATCAGAATGCAGTTCCTGCGCAAATAAATCTTTCGATAAGTCCCTTTTCTCTGTCGAGAGTCTGAACGATAACCTTGCCGGGCGAAGCGGTCGCGTGGATGATCTGATTGTCACCGAGATACATTGCAACGTGGCCCTTGAAGAAGAGAAGGTCGCCTCTCTTTACGTCGTCGAGAGAAACCTCGCGGAGGTTTTCGTTCATTTCAAAATTAGCGTCGCGCCAGAGGTGAATGCCGTTAAAGCGGTAAGCGTTGAACACCAAGCCCGAGCAATCGATACCCGAATGGGATCTTCCGCCCCAACGGTACTGAACGCCCAAATATTCAAAGGCGGTATTTACGATAGCCTCGCGCAATTCCTCCTCACTCTTCTTTTCGCAAGCAAGAGGCGCAACGTGATTTTTGTGAATATAATAGATCTTCTTGCTGGGAAGCACGCAGAAGCCATAGCGATCCTCGCTGTTGGAGAAGCCGACGTCAACCTTCGCGCCGCGGGGAAGCACCATCGCAGGGCGATAGTAATTCTTGCCCTCAAAGAGAAGATCTGCAAAGGGAACGCTTATGCGGTGAGTTGCCTCGTGAAGCTTTTCGAAAAGATTGCTCTTTACGATCCAACCGACGTAATTATAATCGGTCTTGACCTTGCAGAAGCTGCCCGAGGTTTCGAGAATTTCGGCTTCGTCGCCGTAAAGCATTTCATCGACCTGCTCGGACATAAGATCAGGCTCGGAATAAAGGGTTGCGTAAGGAACACATACTACCATAATAAACCTCTTAAAAACATTTTTTGTCAGAATATATAATAATCAGCGTGAAAAAATAAAACGAAAGGAGTGTTTGACTTTTGAAAATTTTAAAGTTGCTTGCCGCGGTTTTACTCGTACTTGCGATAACCTTGCCGACCGCCACGGCAGAAAACGGCAACGAGAAGATCAATTGGTTTTTCAAATCCAAGGGTAATAACCAACGCCCCGAAATTCCGCTTTCATCGATCCTTGCCGACAGTGATGCGCTTTATATCGGTCCCGAGGACGAAAAAACGGTTTATTTGACCTTCGACGCGGGATACAGCAACGAAAACGTCGAAAAAACGCTTGACGTTTTAAAGGCTCATAATATAACCGCGGCGTTTTTTATTCTGCCCGGCATTATCAAAAACAGCGAAGCGACGGTAAAAAGAATGGCAGACGATGGGCACACCGTTTGCAACCATACCACAACGCACGGCGATATGGCGAAAATTACAGATATTACCGATTTCAAAAACGAGCTTGACGGTGTTGCCAACCTTTACCGCGAAAAAACGGGGTATGAAATGGCAAGCTATTTCCGACCGCCCGAGGGCTCTTTTTCGAAAAAGACGCTTGAATTTTGCAGCAAGCTGAACGTAACGCCCGTTTTCTGGTCGTTTGCTTATGCCGATTGGGATAATTCGCGCTAGCCCTCGCCCGAAAAGGCAAGAGAGAAAATACTTTCCTCCGTCCACAACGGAGCGGTAATTCTTCTTCACCCGACAAGCAAAACCAACGCCGATATACTCGACGAGGTTATATGCGAGCTGAAGAGCCGCGGCTATTCCTTCGGGACGCTTGACGAGCTTTACGAAAAGACAGCCAAATAAAAATCGATATTCATTATATTATACCCCAGAAGCATAAATAAATCAATAGAAAAACAAGCATTATTTAAAAAGAAAAGACCGTCGAAGCATCTCTTCCGCGGTCTTTTTTGCACTATTGCCGTTGGGCGTATTCCTTTATCTTTTCGATAGCGCTTTTTTCAATGCGCGAAACGTAGGAGCGAGATATATTCAGCAGCTCGGCAACGTCACGCTGGGCATAATGTCTGCCGCTTTTGTTAAGCCCGTAGCGAAGCATCATTATCTTTCTTTCGCGGTCGGTAAGCACGGTCTTTATAGCCTTCATTATCTTTTCGAGCTTGATTTTTCGGTCGATCGAATCGACTATATCGTCGGGCGCGGCAATTATTTCAAGATAGGTCAAGGGGTTGCCGTCCTTGTCAACGTCGACGGGATCGTTTATCGAGGTCACGCTTGCATGCTTTTTCTGTGCGCGGAAGTACATAAGTATTTCGTTTTGCAGACATTTGCCCGCATAGGTCGCAAAGCGCGCGCCGTTTTCGACCTTAAAGCTGTCGATCGCCTTTATAAGCCCGATCGTACCGATGGAAATAAGATCGTCCTGATCGGGATAGGTAGTATAATATTTTTTCACTATATGCGCCACGAGCCGAAGATTGTGCTCGATCAATTTGTTGCGCGCCGCAAGGTCGCCCCCGTGCGCACGGACGAAAAGCGAATATTCCTCTGCCTTTGAAAGCGGAGGCGGAAAGGAATGGGTATCGCTCGTACGGAGCAAAAGGCAAAAGCACTTTGAAACCATATTAAGCAAAAACGTCAACATTATTTATCACCTCCGCAAATAATATGCAGACGAACGAAAAAATATTTCTGAAAAAGGGGTGGAAAAGCGAATCTATTTCTGCTAAAATAAAGCATACTCTAATATTTCGGAGGAAATCAGAATGGAACGCTGGCACAAGGAAGCGATAGTTTACCAGATATATCCCAAAAGCTTTATGGATACAAACGGCGACGGTATCGGTGATATCCGCGGCATTATCGGCAAGCTCGATTATTTAAAGGAGCTCGGCGTTAACGCGGTATGGCTTTCGCCCTGCTATCCCTCCCCCGGCGACGATAACGGATATGACATTTCGGATTACCGCGGAATCGCGCCCGAATACGGCACGCTCGAGGATTTCAAGGAAATGCTCGATGGGATGCACGCACGCGAAATAAGGCTTTTGATGGATCTTGTCGTAAACCACACCTCCGATGAGCACGAATGGTTTGTCGAAAGCCGCAAGAGCCGCGACAATCCTTACCGCGATTACTATATCTGGCGCGACCCCGTTGACGGCCACGCCCCCAACGAATGGGTTGCCGCATTTGGCGGAAGTGCTTGGGAATTCGATGAAGCGACGGGACAGTATTATCTCCACCTTTTCTCGAAAAAGCAACCCGACCTTAACTGGGAAAACGAGCGTGTTCGCCAAGAGATCGCCGATATGATAAACTACTGGCTCGATATGGGCGTCGACGGCTTCCGTTGCGACGTTATAAACAACATTTCAAAGGATTTCACCCGCCCTTATGCAGGCGGAAACGGTCCGAGATTGCACGAATTCCTCCACGAGCTTCACGTACGCGCGCTCGAGCCTCACAAGGCGTTGACTGTTGGCGAAACCTGGGGACTTACCCCCGCACAGGCGCTTGAGCTTACCGGTGAAAAGCGCGGCGAGCTTACGATGACCTTCCAATTCGAGCATCTTTTGCTCGGCAGAGTCAACGGTGACAAATTCGATCCCGAGCCTTTGGATAAAAAGGCGTTCGTTGATATTCTTGCGAAGTGGGAGATTGGTCTTAAGGCCGACAGCTATCCCGTGCTCGTTATGGAAAATCACGATCAGCCCCGTGCGCTTTCGCGCTTTGGCGATCTTGATTTCCCCTATGAAAGCGCAACGATGCTTGCTTCTATGCTTTACGGCATGCGCGGTGTCGGATTTATTTATCAGGGTCAGGAATTGGGACTTCACGACCCGACCTTTAATTCGCTTGACGAATACCGCGACATAGAAACGCTTAATGCATATAAGGAGCTTAAGGAAAGCGGTAAATTTACCGATGAAGAGCTTTTGGCGAAGATGCAATACGGCTCGCGCGATTGCGGAAGAACTCCGATTCCCTGGACGCGTGAAGAAAACGGCGGATTTACAAGCGGAACGCCTTGGATAAAAGCTCAGGTCGACAAGGGCTTTACCGTTGAGGAGCAGGATGGCGACGAGGGCTCGGTGCTTAACTTCTATCGCAAAATGTTAAAGCTTAAAAAATCAAGCGAATGCCTGATGGACGGCGAATTCGAGCTTTTGCTTAACGAATCCGATACGAGCGTTTACACCCGCACGCTCGGCGATGAAAAAATCTTTGTCGTTTGCAGATATGCGGATACCGAAAGCGAAATGCCCGATTGCATTCCCGCCGACTGCGAAGTTATCCTTAACAACTATAAAGAGGTTGGCAAGACCTTGAAGCCCTATCAGGCAATATGGTTTAAAAAATAAAACAAAAAGGAAGGGACCGTTCCCTTCCTTGTTTTTTTCGATTTTATTCGGAGATTTGTTTTTTCGCCTTTTTAACTCTTAATACAATTATCACAACGAGCACTATTGCAAAAACAAGGCTTATAAACTGACTTGTCGACATTCCGAGCAAGCCGCCGCGCTCCTTATCGCCACGCAAGAATTCAAGAGAAAAGCGAAGCAGACAGTATGCAAAGCCATAGGTAAGAACCTGAATTCCGAGATGTCGCTTTTTGATATAAAGGAACAGCACCACGAAGAAGAGGCACAAAAGCAAAGCCGCCTCTAAAAGCTGAACGGGGAATAACGGAATTCCCACGGGGGTGTTACCGATATTTATATCGTAGGTAACGGAAAGAGGTCCGTCGTACTCTATACCGTAGCAGCATCCGCCAAGGAAGCAGCCGACACGTCCAATCGAATGTCCGAGCGGAACGATGGTTGCATAAAGCTCGAAAAACTTCATGGCGTTCAGCTTATAAAGCTTGACGTATATAAACAAGCCTATAATACCGCCGATAAGACCGCCGTAGAAAACGAAGCCGCCCTGGAAGGCTTGCAGAATGGTAAGCGAGCCGTCGATAAGTCTGTCAAGATTGACAATCAAAAACAAGGCCTTTGCACCTACAAGCGCACCGATGCCTGCATAGATAGCAGAACAACTGACGTCGATTTGAGGAACTTCCCTATATTTATGCACAAGCAGAAAGGCGGTCAGAACCGCAATTCCCATACCGATAACAAAGCAAACTCCGTACATCGGGATCATTTTGCCGAAAAGTTCAATATAAGGTAACATAGTGCCTCCGAAGAATAAACGGTTCGACATATTAGCTATGCCGAACCGCCTAACCGATTAATTAATCAAAAATTATTTGCCAAGAAAAATTCTCAAGCCTGCGAGAGCGTTTTCGAGCTCGTCAAGAGCTGCATCGCCTGCTGCTTCAACACATACAACGCAAACGCCGCAAGTGAAGAAGAAAATGCCGGAGAAAACAACTGCGATGATACCGAGAACCATACCAGCGGTACCGATGCCTGCGGGCTGACCTGCAGCAGCGAGTGCCTTCTTGCCGCTAACGGAAAGAACGAGACCTACGATTGCCATAGGAAGTGCGATAATGGAGAGCCAACCGCCGAGGAAGCTGAAAACGAGACCTACGATACTAAGTACGAGACCGGCAATAGCCTTACCTTTCATGATAAAAACTCCTTAAAAATTTTATTTCAAAAAGAAAACTTTTTGTTGCGAGTATTTTACCATACTTATACACTAAAGTCAAGACTTTTTGTGAATTTGTTCATATTTTGTTCTTTTCCGCTTCGCAAACTCATAAAAAAAAATAAAAGCCGCAGAGATAGGTCCGCGGCTTTTTGTTTTTTGGATTAAAGAACGAAGAACGCGCCCTTTTCGATCATAACGTTGCGAACGTCAGCGCCGTTGATTTCGCGGGGAAGAATGCCCTTGTCAAGCGCGATCGCGGATGCGATACCCGCAGCCTCGCCCGATGCACGGCAGGAGTGCTGAACGCGAAGCGAGCTTTGTGCCAAGAATTCCGCGCCGAGGCAACGACCGGTGATAAAGAGGTTATCAAAGCCCTTAACAACCAAGGAACGGTAAGGAATTTCATACCAAGGCTTGCCGTCGTTAACCGGTTCCTTGATATTTTCGCAATGAAGAACCTTGCCGTGGATGTCAACGGGATAGTTGGACTGACAGAACATATCGTCGAACTTCACGCGGCGGAGAAGGTCGGATGCCGAAAGAACGTATTCGGTTTCGATATTGCGGCTTTCGCGGATGCCGACCATTGCGGCGATATCCGAAATATATGCGTTATCAAAGCCCTTGAGATACTTTTTGTAGAACTGAAGCTGACGGAGAATACGCTGCTTACCTGCGATCTGAGTCTTGGTAAGGTGAGTGGGATCGGTACCGTCAACCTCATCGAAGAATTCAGGGTTGTTGAAAGCAAGAGTGTTCTTTCTGCCGGTAACCATAAAGCCCTGCCAATATGCCTTGTCCTCTTCGGTAAGGTCGCCGTTTGCGATAGCTTCGTCAAAGAGCTCGGAGAAGGTCCACTTGTCGCCTGCGCAGCATGCAACATAAACATCTCCGTTGCCATAGCTTACGCCCGAATTCTTGCCTGTCTTTTCAGCAAGCTCCTTAACAAACTCGGCAAGCGCCTCAATATCGACGTTGGAAACCATATAACGCAAGGAAATGGGCTGGTTCTTGCCTGTTTCGGGGTTACCCTTGGTATAGCCTGCGCCTGCACGAACACAGATATCGCCGTCACCGGTAGCATCGATGAACATCTTACCCTTAATGAGTCCGAGACCGTTTTTGTTTGCAACAACGATAGCCTCGAGCTTGCCGTCGTTTACAATAGTTTCTGCGATAAAGGTGTGAAGAAGGATCTTAACGCCTGCTTCATCGCACATGCCCTCGAGAACCGCTTTAAGCACGATCGGGTCGAAGTTTGCGCCGTTTGCACTTGCTGCACCGAGAGCGATCATCTTGTCGCGAACGATGTTGGAGATGTACGAGCATTGGGGGTTCTGGGGAATATGGGTGTGCATTATCGGAAGTACCAAGCCGTTGGTTGCGGTTCCTCCGAGCGAGCCGAACTGTTCGACGATAATTACGTCTCTGCCCATATCAGCCGCCGCTTTTGCGGCAAATGCGCCTGCAGTACCGCCGCCGCAAACAACTACCTCTGCTTCGGCAAATACCGGTAACTTAGTGTAATCCATAATTTTTTCTCCTTGTTTTCGGAAAATTTATTTTTTAATTTTTATTTATCATTTCGAGGAACTGCTCCTCGTTTATGATCGGAATATTAAGCGCTTGCGCCTTTGCAAGCTTGCTTCCCGCATCGCTTCCGCAAAGCAGATAGGTCGTTTTCTTCGAAACCGAGCCCGACGCGTTACCGCCGTTAAGACGGATAAGCGCCTCCGCCTCCTGACGCTTGAGCGTGGGGAGCGTGCCGGTAACGACGACGGTCATACCGTTCAATGCATCGCCCTGCGCCTTTTCCTTGCTCTCGCCCGAAACGCCTGCATCAAGAAGCCGCTTTATAAGTTCCTTTGCGTGCTCGCCGCTGAAGAAGCTTACGACCGATTCGGCACTTTCAACGCCGATATCGTCAACCGTCAAAAGCTCCTCTACGCTTGCATCCATAACCGCTTGGATGTTGCCGAAGCGCGATGCGATCGTTTGTGCCGCCTTTTCGCCGATATGGCGGATACCCAAGCCGCACAAAAGCTTTTCAAGGCCTGCTTCACGGCTTTTATCGATAGCGTTTATAATATTCGCCGCACTCTTTTCGCCAAGGCGGTCGAGGCTTGCGATATCCTCTTTTTTGAGGTAATAAAGATCAGCCGCGCTGTGGATCAAGCCGTTTGCGATAAATTGCTCGATAACGCTTTCGCCAAGATTATCGATATTCATCGCACTGCGCGAAACGAAGTGGATAATGCTTCGGCTGAGCTGAGCCGAGCAATCGGGGTTTATGCAACGAACCGCCGCCTCACCGTTTTCACGCACGACTCTTTCGCCACACGATGGACAAGCATCCGGCATTTCAAAGGGGGACTCAACGCCCGTTCTCGCCTCGGTCACAACCGAAATGATTTCGGGAATAATGTCGCCTGCCTTGCGAAGACGGACGATATCTCCGATACGAATATCTCGCTCGCGGATGAAATCGATATTATGAAGCGTCGCATAGGAAACCGTACTGCCTGCAAGACGAACCGGCTCGAGCACCGCACGGGGTGTGAGCACACCGGTTCTGCCGACCTGAACGTCGATGTCGACGAGCTTGGTTTGAGCTATCTCCGCAGGGAATTTATAGGCTATCGCCCAACGGGGCGCATTTGCCGTACTGCCCAGTCTTTCACGGAGCGCAAGGCTGTCGACCTTGATCACCGCGCCGTCGGTATCATAAGGGAGCTTCGGGCGCGATTCGCCGATAGCACGCACCGCCTCAACCACCTCGTCGGCGGTATGGCAAAGACGGCTTCCGTCGGAAACGGTAAAGCCGAGCGATTTTAAATATTCAAGAGATTCCGAATGACGGGGGAGCGTTTCCTCCGCAGACTGAAGATTGAAAACGAAAATTTCGAGCCCTCTTTCGGCGCAAATGCGTGAATCGAGCTGACGAAGCGAGCCTGCCGCCGCATTACGCGGATTTGCGAAATGCTTTTCGCCGTTTGCATCGCGCTTTTCGTTAAGCCTTGCAAACACCTTGCGCGGCATATAAACCTCACCGCGGACAAGGACGGTTGCATCGCTGTTTAATTTCAAGGGCACCGAGCGGATGGTTTTTACGTTTTCGCTTACGTCCTCGCCGAAAACTCCGTCGCCACGGGTAAGGCCGCGCACGAAAAGACCGTTTTCGTATTCAAGCGAGACCGAAAGTCCGTCGAACTTCTTTTCGACCGTGAAATCGGCATCGGGATATTCTGACTTGATCTTGTTTACGAATTCATAAATCTCCTCCTCCGAAAAGATATCGCCAAAGGAATCCATGGGAACGGCGTGGCGAACCTTTTCGAACCTTTCCGAAACCTTTCCGCCGACGCGCTGAGTCGGTGAATTCGGGGACGCGAATTGAGGATATTCCCTCTCGAGCTCAACAAGGCGCGCGAAAAGCGCATCGTATTCCTCGTCCTGAATGATCGGAGAATCGAGCTCGTAATATAAACGCGAATGGTAATTTATCTGTTCCTCAAGCTCTTTTATCAAAAGCTCTGCATTTATGCCTTTTTGCATACTATCGCAACCCAATCGTTCTTTTCTTTAAGCTCTTCAACGGCAAAGCCGTTGTTCTTAAGTGCATCGAGCACGAATTCTTTTCTGGGAGATATAATACCCGAGCAAACCATTCTGCCGTCGGGCTCAAGACAGGAATCAAACAAGGGAAGCATATCGCTTATAATGTCCGCAACGATATTGGCAAGGATTATGCCGTATTTCTTTTCGGCAAAGGAATCCCAAAGTGCCTTATCGGTAAGCACGTTGCCGCAATAAACCTCCATAACGCTCTTGTCAACACCGTTCTTTTCGGCGTTTTCATCGGCAATACGGGTTGCGACCATATCGATATCTACCGCGTCGATATGCTTTGCTCCCAAAAGCGCCGCGCCGATACCCAAAATACCGCTTCCGCAGCCCATATCGAGCACGTTTTTGTTTTCGGGTGAAAGATTTTCGAGCGCTTCAAGACAAAGCGCGGTGGTTTCGTGTCTGCCGGTACCGAAGGAGGACGCAGGGTCTATTTCGATAACCGTTCTGCCGTTGCCTTCTTCCTTTTCCCACGAGGGAACGACAAGGAATTTTTCGCCGATGGGAAGCGGATGGAAATATTGCTTCCAATTGTTTTCCCAATCCTTTTCGTCGGTAACCGAAAGCTCGGTTTCAAGCGAGCCGAGCCAATCCTCGCCCGTCTGCTTTAATTTTTCAACGCCTGCAAGCACGCCCTCGAGCTGAAGAAGTCCCTGCTCGTTTTCGGCAAGATAAACGCGCACCAAAACGTCGCCGTCCTCGCGAAGGAGTCCGTCCTCGACGTAATCGAAGGGCACGTATTTATTTTCAAGCAATTCGGCAAGGTCGCGCGGGTCGTCAACAGAAAAGCAGGTAATGCCCTCGTTGAACAAAACGCCCGAGATTACCTCGCTTCCCGCGGTCGTAGTGTGAATTGTGATTTCATTGAATTTCATTTTGTGTATTTCCGTCCGTTAATTATTTTTGTCTTAATTGCTCGTAGGTGAGCTTCATATATGCCGCATCGTGGGATTGAGTGCCCGCCGATTCGCAAATTATCGTAGGCGCAACACCGAGCGAAACCATCGCCTCGGCAAGCGGCTCGAAATTCGGGCCGTAAACGTCATCCTCAAAGGTAAGATGCTTTTTTTCGCCCATTTCGGTGAACATTATTTTTGAAAAGTGACAATGCAGATCCTCGGCGTAATTGCTTCCCAATTCCGAAGCGATACGGTCGAAAACACGCTTGTAATCGTCGGCGGTATAGAAAACGCCTCTGTCGCGCGCGTTAAGGTGACCGAAGTCCACAACCGGTGCAAAAGCAGGTGATATCTTGCAAAGCTCCAAAACCTCGTCAAGCGTGCCGAGCTGATTCACCTTGCCCATCGTTTCGATTCCGACAATGGTCTTAAATCCGTTTTCCTGCATCATCAGCGCAACGCCCTCGAGCGTTTCGCGCGCATAATCCATTGCGGTTTCGCGGCTTATCTTTGCACAGGAGCCGCAATGCACGACCATCGTTTTTGCTCCGAGCAGAGCGCTTACCTCTGCGCTTTGGCGTATGTATTCAATGCTCTTGTCGCGCTTTTCCTTTTCGGTCGAGGAAAGCGAAATGAAATAGGGTGTATGGAAGGACATTGCAACGCCGTGCTCGACAGCCTTTCTGCCGATCGCGGCAAAAAGCTCGAGGCTTCCGCTTATTCCGTTGCCCGCCTCGTATTCATAGGCGTCAAGACCCATCGACTTAACAAAGCCGGGAGCCTGAAGAGTCGATTTTCCGCCTGCGGCACGGAACGCATCACAGTTGCCGCCCGGACCGAATTTTGCGATCTTACTCATTATTCATCCTTCGCTTTCTTTTTACGGTTGCGTATCTTTTGCATTGCGTTTTTCGGATTAAGCCATTCAAGCTTCTTTACAAAGGGACGCTCGAAAAAGCGCTTCACACGGAAAAACGTGCTTTCGACGGGCTGAATGGGCTTTACTATCGCAAACCTTATACCTGCGCGGTGCGCGGCGATACAGTCGGTGAATATCTGATCGCCGACTGCCATAACCTCGCTCTTGTCCAAGCCGAAGTGGGCAATACACTTGCGCACGCCCTTGGGCGAGGGCTTGCCTGCCTTACAAACGTAAAACAAACCGAGTCCTTCGTTGAAGGTCGTAACGCGAGTGCCCTGATTGTTGGACACAAACGCCATCTTTATTCCCGCCTCTCTTAAAGAAGCGAAATATTCATTCATTTTCTCGGTAGGGCGTTCGACCTCGTAAGGAGCTATCGTGTTGTCGATATCGAACACGACTCCCTTTACCCCAAGCTCGTTTAATGCCTCGGGGGTTATCGTATAAACGTCGCAAAACGCCATATCGGGACGGAAAAAACGAAATGCCATAAAAAACTCCGATTGATTATTTTGCCTTTGCGTAGACTATCGAAAACGGCGGAACAACCGCTTTGCCGTTTCCGTTTTTTATTTCGAGCGTGCCGCTTGCATCGCCCGAAAGGGTATATACTCCGTCTTCAAGACCGCTTGTGTAGGTAACGGTCGCTTCGTTTTCGCACGCATTGACGATAAGCAAAATTCTTTCGCCGTCGTTTCTCTCCCATTGCTCGGAAAATACTGCGGAATGCTCTACAATGCCGCCGTAGGCTTCCTTGCAGCGCGTGGTGCGGATAATGGGCTGGTCGTCCTCAAACTCGGGGGTCTTAAGCAATCTGCCGTTATAGAAATAGGATCCGATTTTTGCTCTTTCGTGCACGCACTTTTTATAAAAGTCCTTGCTCTTCATTTGCATATAAAGGTCGGGAGCGTTCCAGCCGAGCTGCTCGCCGAAGGTGAACGACTGAGCGATATTTATGCGCTGACCCTCATCGTCGTCATAGGGCATATAGCGGTAATTACGTCCGAACATCGAAACGTAGCCTGCATATATCGCAACGAAGGCAGGAACCTGACGGTTGTGTACCCAAAGCCAGGTAAGATAGCCCTGCATTCTCTTCATAAAGGGGTCTGCGGTGCACTCTGTTGTAAGCGCGCTTCCCTCGGGGCGGACGCGATTGACGTGGTCAAGAAGATTGTTATATCCCTCTACCCACCAAGTACCGCCGCCTGCGCGGTGAGAGTGGGTGCGGTCCTCGCACATTTTCGGTGCCGCCGCGGCTATCTGGTCGATATAAACGGCATTGACGCCGACCTCGTTAAGAAGCTTGCTTACGAGCTCAGTGACCTTTTCCTGCCAGCACGCGGTCGAGGGGCACATTATGGAATGACGAACGAGAGAGCCGTCGGCTTCCTTCGAGCTATAGGTTTCGATAAAGGGTTCTCCGTTGCGATCCTTTGTGCAATTGGGCTTTGCCTTTGCGGACCACTCGAAATCCTCCATTCCCTTGTCCTTGGTGTCCCAAAGACGGCCGTTGATATAGGGCATAACGCGGACGCCGTTTTCCTGAAGGCGCTTAACGCCCGTGTGGAATGCATCCTTTGCGGGGAAATAATGGGGATAATCGTTATCGTAGGGGATAACGAACCAGTCGTAAAGATGGATGGGGCTGTTATATTCCAAATCGGCATTGGCGGCAAGAACGTCGTCGACGTATTGCTCGTCATCCTTCATACGAACTATCCACCAATGGTTTTCCTGCTTCATCCAATCGGGGCTGTCCTTTCTGCCCTCTTCATCGGTTTCGGGCTTCCAGACTGCGTTTTTAAGGAAGAATTCACGGTAGATCTGAGCGGCGTCATACCAGTTGCCGTCGAAAATTTCCCAAACGCATTTTCCGCAAAGTCTTTGCGAATTTGCGGGAAGATCGATATCGGTCAAAGGAAGCTTGCCGCATGCGCTGAAGAATTTTTCGTGCTTTTTCTTTTCAAACCAGATCTTTTTATATGCGGGCGCAGGATCGTGAAGTCCGTAGTAAATACCGCGGTTCCACGCTTTGTTCCAGAACGCCATAAACTGCATCGATGCTCCGTAGGACGGATAATCCTGACAGGAGCGACATTCGTCAAGTCCGTTCCAAAGCTCGCCGGGGCCGTTGGGTGACAAAAACCAAACGTCCTTTTTCGCGTCGAAGCTGATAACGGGATAATCGCAGGAATAAAGGCTGTAATCCTTGTTTTCGCTTATAAGCTCGGTCGTCCATTCAATACGGTTGCCAACGGTGTGCGCGCAAAGCAAAACCGTAACGTCCTTTATCTTATCGTTGCCCGAAAGCACAACGAACGTGTTTCCGTCAACAGTCTGATAAGCACAGCTTTTCCAACCCTCGCAGGAGGAAACGGTGATCTGCTCGTCCGAATCCATCGCACGCGCGGTAAGAGTGAACAAGGGGCGCTTTTGGGTGAGAAAATTCTTTTTTATCTTTCTGTCGCGAAGAGAATAAAGCGATAGTCCGCCCTTTTCATAGGAAAGGGTACAAAGCAATTCGCCTGCTTGAATTCTGATAAGCTCGATGTTTTTCATTTCCTTACTCCCTTGTGATAGTCTTTATTTTTTAGCGAAATTTGTTTTTGCAAAGGTAAAGGGCACCACCGCGTCGGCAACGTTATCAAGCAGAATGCGCTTACATTCCTTCATCGTTGCGCCCGTGGTATAAATATCGTCGACAAGAAGTATCTTTTTGTATCTGACCGTCATATCGCGATCAAGACGAAGCTTGTATCTTCCGACAATGTTCTTTCTTCTTTCGCTTGCGCTTAACAGCTTTTGCTCGCGTCCGCCGACACGCTTCAGCGCGTGTATAACGGGAATGCCGTATATATGCGAAAGCGCCTTTGCGAATTCCATCGCCTGATCGTATCCGTAACGTCTTGCCCTTCGCGGAAGACGGGGAACGTAGGCAACGCCGTCGTAGGAAGACATTTTAAGTCCCGTGGCGTCAACCGCCAGCTCGGCTATAAAGCGCATTGCCTCGTCATCGACGTTGTTTTTGATAAAGTACATAAGCTGTCTTGAGGAATATCCGCCGTAGAAAAACATAAAACGGTGTGACGGTTCGCCCGAGCATTCGCACTCGCCCGGACTTTTATTGCATACTCTGCATTTTTCGGTCAGTATAGACTGAAATTTCGCAAGACAGTATTTGCAAAGCGGAAGCTCCTGATAACACGCGCGATATCTGCACATCATACAAAGCGCAGGTGAAATATGTCTTATCTTCATAATCATACCAAAGGCAAAAGATGCTTAAGCGCCGTGTGGCGGATGGGAATACGGTTGTTTGAAACCATAACCCCCAACGAACGGCTTGTGCCGACTATTACCACCATTTCCCTTGCACGCGTGACTGCGGTGTAAAGCAGGTTGCGCGTCATAAGAGGAAAGGGTGCGTCAAACGAGGGGATAACCACTATTCGGTATTCGCTGCCCTGACTTTTATGTGCCGTAACGGCATAAGCGTGCTCGAGCTCCTCGAGCTGTGAAAAATCGTATTCGGTAACGCGTCCGTCGAAATCGACGGTAAGGCTTTCGTTTCTCGTATCTATTTCGGAAATTCGGCCCACGTCGCCGTTGAAAATACCGCTTCCCGATTCGCCTCCGCGCTTCCATTCAAGATCGTAATCGTTTTTGATCTGCATTACCTTGTCGCCCTCGCGGAATATGACCGAGCCGTATTTCTTTTCGGCCTTTTTAGGCGATTTGGGGTTAAGCGCGTTCTGGAACATAGCGTTCAGCTCATAGGTGCCCAACGAGCCCTTTCGGGTACAGGTGATCACCTGTATTTCGTCGAGCGGATCGGCGTTATACCTTTCGGGCAGACGCTTTGCCACAAAGGAAAGGAGGAGCGACGCGATGCTTTCGGCTCCGTTGCGCTCGACAAAGAAGAAATCGTTATCGCGCGAGCTTAATATCGGCATTTCACCGCGGTTGATCGCGTGGGCGTTCATTACAATAAGGCTTTGCTCCGCCTGACGGAATATTTTATCGAGCTTAACGACGTTAAAGCGCTCGGAATTGATGATATCGTTAAGACAGTTGCCGGGGCCGACGGGAGGAAGCTGATCGGGGTCGCCGATAAGGATAAGATAGCTTCCGAGCTTTACCGCCTTCAGCAAGGCGCACATAAGGTTAGTGTCGACCATAGACATCTCGTCTATAATAATTACCTTTTGATTTATCGGATTTTCCTCGTCGCGCTGAAAATGGTGTCCGCCGTTGTCCGCAACGCTTGCTTCGAGCAGACGGTGGATGGTTTTCGCCTCTCTGCCCGACGATTCGAACATTCTTTGTGCCGCTCTGCCCGTGGGTGCGGCAAGCACGCAGGAAAATTTAAGTATATCGCAAATATCGAGTATCGCCTTGATAACCGTCGTTTTACCCGTACCGGGGCCGCCCGTGATAACGGTAACGCCGCCGGTAAGCGCAAACGAAATCGCCTCGCGCTGCTCATCGGCATAGGTGATGCCGTATTTCTGCTCGAGCACCTTGGTCTGCTCGTCGATGCCCTCGAGCACGAAGGGGAATTTGAAATCGGCAAGAGCGCGCAGCTTTGCGGCGATATAAACCTCGGCAGAATAAAGCTCGTGCAATGCATAGGCGGTATCCTCGCCTATTTCGAACCTTTTTATCTGCTCCTTCATAACGAGTCTGCCAACGGCATCGCGCGCGACGCCTTCGGAAACGCCGAGCACCTTTGCCGCGGCGGAAAACAGCTCGTTTTCGGGAAGATAGCAATGACCGCCGTTGACCGATGCAACCGTAAGCGTGTGAACCACGCCCGCCTCGGCACGGTCGGGACTGTCGTGAGGAATGCCGAGCGACATTGCGACCTTGTCCGCCTTATCGAACCCGATACCGCTTATATCGTTGCAAAGACGGTAGGGAGTCATTTTTATGATATCGACGGCGGCAGAGCCGTATGCCTTGAAGATCTTAACCGAAAGCGCAGGTCCGAAAAACTGATTGCAAAACATCATAACCGTGCGCATACCGAATTGCTCGGTATAGCTTTCGTGGATACCGTCGGCGCGCTTGGGAGAAATACCCCTTATATCGCAAAGCCAACGGTGATTGTTTTCGATAACGTCAAGCGAATCCTCGCCAAAGCGTGCAACGATTCTTTCGGCGGTAACGGGACCTATTCCCTTTATTGCGCCCGACGCAAGATATTTAAGTATTGCCGCCTGAGTAGTGGGCAGCTTTTTTTCAAAATAGTCAACGCGGAATTGGCGTCCGAAGGTTGAATGAACCTGCCATTCGCCCTGAACGCGAATGGTTTCGCCCTCGCCTACGTAGGGCATTATTCCAACGAGCGTTATCGGCTCGCCTCCGCAATTAATGGTGCAGACGGTATATCCGTTTTCGCCGTTTGAGTATATTATGTCTTCAACAACGCCGTCAAGATACAGCTCGCCCAATGCACTACCACCTTTTGATGTAAACTTTACGTTCCTCGTCCGCACAAACGCGACGTATGACCTCCTCCTGCTCGGCATCGGTCCGACAAATAATAAGCATATCCGGCTTTGCCCCGTCAAGAAGCTCCTTATCAAAGCAAAGACAGATAAAATTCGTTTTTTTGGCACGGGAAACGCGTGTTGCCTCAAGCACGGCAAGAATTACCCCCAAAACCGCAAACGCAGACAGAAAAACCTCGTAAAAAATTGCCATACTTAATCACCTTCTATTATATTATATGCGTTTGTAAATTGCAAGTGAAAAAGAAAATTAAATGCCCCAAAACAAACAAAAACCCGATGCGTTTTCACACATCGGGCTTAAAGCTTGCCAAAAGGAGCTTATTTCATTTTATATCCGCATTGATTGCAGAAATTCGCCTGAGGTCTTACAACGTTTCCGCAGGAGGGGCAACGCTTTACAAGCGGCTCGCCTTCCTTGGGAATAACAACGGTTTTTTCTTCGCCGTCGTCCGAAACAAAGTCTTCATCGTCTGCTACGGGAACAGCTGCTTCTTCAACGGGTGCTTCGATAACGGGTGCTTCGATAACGGGCTCTTCAACGATAGGCTCCTCAACAACGGGAGCTTCCACAACGGGAGCTTCCACAACGGGTTCTTCCGCAACGGGAGCTTCAACAACCGGTGCTTCAACAACTGGAGCCGCAACGGGTTGAACGGGTTGAACGGGCTGAACGGGCTGAACGGGCTGACAAGCGTTTGCCTTGTTATTGCAAAGGAACGCATATATAGCCTCGCTCGTTCTTGCGTTTTCCTCGCAGGATTTGATAAGCGTGCCGTAACCGAAGAACATATAGATCGGAATAAGCGACAAGCCGAAATAAACCGCCGCGCCGAGAACACCGACTATAACGCTTGCTATGATCGTGCTGAGATCTTCGGAGAGAACTCCGCTGATGACACATGCGGCAAGGATAAATGCAGTTACGATACAGTTGAACACAAAGAAAATGATTGCGATTCCGCGAAGCTTTCCGCCAACGTTTTTGAACATAATATTCACCTCATAAAATTTTTATTTGATTTGGTCAACGCTGTTGAATGTCGTAATAACCCTTATCGGAGGGAGTGAAATAAACGTCGATGTTTCCAAGATGAGTGTTGAGCACGACCATTTTGAATCCGTCGTAAACGTACTCTTTGCTACCGTCGGGATAGGTAACTGCATCAAGATCGCCGTCCTCATAATCGGCTTCTGCCTGTGCAACGATCTCCTCGATGCTTATTTTACCCGCGGCAAGCGCCATTTCAAGCATTTGCGCTTCGCCCTCGAGCTTTATCATCATAAGTCCGCCGATAACGTAAACAACGCGCTCGTCGGTATAAAAGATATACTCGAGTCTGTCGCTTCCGTCGGAGGTGTAGGTCAGGTCAAACGAATTGTCATCCGAGCAGGCAACGAAGGGGACCGTCATTGCCAGAACGAGTGCCAACGCAATCAATCTTTTAAGCATTTTCAGACTCCTTTTTCGTTTCGCCGTTAAGCTTAAGCTCGGCAAACTGCTCACGCGTGATAAGTATATTGCGCTTTTTGGTAGCCGCATCGAATTCGCCGATATAACCGCGGCGCTCCATTTTGTCGATAATTCTTGCGGCACGCGCATAGCCAAGCGAGAGTCTGCGCTGAAGCAGAGAGGTCGAAACCGTTCCGCTTTCGATAGCAACCTCGATAGCGTCCATAAACATCGGATCGGTCTTGTCGTCTCCGTCGTCCGCCTCTGCCGTTGCAGCCGCGCCCTTCTTGCCCTTCATGCCGCAAAGCTTTGCTTCCTGCTCGATCTGCTGCATGATCGCATCGTCATACTGAGCCTGAGCGGCTTCCTTGATAAACTGAGTGACGGCGGCAACCTCGCCCTTGCCGTCAACGAAGGCGCCCTGGACGCGGATAGGCTTCATTGCGCCAACGGGATAATAAAGCATATCGCCCTTACCGAGAAGCTTTTCGGCACCCGTCATGTCAAGAATCGTACGCGAGTCGACCGCCGAGGTGGTCGTCAACGCGATTCTCGAGGGGATGTTCGCCTTGATAAGACCCGTGATAACGTCAACCGAGGGTCTTTGAGTACCGATAACCAAATGGATGCCCGCCGCACGCGCCTTTTGAGCAAGGCGGCAAACCGAGGTTTCAACGTCGTCGGGAGCGGTCATCATCAAATCGGCAAACTCGTCGATAAAGATAACTATCTGAGGCATAAGCTCGCGCTCGGGATCGTTTGCAACGGCGTTGTTATAGCCCATAAGATCACGCGCGCCGACCTCCTGAATAAGGCGGTAACGCTTTTCCATTTCGCTGCAAGCCCAGTTAAGCGTGCCTGCGGCGTTCTTCGGATCGTTGATAACCGGCACGAGAAGGTGGGGGATATCCTTATAGTCGGAGAACTCAACCGTTTTCGGGTCGATAAGTATCAATTTTACGTCGTTGGGATGGTTGCGGTAAAGCAACGAAATAATAAGCGAGTTAATACAAACCGATTTACCCTGACCCGTAGCACCCGCAACGAGAAGGTGGGGCATTTTTGCAATGTCAAGATAAACGGGACTGCCGGCAACGTCCTCGCCGAGCGAGCAGAAAAGTCTGCTCTTGTTGTCGCGGAAGAGCGCGTTATCGATAAGTCCGCGGAGTCTTACGGTCGAGGTCGCCTTGTTGGGTATTTCAACACCGACAGCCGCCTTTCCGGGGATGTTTTCGATTCTTACCGCGGTTGCGGCAAGGTGAAGCGCAATATCGTCGGCGAGATTGGAGATCGCCTTTACTCTTACACCCGTTTCGGGCTGAAGCTCATATCTCGTAACGGTGGGGCCATAAGTGGAATTGATAACCTTTGCCTTTACGTTGAAGCTTGCGAGAACCTCCTCGAGCTTGCGGCTGGTTCTTTCGACCTCCGCACCCGAAGGACCGCCCATTCCGTTGCCCGTGTCTGCGGTAAGCAAAGAAATGGGAGGAAATACGTAAGGCGTATCCTCGATAGGCTCAAGACAAAGCTCCTCGTCCTCTTCGTCCTCGACGCTTTCGGATTCCTCGATAAGCTCGGGAATGGTTTCGGGAGCATTTTCGGGCTGAGT
>JAFYON010000029.1 GCA_017560145.1 Clostridia bacterium | reverse complement strand
GGTCCGGCAAGGTGCTTCGTATTGGAGGAAACGACCTCGC
Organism: Clostridia bacterium; assembly: GCA_017560145.1. GTDB lineage: Bacteria > Bacillota > Clostridia > Oscillospirales > CAG-382 > Coliplasma. The sequence goes on along the minus strand of JAFYON010000029.1, from coordinate 17,131 downwards.
TTATTTCAACGTCGGTCGGGCGGACCGCTTTTTGATAAGCCTTCACGCCGCTTTCTCCGTTTGCAAAGCCGATGCTTATTTCGGTATCGATATAAACGACCTCGCCGTTTTCGGTTGCATAGCTGCGCGAAAATCCTCTTCCTGCGGCAGCGCAGGAAACGTATTCGCTTCTCTTAAAGTCGGGACCGGTAAGATAAACCGCCTCGACGGAGGAAAGCGCGAATCCGCATATATTTTCGCCGCTTGCGTTTTCGGCGTAAAGCACCATGCATTCGTTGGGTGCAAGCTCGCGCACGGGAAGTGCAAACTTATATGGATCGTCCTGCGAATCGCTCACAAACCAGCCGCTTGTTGAAACCGTTTCGCCCGAAATGTTGCAGATTTCAATAACGTCGCGAAGTTTGCCGTCATAGGGCACGCCGTCCTGTGAGAGCAAAAGCTCGCTGATGATCAAGGGATATTCGGAGTTGATGCGCGAATTATCAAGCGCCTCGCGTCCGTTTTCGTTGTTTTCGTAGCCCGGCGTTGCATACATTTCAACGTATTCAATGCCGTTGTCGCCGTTTACTCTCGAAAGCGAATTGTTGCTTTCGCATTTTGTTGCCGCCTGCTTCGTAAACTTTGCGCCGAAGGAAATGAATATCTCCTCGTCCGCGGAAATTCTGAAATCGGCGTGAAATTCGCCGTTATCGGCGGTTTTTTCCTTGCCCGATGCAAACACAAGCATTATTTCTCCGGGAGGAAGCTCGCGTTCGGGAAGCGCGCAGCGCATTCTGTCGGTCTGGGTATCGGAAATATAATAGCCTTTTGTGGAAACTATTGCCGAGGAAACGTTTTTGATTTCTATGATATCGCAATATTCACCCTCGAAATCGGGCAAAACCGAATCGTTTGCGGTGAAAATTTCGTTTATCGCCAAAGCCATGCTTCCGTCCATAATGCCTGCGCGGAACAAGCGTGCGCCCTCCTCGGTGTTGGGATAACCGGGGGATGCAAGGTCGGAAACCTCAAGTCCTTCGTTGGTGCGAAGCATAACGTGGTCGCCGGGGGTCTTTACCGTGGTGACGCTGTCGATAACCGTGCCGTCCCACGCAACGAGCGATATATATTCGTTTCCGTTCGAATTAAGACGGAAGGGCACGTTGATTCCGTCGAGATATACGATAAGATAACTGCCCGATTCGAAATAGTAATCGCCGAATTGGTATTCAACGTTATTTTGCGTATCGTTCGCAAGACCGAAATCGGCAAGGTTAAAGCCTTCGCCCTTGTTGTAAAGCTCGATATAGTCGGGGTATTCGCCGTTGTCTGTTGCGAGTATCGATCTGTTGCTCGCACATATCTCGTTAATGACAACGTTTATGTTTTTCATTTCGCCGTCGTAGAATATCGGCGTACCGACGTTGTCCTCGACGACAAGCATCACAACAAAGCCGAGCAGCAGACAGGCTGTCAGCAATATTGCGATCATTATGTCCTTTTTCGTTCTTGCGGAAAATTTTTTCTTTGACATATTTATGCACCTCGTTACAAAAGACGCAGCTATACGTATTTTGTCACAAAATATTATTCCTGAATAGTCGGTATTATTATTCAGCATAAATTATATCACACAATTCGCCATATATCAACAAATTTTTGCAAAACAAAAGAGCGAAAACCAAACGGTTCTCGCTCTTGCTTATTACATATCTCTCGATGCAATAACGTTCGCACCGGTGCCGCAAACGTTTTCGATAATAACGTCGCCGCGCTTAACGGGAGCTTGAACTCTGCAAGCGTGGAGAGCAGCCATAATTTCAAACATCTTGCTCTTGGGGACCGCACGGTTGGTGCGTACCGCCAAACGGGAGTGAATGCCGCCCGAAATACCGACCGAGCCGGTGATCGTGCGCATCGGGGAAGTGATTTCGTTCTTTGCATATTCCTCGCCTCTGGGACAGGTGTTGCCCTTCGCCTCGAGGGTGGTTTCGTCTATCGTAAGATGACATCCGCGAGGACAGACGATACAAATCATTTCTTTCATTATTTTGCTTCCTCCTCCAAATCGATTGCCGATACGGTAATGCTTCCGTTCGCCTTGTCAAGCAATACCTTGGGAACGGTGATCTTTTCCATTTCGGCAGGAGCCAAAAATTCGCGCTTGAAGGATGCGATCTTTTCGCCGTTGGATTCAACGCGGATCTCGCCTACGCGGATCTTTTTGCGCACGCGGAAGAAGATATCAACGCCCTTTTCAACGTTTACGCGGTTGATTCTCTGGGGAACGGTATAGCCGAGGTTAAGACCTACGTTTACGTTAAGACCGTCCTTTTCCGCAGCTGCGGTGCCCAAAACGTATTTAGCCGCGCTTCTGCCTGCACGTTCGCTTTCAGCCGAAACATAGTCGACAAGGTCGTGAACGTGAAGAACGTTACCGCAAGCGAAAACGCCCTCCTCGCTCGTTTGCATATCCTCGCCTACCGACGCGCCTCTCGTACGGAGGTCAAGATCGATGCCTGCCTGACGGGTAAGCTCGTTTTCGGGAACAAGACCTACCGAAAGAAGAAGGGTATCGCATTCGAAATATTTTTCGGTGCCCTTGATGGGCTTCATATTTTCGTCAACCTTGGAAATTTCGATGCCTTCAAGCGAATCCTTGCCGATAACCTTGGTTACGGTGTGAGAGAGGTAAAGGGGAATGTCGAAATCCTCAAGACACTGTGCAACGTTTCTCGAAAGACCGTTGGTAAAGGGCATAATTTCGGAAACCGCAAGAACCTTTGCGCCCTCAAGGGTCATTCTTCTTGCCATAATAAGTCCGATATCGCCGCTGCCGAGGATAACGATCTTCTTACCTACGAGATAACCTTCGATGTTAAGATAACGCTGTGCCGCACCTGCGGTGAAAACGCCCTTGCCTCTGTCGCCGGGAACGGAGATAGGACCGCGGTTACGCTCTCTGCAGCCCATCGCAAGGATTATTGCCTTTGCTTCGAACTGCTCAAAGCCGTTCGCTTCGGAAACTGCCGAAACGATTTTGTTTTCGATATTAAGAACGGTCGTGCCAAGCTGAAGCTTAACGTCGGTGCTCTTAAGCATATCGATATACTTGCCTGCATATTCGGGGCCGCTCAATTCCTCGCCGAAGCGGTGAAGGCCAAAGCCGTTGTGGATGCACTGGTTAAGAATACCGCCTGCTTCACAATCGCGCTCGAGAAGCAAAATGTCCTTAACGCCTGCTTCATAAGCGGCAACTGCAGCAGCAAGACCTGCAGGACCTGCGCCGATGATAACTATATCGTGCTTAGTCATTGCTTTCACCGACCTTTCCCGCAACTATGTTAGAACCGTTTTTGTCCCAAAGGACCTCGGTTGCATCGATACCGTAATATTTGCAAAGTATTTCGTGAACTCTTACTCCACAGAAGCCGCCCTGGCATCTGCCCATACCGGTGCCCGTGCGGCGCTTGATGCCGTCGAGCGTGCGGGGCTTGATGTAAGAGGAATCGAGAGCATCGAGAATTTCGCCCTCGGTAACAACGTTGCAACGGCATATAATGTTGCCGTATTTGGGGTTGCGCTTGCAGATCTCTGCCTTTTCCTCGTTGGAAAGCTCTGCAAAGCAGATATGTGCCTCGGGATAGGACCATTCTGCCTTTTCGGTCATAATAAGACCGCAATCCTCAAGAATTTCGATAACGTATTCGCCGATAGCGGGCGAGGACGAAAGACCGGGGGATTTGATACCTGCAACGTTTATGAAGTGACGGCAAAGAGCCGATTCGCCGATAATGAAGTCCTTCTTGTCGGAGTTTGCGCGCAAGCCCGAGAAGGAACGGATATTTTCGCGGTAGTCAACAAGCTTCGAGGTTTTAGCAGCCTCCTGAGCAACGAAATCCAATCCCTCACGGGTGGTGGAAACGTCGTCACGCTCGTTGTTCGATTCCGCGTTGGGACCAACGATAATGTTTCCGTCTGCGGTGGGGGAGATAAGCACGCCCTTGCCCTTTTCGGTGGGGCACTGGAAGATAACGCTGTTTACAAGCCAAGAGGAGGTCTTGTCAAGAAGGAAATACTGTCCCTTGGACGCGAATATTTCAAAATCCTGAGCACCTGCCAATGCAGCGATCTTGTCGGCATAAAGGCCTGCCGCGTTGATGATAAAGCGGGTTTCATAGGTCTTGCCGCCTGCGGTTACCTTGAACGCGCCGTTAATCTTTTCGATTTCGGTAACCTCGCTGTCAAGATAAAATTCAACGCCGTTCTTAGCCGCGGTTTCCGCCATGCCGATGCAAAGACGCCAAGGGTTAACGATTGCCGCAGAGGATGCATACAATGCGCCTGTAACGTCGTTTGCAAGATTGGGCTCGCGCTTTAAAAGCTCTTCCTTGTTAATAAGCTCCATACCTCGAACGCCGTTTGCGATTCCGCGCTCGTAAAGCTCTTCAAGATGTGCTTCGTCCTTGGAGTCGAAGGAGATAACCATCGAGCCGCACTTTTTATAGGGGATATTCAACTGCTCGCAGATCTCCTCGATAAGCTCGCAACCGCGAACGTTAAGACGAGCCATAAGAGTATCGGGCTCGGGGTCGTAGCCTGCGTGCACGATACCGCTGTTTGCACGCGTTGTGCTCATTGCGATATCATTCTCCTTTTCGAGAAGGCAACACTTAAGGTCGTATTTAGAAAGGTACATCGCCACGGCAGCGCCGCAAACGCCACCGCCGATGATTGTTACGTCATACATAATTAAACCTCTGGATAATATTTTGACAAAAACATATTATAACATTTTTTTCCGGAAATGCAATCCTTTATGCGCTTTTGCATAGAATATTATTAAATATCGTTGCTTTCGCTATTTTCGCTTTGGTGTTTTGCATTTTTTATGGCATTTTTTAATATCATTACGAACTGAATATTGGGTTCAAACTCGATCATCGCGCGTCTTTCGTTAAAATCGCAAAGAAAAACATAGCTGTTCGCAAACATATTTTGCTTGAGCGAATATTTGGTGATCGCCTTTTCGTTTTTCGAAAGCTTTGTGTAATCGCTCTTTGTTAAAAGGTCGATCGCGGTCTCAAGCGCAACACAGCAAACCGGCGTGCGCTTGTTGCCGACGATTTTGGTAACAGTGAAATCACAGTCGGTAACGCCGTATTCGAATTCGGTCATCGAATAGCGGTAAACGAGAAGGATCGATACGACGAGCGAAAGGAAGCCAAACGTTTCGACCAACGAATTATACGCAGGCACGACTGTGGATATAAAGAATATCGAAAGAGTAACGACCGCGCAGGTAATAAGAAGCAATCTCGTTTGCGCAACGTTTCTTTCGGGCTTGCAAATATACAATCTGAACGACTCCTTTTTTAAAATAATAACATAACCGTAACGGAGGAAATTTCAATGGAAATCGATCGCAAACAGCTTGAAAAAATACTGTCGATGGATAACGAAAGCTTTGTATCCCTCGCACGCAGTATCGCTTCTGCCGCAGGTGCAAGCAAGCTTAAGACCGAGGTGATGCTTTCAAACCCCGATATGCTAAAGCGAAGGCTTGCCACGATAACCTCGGAGGAGGCACAGCAGCTTGTCGATGCCGCAGGGAAGGAAAAAAGCGAGGAGATAATCAAGATGTTAAAGGATCGGGGTGTTGATATTGGACGGTGATTTTTCCGAAAAGCTAAGGCAGGTGCTTTCAGACCCCGAGGCAATGGCAAAGATAACCGCGATCGCATCGGGCTTAGGAAAAACAAACCTGCCCGAATCAGTGCCGATTGCCGATACGGCAGCAGAGCCCTTGGGCAACGCCGATAAATTTAATTTTCCGATCCCGAGTGCTCAAGCCGAAGATCCGCGCCTTGCTCTGTTGACCTCCTTAAAGCCGCTCCTGCGCGAGGACCGACGCGACCGTGTGGACGTGCTGACTCAGGCGCTGACGCTTGCATCGATGATGAAAAACTTCAGAAAGTGAGGGAACACCGTTGTATAATCGGAATTTCGGAGGAATAAAAAGCGAGGGTCAGCTTTATAACTACGAGAGGGAATATAACGAATCGCGCGAGCGTGCCGAAAGAGACGCCGAAAGAGAGCTTGCAAAAGAGCCCGTTGAAGAGCGTGATTTGTCTGCTTGTGAAAGAAAACGGGGCTTAAGGCTCGATTTTCTGCGCGATTTAAGACTCGACGATCTTATACTTATTGCGATCGGTTTGCTTTTGCTTCTCGATTCGGACGGCGACAACGATATGTTTGTGCTGATTATTGCGTTTTTGCTGTTCTTTTAGTCGAAGGAGTTGCCCTTTTCGACCTCGGATGCAAGGAAATCTATGAATTTATCGACCGTTTTGCGAGCCTTCGGAGGGAGCGAACGGTATTTGTCAAGCGGGGTTTCGCAAACTGTTGCGTTTTCGCGGAAGGTAAACGAATCGCCCGTGTGGATGCCTGCCGCAAACATAAGGTCTGCAAGATCGATCTCGCCAAAGGCGTGAGAAGCGACCTTGCGAATAAGCTTGGGACGGGGAGGATTTTCCTGAGTGCCAAGCGCAAGCTTTCGCATCTGGACGTAGCTTATATCGCAATCGGCGGCAAACTGGCGCCAGGAGCGGACCCCCTTTGCCTCGGCAAGCAGCATTGCGAATATTTTTTTGTTCCATCTGTTGTTTTCAGCCATTTTACGTCCTTTCGTCAGTTGCCCAAGCCCTCGAGCGCTGCGCCGATAACGGTACCGTACGCCGCGTTTTCGGGGATAATGATATTTACGTTGAACATATTTTTCAATTTGTCGAAGATCTCCTTCGATTGGGGAAGAACCGCAAGGTGACCGATAAGGACGATGTCGCGGATGTTCTTGGTTCGTGCCGAGAAGATCGCCATCATCGCTATCGTTTCGTAAACCATATTCAAAAGACCGAGTGCGATATCCTCACGCGAGGCAAGATCGCTTATCTTACCGAAGTTCGATGCGGTCGTGTTGTCCTGAAGCGAGGGGCTTATTGCGGTGTCGGTAATATCCGAAATGCGAAGGTCGATGTTTTCAAGGTTGCCCTCAAGCGCAAGGCTGGCAACGTTTTGCACCGAATGCACGCCGATGAGCTTGTCGGCAAGTCCGGTCAACGTGCCGCCGCCGACGCCGGTACCGCCCAAGTGAGTATATTCCTTGGTGTTGCCGTTTGCATAAACGTAAGCAGTGCCGGTGCCCATGCTTACGATGACCGCCTCGTCGATGCCGCTTAAATAAAGGCCGCCCTTTCCGTTTGCGGTAAATTCGTTTATATGGACGGTTTCGATACCGTAAATGTTATCGCCGATAAAAGCCGAGCCGACTCCCGTGACCATAACCCTGCTGATATCCTTAAGCGATATTTTATTGTCACTCGTGAATTTGCCGAATCCACCATAGACCGATGCGATCGGATCGGTAGCCTTTACAAGTATGGGGTCCAACAGAGTTTGACCGTCAAAGCCAACGATCTTCGTGGTGCTTCCTCCGACGTCGATGCCGACAATAATGCTCATATCGCATACCTCCTGACTAAAAATCTGTTATTAATCAATTCAGTTTATATCTTTTTTTGCGTTTTGTCAAATTATTTTTTGTCAAATCCCTTTTCAAGTAGAATTTTTTGTGTTATTATAATAATGAGGACAAATGATTTTGTTTGAATAGGAGGTGCCTTTGATGTATAACAGCGACGAATTACGCCTGTTTTTCGAAAAAGCAAGGCTCGGCGTTTGCTCGCACGCTTATATTATCGACGGCGCCGACGGAGTCGGAAAAAGGGAGTTTGCGCTTGAAGCAGCCCGTGCGATGCTTTGCTCGGAAAAAAACAAGCCCTGCGGTTACTGCAAAAACTGTCTGATGGCGTCATCCGGCAACCACCCCGATATTTTCGTTGTCGGTCACGAAAAGACCGCCACCATCGACGAGGTGCGAAAGCTTATCGTGCGTGCATCCCTTAAGCCCAATCAAGCCGAAAAGCAGGTCTTTATTATCTGCAATGCGAACAAGCTCCGCGAGGATTCGCAAAACGCGCTGTTAAAGCTTTTCGAGGAGCCCCCCGCAACCGTTGCGATATTTTTGCTTACCGAAAGCCGCTCGTCGCTTTTGCCCACCGTGCTTTCACGCGGACAGAGGATCCATCTTGACGGACTGACCGATAACGAGCTTGCAGATAAGCTTGCCGAGAAATACCCGTCGCTGAACGGCTCGGATATAAAAACCGTCGTTCACGTCGCAGGCGGAAATTACGGCATTGCCGAAAAATATCTTTCAAAGGAAAATTCAAATCTTCGCGAGAAGGCGGAAAACCTGCTTTTGTTTGCGCTTTCGAAGAAAAATTACGAGCTTGCCTCGGCACTTGTGCTACCCAAGCACAAGCGTGATCAGCTTCGTGCCATTCTGGTGGAGCTTATCACCGTTGCAAACGAGTGCGAAAAGGCGAGGTACGGAGTGCGCGAGGCACTCGCCCCGAAAAACAAGGAGCTTGCCGAGATCGTGAAAAACGCATCCAAGCGCGCCCTTTCGAGAATCGGCGAGGCGGCAACGGCTTGCATAGCCGCGCTTGACGGCAATCAGAACGTCACCGCGACCGCAACGAAATTCGCAACCGACCTTATTAAGGCAGCCGCACGCTAAAAAAGAAAAACGGAGTATCGGATATGGAAAATAACGGAAACAACAACGTGAATAACAACGAAAACCGCGAAAAGAGCAACGGTAAGCGTGAGGGCGGACATTTTCATAACCGCCGCAACAACCATCGTCGCGGCAGACACGGCAGAAGCTTCGGCAACAAGCCCAAGGTGAATAACGAATCGGTAAACGAAGCTACTGAAGCAAAAAGTGCAGAAGTTGCACAGACCGAGGAAATCGCTTCGGCACCCCAAAGAGAGAAAAACGAGCATCCCCGTCACGACCGCAAAAGGTTCGAAGATAAGAAAAAGAATCCCCCCCGTGAGGAAAAGACCGAAAACAGCTTTACTCCCGAGCCCGAGGCAGAGCGTAAATATATGTTCGATTACGACGAGGAGCCTATTGCTCCCACCGAGCCCGAGGAGGAAAAAAATATCGAGGTCGTCGGCATTAAATTCCGCAACGGCAGTAAGATATATTATTTCGCGCCCAACGGCATTACCTTTGAAAAGGGCGAGCACGCCATTGTCGAAACGGTTCGTGGCGTAGAATACGGCGAGATCGCATTGGGCAACAAGAAGGTCGGTCAGTCCGAGGTAGTATTCCCCTTGAAGCCGGTCGTTCGCAAGGCGACCAAGGAGGATGACCTTCGCAATATCGAAAACCGCAAGCTCGAGGAAAGCGCAAAGCCCATCTGGCACGAAAAGGTTGCCAAGAACGGACTTGATATGCAGCTTGTCGACGTTGAATATACTCACGACAACGCAAAGCTCTGCTTCTATTTCACCGCCGACGGCAGAGTAGACTTCCGTGAGCTTGTAAAGGATCTTGCGGGCGTTTTCCGTACAAGGATCGAATTGCGCCAGATCGGCGTGCGCGACGAGGCAAAGCTCTTCGGCGGCTTAGGAAGCTGCGGCAGACCCTTCTGCTGTAACACCTTCCTCCCCGATTTCACTCAGGTTTCGATAAAGATGGCAAAGGATCAGAACCTTTCGCTCTCCTCCTCGAAGATAAGCGGCGCATGTGGCAGACTTATGTGCTGTCTGCGATTCGAGCACGATACCTATGAAAGAGAATACGCAACCTTCCCGAAGGTGGATACCATCGTTGAAACACCCAAGGGCAGAGGCGTTATTGTTGAAAGCAGCTTCCTTACCGGTAAGATCAAGGTCAAAATGAACAGTGATCAGACACTCAAGGTGTTCGGCAAGAGCGAATTGAAGGCGGTCGGTATGATCAAGGTCAAGGATGACGTAAGCGACGATTTGAAGCAGCTCGAGGATAAATAAAAAAGATGAACCCGACGGATCAACGTCGGGTTCTGTTTTTATTTTGTTCTTTTACGCTTGATAATTATTACTGCCGCCGAAATAACTGTCAGTGCGACAAGCACGGCGAACACGATAACGATCGGCGAAATGCCGTCGCCGTCGGGCTCGGTAACGGGCGGCTCGGCAGAGGGTAGTGACGACTCCTCGACCTTCGGCAAAACCGTTACGTTAATAGTGTAAACGAGCGATTCGCCGTCGGGCGCGATGACGGTGACCGTTATCGCGTTGGTCTGCGAATTAAGTGCCGTATCGCCGATTATCACCTGCGCCGTTTCGTTTTGCGCCTTGCAGTGAATATTTATTTTTTCGGTTCCGAATGGCACCGAAATACTGTATTGCGTAACGTTGGGGTCAAACGCGGGAACAAGCTTAAAGCCCTCGATCTCAAGCGAATCAAGCTTGCAGTTGGAATCAATCTCCGCATCGCTTTCGCGAAGAACGGTAAAGGTGTAAACCTTGGTCTCGCCGTCCGCCGTCGTGCGGCTTACGGTGATCGATACCGTGTCGGAATCGGGTATCGCGGTGCTTGAAGCGGTAACGGTTTCGTTTTCGGGATGGGTTATTGCAATATCTGCAAGCGCGTTTCCGTAGGGCACGGTAACATCCTTGTAATCATAAACGTCTTCTCTGAATTCAAAGGGTCGGGCATTAAGAATATCGATCCTGAAATCGCCGATCGCTTTTTCGCCAACGGTGATTTCCTTTCCGTTGAGCTTCAATTTCCTTGCGCCGGTTTCAAACGCCGCGGTAAGTCCTTCGGAGGAGATCGATATTTTTTCGCCTGCACTTGCGGTTACTCTGAAGCGAAGCGAAACAAGCACGAAAAACGCCTTTCCGCTTTCCTCGCCTTTGTGCTCGAATGCATAAAGACCGATCTTGTTATCGTCGATAACGCGGCAATCGCTGTCCCAACCGGTCGAAACGCCCTCGATAAATTCAAGACCGCTGTATTCGATAACGCCGTCAACGCCGCGTGCGTATTTCAATCCGTTAAGGCAAAGCACGATATCGATAATATCGCCGTTTTCGAAATGCGAAAGCGTTTGAACGTCGACCGAGCCGAAGAGACTTGCTTCGGGTGTGCCGACCGCTTCCTCGGTACGGTGTAGAACGATATTTCTGAGTGCGCGGAAATCGTTATCGGCAAGCACGCCGTTTCCGTTTATATCGCCCGCAAGAATGAAGGGTGTTTCGTATTGATAATTCTTAAGCATACGCTCGAGAGTCAAAAGATCGTATGCGGTAATAAATCCGTCACCGTCGGTGTCGCCGCGGATGACAACCGTAAGTCGGTCGGTTTCGTTTCCGTCGTCGTCGAAGAGCACGAGCGATTGACCGGTTGCAACAACGCCGTCAAACTCGCGCTGCTCTGCATCAAGGAAATAGGCCTCCTTGTTTACCGAAAGCAGATTTATTATATCGTCCGTCTTGCTTCCGGGCGCGATGCCGTAAAGAAGCGTGTTGTCGCGGTCGATCCTGATACCGCTGTCTTCCTTGAAGGTAATAAGGTCGTTTCTTACGGTAATGGTGTTTTGCGCGGTAAGGGTAACGTGATCGGTAACGACCGTCGCAACAACTGTGTAGGTTCCGGTGCGAAGCGCGGTGACCTCGCCGATATCGTTTATAACGAGCCCGTCGGAATCACAGGAATAGGTCACGGGGACCGAGCCTGCGCCGTTGGGAAGGAAACGGATGCGAAGGGTTATTGTTTCGCCTATGGACATCGTTCTGTTAGGGACGAGAAATTCTATTTTTTCGATATGCGCTTCGATAGTAAAGCTAAAGGAAACGCTTTGTCCGAAGGGAAGCGTAAGCACGAAGGTGTGAACGCCGGGCTCGGTGATTTCCGTGCCGGATTCGATCGTTGCGCCGTCGATATGTCCGATGCCCTCGGTAAAAGTAACGGTCGTGCTGCCGTGGTAAACGCCGCCTGCGGCAATTCCCTCGATAACCGGAGAGGAAGCGATATCGTGCATATCGGCATATTTCGAAACGGTGATGCATCTTTGTCCGAAGGCGATTATCATACCGCTTGGGCTTGCACATATCGCCTCGGGAGAAGCGACTCCCAAATTACCGATAAAGCGCGAGGAAACGTTTTCGTAAATAGCGTTGCCCGAGAAATAAACGTTTTCGTAAACGTAATCGATCGGGTTGGTGATTTTCGCATATTCCGCAAACAACGCGGTGTCGTAAAGCGTGCCGCCCACGATAACGCCGTTTGCAACGAAAAGCTCGCCGCCGTTGGTTTCGATTTCGGCAAAGATCTCAAGCGCCTCGGTATATGCCGAAAGTGTCGTGCCGTTAAGCACGTAAAGTCTTGTGCCGTCGGTTGCTACCGCACGCGCGCGTATCGAAAGCGTTGTTTCACCGCTTCCGTCCGCTCTGCACAAATGCAATCTGCCGCCCGACACGATATAGGTGATGCCGTTTATCGTGCAAGCCGATTCGCATTTCGAGGGCAGCTCGACGTAAACGCCTGCCAAAGCATCCGTTTCGGGAGCGATGTAAACGTAAGGTGCGTTTTTGAACGAAGCTACAACGTAGCCGTCAGAAATGAACAGCTTTTCGGGTTCAAACCGCAACGCCGCGGGGGCGTTTTCGCTAAGCCCGTCAAAGGAAAAGGAATAGATCGCGTATTTATCCTTGAATATCGCAAAAACGTTGCTTTCGCCGGCAACCGCCGAAAGTGCTTTAAAGCTCTCGTCGATAAATACGGTTTGTCTGAAATCGTTTGAATTTTCGGACTTTGAAAATGCACGGTCGTTCGGCTCTGCCGCGCCGTAGGCGAAGATGCTTTCCGCCTCGGAGGAGATCTTGACCGTTATCGGGTCGACACCGAAAAGACGTATGCCGTCCGATTCCTTAACGATAGCCGACGTAAGGAAGGGAAGTCTTCCAAGCTCCTTGCCGCTGCTTATGTCGATTATTGCGTTTTCGGTGAAGAGCAAACCGTTTTCAATTCCGATCGCTCTGTAAGAGCAAAATTCCAGCACGAGCGATTCGCGCATTACGTGGAAAAGGCTGTTGCCGATTGCAAGATATCCGTTTTCAAAGCAGACGGGCTTGTCTCCGATCGAGAAATCAAGCGAAAAATCCGAAAGACTGTTGCTTTCGATATTGTAAAAGAATACTCTTTCGTTCCTTCTTTCGGATATGATGCAGATCAATCCGTTTGAATAATACGCGTCGGTGCAGTAAACACCGAGGTCGGAAACAAGCGTCAGCTCACCAAGCTCAAGGTCAACTGTATAAAGCGAGCTTCCGCCGAAGGCGTAAATAACCGCCTCTGCAAACACGAAGCACTCTATGTCCTCAAACGAAACGGTTTTTATAACCGCCGCTTCGGGGTTTAACGCGTCTGCACGGGAGATAACGGTAATTCCGTCGTCACCTGCAAGAATAAGCTCCGACTCGGTAAATCTGTGTGAATAAATTCTTCCCGTGGGGATGAAGTGGAGATATTGCGACAAATCGTTTTTGTCGTATATCCTTACGCCGACAAGCGAATCGCCATAGATGCAGGCGTAACCGTTTTCCTCGTCGATCGCCGCGTTTGCGCCGGCGTAATCGGTTTGGGTCAGCTCTGCATAGGGGAAATCGATCTCGAAGCTTATTTCCTTTTTTACCGCGCCGTTTCCGCTTTCAACGGTAAGCGTGTGCACTCCGCTTTCGGCAACGGTTACCCGATCGTATACCTGCTTGCCGTCGAGATATGCCTTGCCGTCGCCAACGATGCAGATTTCTATCGGGAAGTTATATATCGCGCCGTCCTCTGCTCCGTAAACATCGGGAAGAGAATAGCGAATTTCAACGATTTCTCTAAAGGTTTCGGTGCCGTCGGTAATAACGAATTCGTGTCTGCCCGACTGCGTTATTCTTTCGCCCGAGCTATACGGGAAGCCGTCGAGCAATGCCACGCCTCTGTTGAATTCAAAATAAGCGTAATCCGAAAATTCCTTGAATTCATAAGAGAAGGGCTCGTATTCCAATCTGAATTGAAGAATTGTCTCGTAATCTCCGTCTTTAACGGTTAGCACGTGCTTGCCGCTTGCGATTATCGCATCGCCGTCTTCGAATTCCTCGCCGTCAAGAGTGGCGCTTCCTCGGTTAAAGCCAACCTTTACGCTGTCGTTATAAACTCCGCCGTCGGTAACGCCCGTGATTATCGGGAGATTTGCCGATTCAACGATCCGAGCCGCGTTTATAACGCCATAGCCCAGCTCGTCGGTGCGGTTTTTGCTGCAGGTGTTAATAATAAGCGATAAGAATTCGTCGCCGTTAAGTCTTATCCCCTCGTCGCAAGCCGAAACGGCAAGCGCCGCGATCGCGCTGACGATAGCGCAGGAATAGCTTGTGCCCGAATCGATTCGGTAAGCCGAAGCGCCGTCTTCAACTATCGGCATCGTTATAGCCTCGCCGGGTGCGGCAACGTCGACCATATCGTTATACTGCGAAAAAACGCTTCTTTCACCGTTCGCGTTGCAGGATGCAACCGAAATAACGCCCTCGTAGGAGGCGGGATAGCTTTTCTTGTCCGCATAGGGAAGCAAGCCGCCGTTGCCCGATGCAGAAACGAGAATGCAGCCCTTTGAAACGGCGTAATTCACCGCTTCCTGCTCGGCATAGGAATAGGAAAGTCCGCCGACAGACATATTAATTATCTTCGCGCCGGAGTTTGCGGCAAATCGTATTGCCGAAACAAGGTCGGAGGAGTATATAGTGGTGCTGCTTGACGAAACCTTTATCGGCAAAACGGTAACGCCGTGCGCCGCACCGGCAATACCAATGCCGTTGTTTGCGGTCGCCGCGATGATGCCGATAACGCCCGTGCCGTGACCGACGGTATCGTCGGTGACCGATGCGGTTTTTGTAACCGCGTCGTAGCCGGGAAGAATGTTAACGCCCAAAAGGTCCTCGTGGGTACGGTCAACGCCGGTATCGAGCACCGCCACGATAACGTTGCTTTTTGCGGAAACTTTGTCCCAAGCGTCGTAAATGCCGCTCTGCTCAAAGGAGGGCATAGCCACCGCGTCGGCAGTTACCGCAAGTGCCTCGCGTACAAGGTCGGCCTCGTGGTATTCGATGAGAGCATCGTATTTTTCAATAAACTCCTTGTTTTCGTCGTTTATCGCAAAAAGCCTTTGCTCGCTTTCGGCAAGCAGACGGAACTCTCTTCCGTCAAGCGCCTTTTCGATCGCAGAAAGTGGGACACCGTCCTTGAATCTTACGATATAACGGTCTTTATCGGGGAGAGGGCTTGTCTGTCGCGAACCCTCGTTTGAGTTGCCCAAAGCGGCGTTTATCGAATTTTCCCAAGCGTCGTCATAGAGAGAAAAGCCGTTATAGGGCGCAAAAAGAACGCTCCCTGCCATAATCACGGCAGGCAGTACGGTAAGGATTATCAAAACCGTAGCAAGCGCTCTTTTAATCATTTGTTTTGCTTTCTTTATTCGAATTTTTTATAAATGTTTTGCATTTCCTCGGTTTGTACCGAATGTGCTTCGTCAGCATAGATAACAAGGTCGTTTTCGTAAACGAGCCCCTCCTTGCCGTCCTTTCTGCCCTCGACGAGTATAAGCGACGGTCTTTTGCCTGCCGAGGGTACGACCGCGCGCAAGCGCTTCGGCTCGATTTTATTGCTTCGCATTTCGCAAAGAAGGTTAACGAGTCTGTCGGGACGGTAGACCGCAAAAAAGCTTCCGCCGCTTTTAAGGCACCAAGCCGCCGCCTTTAAAAAGCTGCCGATCCCACCCGAAACCTCACGTCGGGCGATATTAAGCGCCTCTTCCTCGTTCGCGGCGCCGCAATCGTTGCGCATATAAGGCGGATTGGTGATAACGCTTTCGGCAAAGCCGCATTCAAAAAGCGCGCGGTGGTCGGAGGCGTTTCCGCAAATAACCTTAAAGCGATCCGAAAAATTATTGACGCTTGCGTTTTCCGCGGCGATCGCCGCATATTTTTCCTGAAGCTCAAGCCCTATAAAATCCGCTCTGCTTCCGGTTGCAAGCATAAGCAACGGGATAACTCCCGAGCCGGTGCCGAGATCAACGCAAGCTCCCTTTTTTATTCCCGATGCAAAATCGGCAAGCAAAAGCGCGTCGGTACCGAAACGTATACCGCCGTCGGGCTCTTTAAGTATTATCGATGCGTTGATTTTGTTTGTATGCAGATCACTCATTATATTATCACAAATACCGTATGAAGGTTGTCGAAACGGTAAACATTCTTTAAATTTTTCGGACGAAAACAATAATGCGCCCATAGGGTATTACCTATGAACGCATTATCGGGTTTCAGCCCTTAATTTTTGCTCTTACGCTTGGGGAGCATCAACGGGACATACGCCTGCGCATGCGCCACAGTCGAGGCAGAGATCAGCGTCGATAACGTACTTGCCGTCGTCGCCAACAGAGATTGCACTTACGGGGCATTCTGCTTCGCAGGTACCGCAACCGATGCAAACGTCGTTAATGATAGAATATGCCATAATGTAACACCTCCGTATTTGTTACTATCGTTATATCACAATTGATTTTGAATTTCAATATCTATTCGATACTTTTAGCCAAAAAGTTTTGGCGTTTTTATTCGCCAAAAGCACATTCAAGCGCCTGCTTGAGATCGGCAAGAATATCCTCGATGCTTTCAATGCCGACCGAGATGCGGATAAGACCTACATCGATGCCTGCCTTAACGAGCATTTCATCGCTGAGCTGACGGTGAGTCGAGCTTGCGGGATGGAGCACGCAGGAGTGAACGGTTGCAACGTGAACGGCGTTTACAAAGAGCGAAAGCGAGTTCATAAACTTTTCTGCCTTTTCTCTGCCGCCTTTGATGCAGAACGAAACTACGCCGCAGCAGCCCTTGGGAAGATATTTCTTTGCGAGCTCGTTGTATTTGTTGCTTTCGAGTCCGGCATAGTTAACGTATTCGGCATAGCCGCTTTCTTCAAGGAACTTTGCAACGGTGTATGCGTTCTTGCAGTGGCGTTCAAGACGCACGTCAAGAGTTTGCATACCGAGGTCGAGAAGGAACGCCGCTTGCGCGGTGGGATAAACACCAAAGTCGCGCATAAGCTGAACGCGCATCTTGGTGATGTAGGAAAGCTTGCCGAAGGATTCGGTATAAACCAATCCGTGGTAGGATTCGTCGGGAGTGCAAAGGCCGGGGAATTTATCGT
>JAFYON010000028.1 GCA_017560145.1 Clostridia bacterium | reverse complement strand
TCCTTTTCGACAACGATGAACTGGACCGATGCGGCAAGCGCGGTTTCAAGAGCGATTATATGCTCGTTTTCAGAGGATATGATATTCGAAACGGTACCGTAAAGACCGATTTTCTGACCGTTGTTTTTGATCTCGCCGGAGGTGCAATCGTTGATAACGCGCTTTACGCTTTCCGAATAGCCCTCCAAAAGATTTTCAAGGCGGATAAGCTGATCTCTTCTCTGCTCCTCGCCCGAAACGGCAATCTTTTCGGCGGTTATCTCGTCGCCTGCGGCACGAAGCGCCTGAAGCTTGCTTGCACGCTCGTAATCGAGAGAGATGATCTTATTTTCGGTATCGTTGATAGTCTTGTTGATTTCCGCAAGCGCCTTTTCAGCCTGCTCGAGCTCTGCTTTGAGCGCGTTTCTTCTTTCCATCGCGGAAGCAAGAAGCGCTGCGGTTTCGTCGGCATTGCGGCGTTCTGCCTCGAGAGAAGCGTTTCTTGCCGCTTCAAGCGCTGCCAATTTGCTTTGGTCGGCGGTAAGAATAGCAAGTCTTGCGGTTGCCGATTCGCTTTCCTTATCGGCGTTAAGCGATGCTGCGCGCGCGTTTTCGTAATCTGCCTCGGTCTTTGCGGCGTCGGCTTCAAGCGCACGTGCCTTTTCCTCGAGCGCTTCCTTGGCGCTTACACAAACGGCGGTATTCTGTCCAACCTCTGCCAATTCTGCGTTCGCAGAAGCAACGGTAGCCTTTGCCTCGCTTGCGGAATCCTCGGCGTGGGCGATATCGTTGGTGCAAACGGCCTTTTTGCCCTCTGCCTCGCCCTTTCTGTGCACAGCCTCGGTCTTTTCACGCTCGCACTCGCTCATTATGCGCGAAAATTCATAGGTTTCGTTAAGTATTCTGTCGGTCGCCTCGTCGCAGGATGCCGCTTCTCTTTCGGCGGTATCAAGCGCGATCTTAGCCGCCGCAAGGTCGGTTTCGCATTCAACACGGCGCTTGCGGAGGTGGTCGAGTCTATCAAGCCAAAGGGTTATTTCAATACCCTTCTTTTCCTCGCTCAAAACAAGATATTGCTTTGCGTTTTCGGCTTCCTTTGCAAGCGGGCCGATGCGCGATGAGATTTCTGAAAGGATATCGTTTACACGCACAAGATTGTTTTCGGTATCGCGCAATTTACGCTCTGCCTCGAGCTTCTTGTAACGGATCTTCGAAATGCCCGCCGCTTCCTCAAAAATGCTGCGGCGCTCATCGTCCTTTTGCGAAAGGACCTCGGCAATTTTACCTTGACCGATTACCGAATAGCCCTCTCGGCCGATACCGGTATCGTAAAAGAGCTCGTAGATATCCTTAAGGCGAACCTGCTTTTTGTTTATGTAATATTCACTTTCGCCGCTTCGGTAAAGCTTTCTCGTTACCGAAACCTCGGCATTGTCCGAAAGGCGATAAGCTCCGCTTTCGCTTTTTGCGGGATCGTCGCCCTGCTCCTCTTCGTTTTCGATAGTGATATGGTTTGCGCGGTTATATTCCTCCTCGGTATCGATAAAAAGCGTTACCGACGAGCAGTTTGCCGCCGCACGGGATGCCGTGCCGTTGAAGATAACGTCCTCCATTCGGCTACCGCGAAGCGATTTTGCACTCATTTCGCCCAACACCCAACGAATCGCGTCGGAAATGTTCGATTTGCCGCTTCCGTTAGGGCCGATAATAGCCGTAACGCCGCTGTCGAAGCTAATTCGCGTTTTATCGGGGAAGGATTTAAACCCCTGCATTTCTATTGCTTTAAGGCGCATTTTTCACACACTCCTTTTTGTCAATTTCGGTTCAAACTGTGCCGTTTCGGTTGCATAAATTTCAACCTCGGCGGCTTCGGTTTGATTTTTGATGCGTTCGATCGCGCATCCGCCGTGTCCGGTAAGCATCGAAATATCGTTTTTTCGTATGCCGACACACAGCCTCTTGCCTTGGCAGCTTCCTGCCCTTTCGGCAATGATTTCGGTATAAACGTAGCTTTTGACCAGCTCGCCTATCGACGGGTGGTTTGCGCCGTAGCGCGCGTTTTTAAGATTCTCGGAGGCGTGAAGTCCGATACGCAAAACCTTTACGCCCGAATCGAGAAATATTTTATAGCATTTTGCGGCACGCTCAACCGCAGATTCAAGCGTAAGCGGCTTATATTCGCCGTTTTCCGCCATATCGCAAAGCTTAGTATCCTCAAACACGACAGTCGGGTATATCCTCGCCTCACTCGCGCCCATAGATACGATATCCCTTGCGGTCTGCAATTCGTCCTCAAGCGTTGAATCGGGCAATCCGACCATCATCTGTCCGCCGAAGGTAAATCCGTTTTCGGTTATCAGCCCTGCCGATTCAAACGAGCTTTTCGCGGTATGGCCGCGGCTCGATGCGGCAAGCACTCTATCGGACGTGCTTTGAACGCCGAGCTCGATATTTCTTACGCGGTATTTAGCAAGAAGCTTCAGAATTTCTTCATTGATGCAATCGGGACGCGTTGATATTCTTATGCTTTCTGCAACGCCCTTGTCGATATATTCGTTTGCGACCTCAAGAAGCGCTTCCATCCGAGCTCTGTCGATCGCGGTAAAACTTCCGCCAAAAAACGCGATCTGGCTTTCGGCAAAATCGCCGACGCCGTTTTCGAGCATCGCGCGAAGCTCTTTTATTTCCTCGTCAAGGCTTTTATCGCTGTCAACACCGGTGATCTTAGTCTGTGAGCAAAACACACAGCAATTCGGACATCCGGCGTGGGGCACGAAGAAGGAAAAGTTACGATGGGTCTTCATCCAATTCACCGAGAAGTATGAGCGCTTCGTGCGCGGCGGCTTGCTCCGCCTCACGCTTCGAGCGTCCGCTTCCCTTTCCGAGCAGGTTGGAATTCAAAAATACCTCGTAATGGAAAACTCTGTCGTGGGGAGGCCCCTCCTCCAACACGAGCGAGTAGGACAAAACCTCCTCGGGGGTTTGCTGAACGATTCTTTGCAAACGCGATTTATAGTCCTCTGTGCCCGTCTTGATAACGGTTTCCAGCATTTTCGTAATGAACGGAAGCACGAACGCCTTTGCATTCTCCATACCGCCGTCAAGATATATCGCCGCGATAAGCGCCTCGAAGGCATCCGAAACGGTGCTCTTTCTGTGGCGGCCTCCGCTTGCAAGCGATTCTCCCTTGCCGAAAAGCATATAATCGCCAAGATTCAAACTGTTTGCAAATACCGCAAGCGTGTCCTCACACACGAGCGCCGCGCGCGTGCGCGTAAGAAAGCCCTCGTCTGCTTCGGGAAAGCGGTTGTAAAGGAATTCTGCGGTGATGATCGAAAGTATCGAGTCACCGAGAAATTCGCTTCGCTCGTTGCTAACCGAAAATCCTCTTTTGCGGTTTTCGTTGCAATAGGAGGAATGGGTAAGCGCAACGGTAAGGAGAGATTTATCCTTAAAGGTGTAATTTATTTCTTTTTCAAGAATGAAAAAATCCTTTTCTTCACTCATTGGAAGCAACCTCCGAGGATTCTTCGGTCTTTTTTGCTATGTTTTCGGCGATCTTTTCGATAGTGCCGTTCTTGCAATAGAGCAATACCTGCTTTATTGCGGAGCGAAAGGAATATGCATCCGAGCTGCCGTGTGCCTTGACGACCGGCTTTGCGAGTCCCAAAAAGGGCGCTCCGCCGTATTCGGACGGGTCAAGACGCTTTTTAAGGCGCTTCGTGTGCTTCAACGTCATTGCGCCGGCAACGGTTGCCACCGCGGACGCGTGGAAAAGATCTCTAAGGGTTTTCGACATAAATTTCGCCATACCCTCGATAAGCTTGAGTGTGATATTGCCGGTAAAGCCGTCGCATACCAAAACGTCGCAGCATCCAAAGGGGATGGCCTTGCCCTCGCAGTTGCCGACGAAATTGATCGTTTCATCGCTCGACAAAAGCGCGTGCGCATCGACGTAAAGCTGGGTGCCCTTGTGTGGCTCGGTGCCGTTGTTGAGCAGACCTACGCGAGGGCGCTCCACTCCGAGCACGTTTTCGGCGTATATCGAGCCCATACGGGCATAAAGATCCAAAACCTCGGGCGTTGCATCGAGATTCGCGCCACAGTCGAGAAGAACAAACGGAGTTTCAAGAGGGAGCACCGAGCCGAGTGCGGCACGGCGTACGCCCTTGATACGGCGGATTATGAGCGATGCGGCGGTGAAAAGCGCACCGGTGTTGCCCGCGCTGACGACTGCGTCCGCAACGCCGTCCTTGCAAAGCTTACACGCGATAACGAGCGAGGAATCGCTCTTTTCCTTCATCACCTTACAGGGGTCGTCGGTCATATAAACAACGCTTCCGGCAACCTGAGTGGTTACGTTTTCGGGCAACGTGGGAAGCTCGTTGATCGCTTCCTCGGTACCGACGAGTATAAGGCTTAAGCCTTCGTTTGCGAACTCGCTTGCGGCGTTCAACGCGCCCTTGGCAAGCTCGCTTGCGGAGTTATCTCCGCCCATTATATCAACTGCTACGGTTATTTTCATTTTACCTTAGCTCCATTTATAAAAATTATTTGCCTTCGCTCCAGCCGCAATCGTTTTTGCAGTAATAGAATTCGCGGTTTTTCTTCTTCAGAACGACTGCCGAGCATTTGGGACAGCGACGCTCGGTGGGAAGATCCCACGAGGAGAATCCGCACTTGGGATAATCCTCACAAGCGTAATAAACCTTGCGGCTCTTCGTCTGCTTGACCATAATGCGCTTTCCGCAATCGGGACAAGCGATACCGCTGTCGCGGCGATAGGGCACCGCGGTTTTGCATTCGGGATAGTTACGGCACGCAAAGAAGTTGCCGTGAGGACCCTTGCGAAGAAGCATATCGCTTCCGCACTTGGGACATTTTTCGTCGGCAAGCACCTCTGTCTGGGGCTTTTCCTGCTCCTCGGGCTTTTCCTCTTCTCCGCCGAGTCGCTTGGTGTTTTTACATTTGGGATAATTGGGGCAAGCGGCGAATTTGCCGTATTTACCCGTTCTTTCAACCATTATAGCACCGCACTTTTCGCATACGATGCCGGTTTCGACCTTGGGAATTTCAACACGCTCGCTTCCGAGAGTCTTTTCCGCCTCGTCGAGCTGTGCACTGAAGTGACGGTAGAATTCCTCGAGCACCGCGATATATTCGCTCGTGCCCTCCTCGATCTTATCAAGGTCCTCTTCCATTTCTGCGGTAAACTTATAGTCAACGATGTGCGAGAACGCCGTTTTCATGGTTTCGGTGGTGATAACGCCAAGCTCGGTAGGGATCAATATCTTGCCGTCGCGGCGGATATACCCGCGCGAGATTATGGTAGTGATTGTCGCGGTATAGGTGGAAGGTCTGCCGATACCCATATCCTCAAGCGCCTTACTGAGCGAGCCTTCGGTGAATCGCATGGGAGGCTGAGTGAATTTCTGCTCGGGCTCGATGCCGTTAGCAGTAAGAGTGTCGCCCTCGTTAAGCTCGGGAAGAGTGGTGGTTCCCTCCTCCTCGGGGTTTTCGTCGCCTATGTCGCCATAGACCGCCGCAAAGCCGCGGAACTTAACGGTGTGTCCGTTTGCACGGAAAATGCAGCCGCCCGAAACGATATCCGCGGTAACGGTGTCCATCAATTCGGGTGCCATCTGCGATGCGATAAAACGATCCCAGATAAGCTTATAGAGCTTGTATTGATCGTTGCTTATCTTTCCGCGCAAGGATTCGGGAGTTATCGTAGGATCGGTGGGACGGATAGCCTCGTGCGCGTCCTGCGCGTTCTTTTTAAGCTTGTATTTATTGGGTGTAGCGGGGTAATACTCCGCACCGTAATTGTTTACTATAACAGTCTTTGCCGCCTCACGCGCTTCATCGGAGATACGTATCGAGTCGGTACGCATATAGGTGATAAGACCGTGGGTGCTCTTTTCGCCGATGTTAACACCCTCGTAAAGCTCTTGGGCGATAAGCATGGTTTTTTGCGATTGGAAGGAAAGCTTACGGTTTGCATCCTGAAGCAGAGTCGAGGTGATAAAAGGAGGCGCGGGGCGACGTTGCTTAACCGCACGCTTGACCGATTCAACCTTGAAATCACCGCCGTCGATAGCTGCAAGAACCGATTTTACCGCCTCTTCGTTCGCAAGGTCGAGCTTCTTGCCGTCGCGGCCGAAGAATTTCGCCTTGAACATTTCGCCGTCCTTGGTGATGAATATTGCGGTGATCACCCAATATTCCTCGGGCACGAAGGCCTGGATCTCCTGCTCACGCTCGACAACGATTCTTGTTGCGACCGACTGAACGCGTCCTGCGGAAAGGCCGTTCTTGATGTGCTTCCAAAGGAAGGGGCTGATTTTGTAACCCACAAGACGATCGAGAATTCTTCTGGTCTGTTGGCTGTTTACCAGATTCATATCGATATCGCGAGGATGCTTGATAGCCTCCTTGACGGTGTTTTTGGTAATTTCGTTGAACGTGATGCGCTTCGTCTTTGCGGGATCAAGCGCAAGAACGTTCGCGAGATGCCAGCTTATTGCTTCGCCTTCGCGGTCAGGGTCGGCTGCAAGAAATACGCGGTCAGCCGCCTTTGCTTCCTTTCGAAGCTCGTTTATAAGCTCGCCCTTGCCGCGGATGTTGATATATTGCGGCTCGAATCCGTTTTCGATATCTATACCGAGCTTACTTTTGGGAAGGTCGCGTACGTGTCCCTTGGAGGACTTTACCTTATAGCCCTTACCGAGAAAGCCCTTGATTGTATTCGCCTTGTGAGGCGATTCGACGATTACGAGTGTGTTCATCAAATTTCTCCTGTTGGTTCGCGTGTTTTATGTTATAGGTTATATTCTTTCTTAAAATTTGGAGGAAACGAATCTTCCGCCCGGGCAGGCGATTATCGTGCCGTCTATCTCCATAAACGTCAGCTCTGTCATAACATCGGCAATGCCGATACCCGTACGAGCCGATATTTCATCGGCGGTCACCGCGCGCGGACCCTTTAAAACGGTCATGATGCGTTCGGATAGCTCGCCGGAAAATTGTTTTTCCGAAGGCATTGGCTCGGACGCCGAATCGGTTTTGAGTTCTTCAAATTCGGGCGCCGTCCGTACCGTTTCTTCAACGGCAACCGGTCTTGCCTTGGGCTTTGATATCTTTTCCCTTTTCTCTGCCTTGTTACCGTAGGATTTAAGCTGCTCGGTAAGTGAAGGCTCGTAGGTTTTGATCCTTTCGGGATATTCGAGCATAAGAGCGCTTAAAACGTCCATCGGCTCGGTCGCGGCGGGAATGCCGTTTTTTATAAGCTTGTTCGTGCCCGCATTCTCGGCACCGATAGCACCCGGCACGGCAAACACGGCACGGCCCTGAGATGTGGCGTGACGTGCGGTTATCAGTGCACCGCTCGTTTCGCCTGCTTCGGCAATAACGACTGCGTTGCTTATGCCGCTGATAATTCGGTTGCGGTTGGGAAAATCGGCTCTCGTGCGCGGAGCACCGGGATAAAGCTCACTGATAACGAGGCCGCGTTTATATAAGGTCTCAAACGCTTTAAGGTTTTCCTTGGGATAAATATCGCCAATAGGGTTTCCGAGCACGGCAACGGTATATCCGTCTGCCATAACGGCACCGCGATGTGCGGCTGTATCGATACCCTTTGCCAATCCGCTTATTACGTAAGCTCCGCTTTTTGCGAAGTTATATGCAAAGCTCTCTGCCGTTTGCTTGCCGTAGTCGGTCATATTTCTTGTTCCCACTATCGCAATACAGGGCGTTTTGTTAAGATCGCGAAAATCGCCGATCGAATAAAGCGCGACAGGCGGCATTTCGATACCGCGCAGCTTTTCGGGATAAAGCTCGTCGTAATAGCCGGTGATTTTTACACCGAGAGACTCACAACGCTTCATTACCTCAAAGGCAGAAGAATTATCCTTGTTTTCAAGGCGCTTGATATATTTCGCCTTCGATTCGCCGAGGAAGGAAAAATCCTCGCAATTGTAAATATCCTCGATGCTTTGGAATTTGTTAAATATATCGCTCACCAAACGACTGTATAAGCCAACCGCCTGCTGAAGCCAGATGTAGAGCAATTGATGTTTCATTATATTCCTCCACGCTTTGCTTCCCAAAGCAATACCGCGGAAGCTATCGCGGCGTTAAGACTTTCGGTCTTGCCCGACATCGGAATTATGGCGGTCATGCTGCAGGCGTTTATAACCTCGCACGAAAGACCGTTGCCCTCGTTACCGACTGCAAAGATATCGGTTCCGTCAATTTCGAAATTGCCGAGTGTATATGCATTCTCATTAAGCGCGGCGGCGATAACACGGCGGTTCTGCACCTTTAACGATTCGATCGTCTTGACCGTATCGGGACAAACGAAGATCTCACCCGTGAACATCGCGCCCATCGTTGCGCGCACGGTTTTGGGAGAAAATACGTCGGCACATCTGCCGCAAAGCAGAATGGGACAGTCAAGCGCGGTCGCGGTACGCACCACCGTACCGACGTTGCCGTTATCCTGAAGATCCACGAGCATTATCGCGTTGCCCTTTATTCTTTGCGAAAGATCGGAGCAACCGTCGCCGATAAAGCTGACGTTATCAAGATATTCCGAAACGGTGAAAATGCCCTGAGGAGCCTTTTCCTCGGTAAGCTTTTCATAAACCGAATCGGTCACCTCGAAAATTTCGCAATTTGCGCCTTCGATAAGTGACGAATACCTTTTCAAAGCGTCCTCGCGCACAAAGAGCATTTTCGGGGTGTTGCCCGCCTTGAGGTATTCCTCCAAAAGGTGCACGCCCTCGAAATAGAAAAGGCGCGCTTCTTCCCTTTCGCGCTTATCGCGCAGCGCGGTGATATTCTTTATGGTCGGGTTGTTTCGCGATTCTATTCTTTTAACCATAATTTTCCCTAAAAAAGAAAGCATACTATTATATTATATAATAATAGTACGCTTTTTAAGTATTGTCAATATTATTTTAACATTATTCTAACATTTTTTTGCAAGCAAAATACGATCGATCTTCGAGTAGTCGCGCAATACCGCAACGCTGTATCCGTTTTCTTGCAAAATACGCGAAACGTCCTCGCATTGGTTTATGCCTATCTCGTAAATAAGTATGCCGTCTTTTTTAAGAATATGGGGCACCAACGAGGTAACGATGCGGTAATATTTCAATCCGTCATCACCGCCGTCAAGCGCGGTATCGGGCTCGAAGCCGACCTGCGGAGAGAGGGTCTGGATATCCTCTGTCGGGATATAGGGCGGATTGCAGATAACAAGGTCAAGAGGACGCTCGATCATAGATGCAAGCTCAATATAATCGTCCTCGTCAAGAGCATCGAATCGGCGAACCGAAACGTTTTTCTGATCCTCCAGATTCTTTTCGGTATAGGGCAGAGCCTTTAACGAAAGCTCGAGCGCATAGCCGCTGACAGTGGGCTTTTCGGCAGCGATCGCCTTTGCGATACAGCCGCTTCCGCTGCAGATATCGGCAAAAAGGTCGCCGTCCTTAAGCACACCCAAAGCCGCCTTTACGCCGATTTCGGTATCGCTTCTCGGAATGAAAACGCCGTCGCCGACGTTGATCTCATAGCCGTAAAAATTGCATTTTCCGAGCACGTACTGCAAGGGCTTTCCGAGCGAGAGCTCGAAAACCGCACCGCTGATAAACGGATCGATGGAACGGGATACCTCGTCGTCAAGATGAGCGAGAAGATGACCACGCTCGACCTTAAGCGCCTCGCAAAGAAGCATATCGGCAATAACGTCACCCTCGTCGGGGGAAATTTCAAGAAGCATTTCGCGCAGCTTTGCGCGGTATTGTTTAAGCGTCAATTTTTTCCTCCTCGGCAGTGCCGTTTTCTTCTGTATTTTCGTTGCTTTCGGTGCTTTCGACCGTTTCGGAGGCTTCTGCGGCTTCGTCGCCTTCAGCCTCGGCGGTTTCCTTTTCCTTCTGCCATTCCTCCATAGCCGCAAGACATTCGTCATAGAAGCCGGGGAAATCATCGGGAAGAGCGCATTTGAGCGAGGTTATGCCAACCTCAATGATATCGTCGGTAGGCTCACGCGTGGTGAGGTTCTGCATCCAAAGTCCGGGACGGGAAAGCGCGCGGATAAGCGCGTTGTCGTGTCTGCCCGCATAACGTATAAATTCGTATCCGATGCCGACGGTAAGAGGCAACAGCGCGATCTTAAGCAGACTGCGAAGCCATACGGTTTCGACAGCCCAAAGGAAGATTATGCCGACAGCGATCGAAAGGATGATCATCGAGAACATAAAGCTTGTACCGCAACGAGGGTGGAAGCGCGAGTGCTTTTTAACGTTTTCAACGGTAAGCTCGTCGCCCGCCTCATAGCAGAAAATGCTTTTATGCTCTGCACCGTGGTACATATAAACTCGCTTCATATCGGGGATAAGAGCGGTAAGCCAGATGTACAAAATAAAGATGATAACCTTGAAAACACCCTCAACGATATTGCGCCAAACGTTTGCAACGGCGCCATCGAGGTTGGGGATATTATCGAAAATAAGACCGCCCAAGAA
The DNA here is from genome assembly GCA_017560145.1 of Clostridia bacterium. Classification (GTDB taxonomy): domain Bacteria; phylum Bacillota; class Clostridia; order Oscillospirales; family CAG-382; genus Coliplasma. The sequence continues at coordinate 2,027 of JAFYON010000028.1, read as the reverse complement.
GGTTGGAAGGAAGATGAAAAGTCCAACGGCAAGCGCCAAGCCAAGCAAAAGCGAGATTACCGAAATAACGCTTATAAGCCATTTTCCGCCGTGCTTTTCAAGCCACTTGTCTACCTTGGAGGTGGATTCCTCGTCGGTTTCGTCAAGGCCGAGCATATCGGTGCCGGTGGTGATGGTGGAGAAGGACATTACCATCGATTCAACGAAATTAACGACGCCGCGAATAAGAGGCCATTTAAGAATTTTGCATTTGTCGGAAATAGATTTGTTTCCCTTTCGGGTAACCGATATTTTTTTGTTATCCAGTCTGCGTACGGCGATTGCGGTGTGCTGCTTGCTTCGCATCATAACGCCTTCGACGATAGCCTGACCGCCTACCGCGCCGCGACGTGCGGAAAGACCGCATCCGCTGTTTTCGGCAGCATTTTCTTTTTTACTCATTTTATCCTCACATAGCAGTTGATTTTCTATCGATTTTGTATTATACTATATAAAACCTGAAAATAAAACCCCTTTTTTGAAAATTTACAAGAATTTAACGGATTATACTTATGCAGGAAAAGATTTTCACAAAAAATGATAGCGGATTTATTTGCGGACATTGCGGCAAAGAAGTTCCCCCGTTGGGCTACAGCTCGCGCAATCACTGCCCGTTTTGCCTTTATTCGAAGCACGTTGACGTCAACCCCGGCGACAGAGCGGCGGAATGCGGTGCGATGATGCGTCCGAGCGCGGTTACCGTCAATTCCAAAAAGGGCTTTATCATTACCCACAAATGCGTTAAATGCGGTGCCGAAAGAAACAACAAAATGCAATCCGACGACGATACCGCTTTGCTTATAAAGCTTACCAACCCTTACAATCTGGAGAATTACGAATGAACGAAAACAATATCTCCTCTGCAGAAAACAACAAAAAAACCGAAAAGGAAAATCGCTTCTACACGATAAAGCTTTTGGCGGTTACCGTTATGGCTTTCGTCGCGGCGTTGCTGTTCCGCCGATCGATGGGTATTGTTGCGATGATACCGATATCGCTTATCATCTGCGCGGCGACCGCATTGCTCGATATCGGCTATATCACAAGAACGGCAATTGTCGGAATCACCGTGTTCACGCTTAATTCGATCGAAAACAAAAACATGGAGATCGCAATAGTATATTCCGCATTATGTATACTGACCACCCTTCTTGCAAGCTACTCGGTATACAAGATCAAGGCAAACAAAAGGATCGGTATTACGATCGCCTCGGCAAGCGGTCTGCTTTGTATCGTGCTGAGTCTTAATCTTATCGGAAACCCCTTCTCCGCTATGGCGGCCAAAGACGTTATAACCCCCTATACCGATGCGAATTACCCCGTTAACGAAAACGCGGCATTAGGCGTTTTTGAATTCTCCGCGGTATATTACGACTATACCTTAGACGCCTATTGCGTAGATGCGAAAAGCAACAAATACCCCACGGAGCCTTCCCCGATATCGGTCAATGACGACGTGCTTTACGATAGCTTTTATTACCTTATGGAGAGCAAGATAAGCCAGATATACGAATCGGATTTATCCGCAGTATTGCGAGAAAATCTGCCCGAAGCGCGCTTTGAGGTAACCTTCGACGGCTTTGTTACGATGCCCGGCGATGCGATCCTTTCGGCGGAAAGCGGCGCGCTTTACAACAACGTGCGCTACGATATTTTTATCAGCGGAATCCAGACGGGCGAAGCAATGCTTGAAGCCGTCAAGGAAATGGTAAACGTTATCGATGCCTCGGGCATTGGCTATGCACAGCTCACCTTTAAAAGCGGCATCGGTCTTTGGACCCGAAGATGCGTGACCGTTACCCCTTATCATCCCGCAGGACGCTTCGATCCGTCGATGACCTTCGTCCCCGTTCTTAATACGAACGAGTTTTCGGAATATCTTCGCTACACCCTTTTGAATAACTAATTATGTAAACCGTCTGTGTTTTTCCCAAAAGGAAAAATTCGGGCGGTTTTTATATTAGCGCAAACATCTGGCAACAATATCT
>JAFYON010000027.1 GCA_017560145.1 Clostridia bacterium | reverse complement strand
TAGTCGTATTTTTCAACGCCGTCCTTAACGTTTACATCGGCTGCCTTTTGCTGGGTTTCGTCAAGAGTAAGCGTGCCCATAACCGCGCGCTTAACGGCGATATAGTCGTATTTTTCGATCTCGCCGTTGTCGTTAACGTCGCCGAGCTTATATGTCGGAACGTAGGTAGCGATCTTTGCGGTGCATACGTATTCGGGCGCAAAATAGTCGATATAAGGTGTGGTGGTGGGGATCTCCTGATTTTCGAGGTTGACGTTGCCGAATACAAACTTGTCGCCGATCTTCCATTTTCTTGCGGCGGAAAGCGCGGTGTTGGCGGCGGTACTCTTGAAGTTGAGAGCCTCGGGATCCTTATTGATCGTGATATAGTCGTTGCCGCTGTTTACTGCATATACAAATCCGCCCTCGGGAATTTCAAGAACCTTGCCCGAACCGTTGCTTGCGCCGTCGGATTTTGCAACGATCTCATAAACACCCTCGTGTCCCTTGACGGGTGCGAAAGCGATATTAAGCCACCAAGCACAGCCTGCATATGCGTTTGTAAAGATAACGCCTGCGCCCTCGACCGTGTTGGAGTTGAAATGGGTAAGCCAAAGAGTGTTTCCTTCGAGCGCATCGCCTGCAAGGTCGATATCAAGCTTTGCATAGGGCATAATGCCGAGCGTTGCATTTGCAGTGTCGACACCCGAAAGCGAAAGCTTGTCGCCGATGGCGAGCTTTGTTATCAGCTTGTTGTCGGCATCGGCAACGATGACGATATCGCTTGCGGATGCTTCGACGCTTTCGATCGCATTGTTGACAGCGGTGACCTTAAATCCGTCGCCGTCCTTGCTTGCAAAAACACCGTAATATTTTCCGTTAAGCGAGCCGCTCTTTGTAAATACGGCCGCCTTGCCGCTTTCGGGAGAAGCGTTTATCGCGCCGATCGAAAGTGCTGTATCAAGCGGTGTGACCGAAAGAGATGCTTCGAGCTCGTCGATAAGCAAAAGCTCGTTGCTCGAGGTGACGGAATATTTGATATAGCGTGCCGAAACGGGTGCTTCGGTCACGGCGGTGATGATCTTCGTATCCCAATTGTTTGTGTTTATGGGCGTTTTTACAGCGGTCTGCGAAGCAATTTCCTTGAATTCGCTTCCGTCGTCGGATACCGAAACGGTAAGCTTTGCGGGCTTGCCGGCATTGTTCATGCCCGACGCGCAATAAACGCTGAAATAGTTAACGTCCTTGTTGCTGCCGAGATCGACGGTTATGTCGGTCGTTTTGTCCTTTCCGCTAAAGCTTACGTAGTGGTCGGCGTTGCCGTCGGCGGTGCCCTTTATACCGTCGGTAAGTTTTTCATAGCCGCAATCGGTGCCCGCGGATTGAACGTATTGAGTGCTGCCGACAAGAGAAAGGCAAATTTCAAGCTCGTCGGAGCAGGCAAAGATATCCTCGTTTGCGGCATTGGAGCTTGCAAGAAGCGCCTCGCCCGCGTTTACCGCGTTGCGGATCTTTTCGATAACGACTTCACTATATCTGTCGGAGGAAGCCGATTTTGCCTCGTCGATAAGCGATTTAAGCTTGAAGTCGTATTTATAGGTATAGGTCTTTCCGTCGACGAAGGTGGTTTTGATATCCTCGTCGAGGGACTCGTATCCGTAGATTTCGGGGGTGGCAAGAGTGAAGTGCGCGCCCTTCTTGCCGACGTGTGTAACGGTTCTTAAAAGATTGCCGTCTTGGTCTACACAGTTGACGGTCATTGTTGCCTTGTCGATTCCGTCATAAACCGCAAGAAGATGCTCTGAAATGAATTTTGCGTATTGCTTTTTGCCGTAGGTGGTCTGGTGGATACCGTCGCTGATGAATTTGTAAAGGTCTTCGAATTCGCATTCGTAGTTTATATCAACGAGGGTGCATCCGTAATCGATCGCGACCTCGCGCATTGCGTTGCAGAATTCAGGAAGAAAACCGTAATTATAGTTAAGGCCGTAATCGCCGGGGACATAATAGCCGTTGGCCTCGAGTACGGGGTTAGGGGTGAAGAAAACTACGTCGCAATCGATAGCATGAAGCTTTTCGACGAAGTAGATAAGGTTTTGCTTGTAGGTTTCAAGCGGTACGTTGGGTGTTCCGCTTGCAATAAGACCTGCCTGGTCATTCATGCCGAAGCTCATAATGACCAAATCGGGATTTTTTGAAAGTATGTCCTTTTCAAAGCGCGCCATACCGTGAAGTGTAGAGTCGCCGCCGACGCCCATATTGATAACGGGCACGCCGAGATATTCGTCGGAGGCGAGATAATCGGGATAGTGTATAGTGCTTGCGCTGTTGCCAAGCTTTGTAAGACTGTCGCCGAAGGTGACGATCGTCTTGCCGGAAAGCGCGTTGGATTTTGCGCTCGTCATAAGCGGCATAGCGGTTATAAGCAACGCCGAGATAAGTATGAGTGATATCGAACGGATCAATTTTTTCATAATCTTTCTCCTTGCTAATATGATAATATTATTATAATCCAAAAAAACTCCGGTGTCAAGAAAAAACCCACCGAGAAGGTGGGTTTGATTTTATGTCGAATGGGGATCCTCTATAACGTAGGTGCCCATAACGTGGCGCTTTACAAGAATATAGTCGTATTTTTCAACTCTGCCGTTTTTGTTGACGTCAGCGAAGTTAAGCGTTTCGCCGCTAAGATCTATCGTACTCATGACAAGGCGCTTTACGAGGATATAATCGTATTTTTCGATCTTTCCGTTGCCGTTGATATCGCCAAGCATCGGCTTGGGCTCGGGCTC
>JAFYON010000026.1 GCA_017560145.1 Clostridia bacterium | reverse complement strand
GAGGTTACGAAATAACGGCTGGTTCTGATCTTTTCGTCGCGGCCGCGCTTGAATCGAACGTCACCGCCGTCACGGATAAAGCCCGAAAAGGTCGAAAACTTATCTTCGCCGATCGCGGTTTTTCCAACGATGACGTCCTTAAGCCGTTCTTCCTTGAAGCGTTCAACGCTTCGGTCGACAAGCTCGTCGATTGATGCGTCCGAGACCTGCATCGAATAGGTGACGAAGAAGGGGATAATTCCGAGCAAGCAATATATCATGCCCCAATAAGAATTGCCGACAACGATATTGAAGCAGCCATAAATGAGTAAAGCGCAAGAGGTGGTGTAGATTATGCGGGTAATATTTTTGCCGAAGTAACGGGAAAACCTTTTGTTCATAATTAACTCCTTAATCCTTTACTTTTCGGTCAAGACAATCGCGGTTCAAGCCGTTTAAAAAGCTTTGACCGGTATGTATTCTGTAGTCTCCGACGGTGTCGCCGTTATCGAGCTCACCGTATTCGCCGTCGCGATTTTTGTAAATGAATTTTGCGTTGGGGTTTATGATAAGTATTTTCGTATATTTCGAGTCGTAGGCGAATTTGAATTCCTCGGTATAATGCCACCAACGGATACCTGCGAATACGAATGCGTGGATCGTTATTCCGGTTCCGTCCGCATCAAGCACTATCGGTGTTTTTGCCTTTCTTGTGCCGATAGTCTTGCATTCAAACGTTTTGCCGTTTGCGGTAACGATAAAGGTCGAATCCGACATAAAGCTATAAGGCGTTTTGATTCGGCTTAGCTTGAATTTGTTTTCACGGCAAAGCTTTTTAAGTCTTTTAATGAATTTACGTCTTTGATTAAAGCGGTTGAGGTTTTTGAACAGTATCACCGCGACAAGGATCGCAACGATGAGCTTTCCGAAAAGTCTTGGGAGTGCCGCCGTGACAATTGCGACGATCGGGCCCAAAAACGCAAGCACGAATGCCGAAATAAGAAGTCCGAAAAGGACGAGCATAACGTACATCAAAAGCTTGTAGAACAGAGCAAATGCCGTGCCGCGTGTGGAATAATCGGGCTCGGGAAGCTCGGCGTTCTGTACTGCCGGATTATGCTTTGAATGAAGGTCGGCTACAACGCGCATTATCGAAAGTGCCGGCGGCGCAACTATCGCTCTTGATGCGCCGATGCCGGTTGAGCTTTTTTTACCGTCGCTCTGCTCAACGATATATCCCTTTTCGATCCTTCGGCGCGTGCGCATCCAAACCTTATAAGCGCTTCGCTTTGTCCAGATGTTTAACAGGATAACCGCGGGGAGCATATAAAGCATTGCATAAAGCTTTGCTTCGATCCCGAAAAGATAATAGCGTCCTGCGATCTCGCTTGCAAATGGGTAAATAAAATCGAGATCGAACACCAAAAACACAAAGAGGAACAACGCAATATCGCACCAAAAATAAGGCTTTTGGAGGATGGTTTTCGAAACGGATGCCTTTTCCTTTGCGGTTGTAAATTCATTGCGCGCACGCTTGTTGTAAACCGATAAAAATTTCGAAAACGAAAAATAAGAGATCAAAAACATCACCGAGGCGAACATAAGGTGTATGGTCGCGTTGGAATCTGCATAGTTGGGACTGATAAAGCTATACGCCGCATACGTTACAAGAATATTTACTGTAAGAAGTGATACCGAGCGGAACAAAACAAATGCCGCTCTTATAATCTTTTCTTTCATTGTCTTGTTCCTCGCTTTAAAATCAGTAAGCCTTTCTTTTGTAAGCCTTGTTATACGCCGATACCCAGGTAAAGGCGTTGAGCGCGGTGATATAGATCGGGGTCAACAACAATCCGAATATCACCAAAAATACGTTGCCTGTGCTTGAAAACAAAACGGGGAAGCTGTAATGATATGCATATTCGAAAACGGGTGATAGTACTGCGATAAAGCCAAAAACGATAGCAAGAATACATTCAAGCTTGAATTCCTTTGTGTTTACAACGTAACTGTATTTACCCTTTAATTCACCGTTGAAAATTTTCTTTTCGTCGGAATCGTCGCCCTTATGGTTCTTTTTAAGTCTTTCTGCACGGAGCATACGTCCGCCCGCAACCAAAACGACGGTCATAACGATGATCGAGGGGATGCTATATCCGATATAGGACATACCGCCCGAAGCGAACAGATAATTCATATTCGCGTTGATAATAAAGCCGAGCGCGTAAAAGAGCAAAGCCATTCCGATTTTCTTAAAAAAGTTCATCTAGTACCTCTTTTATTCAAAACAGCCCCTTTGGTCGTGCAAAGGGGCTATTTCGTTGTTAAAAAGCTTTGTTATTCTTCGATGATCTCGGCATCAAGTGCTTCTACCTTGGGTTCTTCGGCTTTTGCTTCTTCCTTTTTCTTGCCGAGATATTCGGGAAGTGCAAGACCGGAGAGTGCGAACACCTCTTCAAGAGGAGGAACGCTCTTCATAAGACCGGAAAGGAAGTTTGCGGTGCTTGTTTTGCCGTCGGCACCTGCGCCGCCGTTGTCCCAAACGGTAACCTTGTCGATCTTGATGTTCTTGATAGCGTCGACCTGAATTCTCATAAGGTCTTCAAGCTTATCGGCGATAAGGAGCTTAAGAGCCGCTTCTGCGTCGCCGCCTGCGGATTTAACGATTTCGGCAAAGCCGGCTGCTTGCTTGCGAAGGATCTCTTCCATACCGCGTGCTTCCGCTTCCATTCTTGCGTATATTGCGTCTGCTTCACCCTTCGCCTTGCGTCTGATCTTTTCTGCCTCTGCTTCTGCTTCGAGCTCGATCTGGCGCTTCTGGATCTCGGTCTGAACGATAACGTCTGCTTCGAGAGTTGCCTTTTCACGTGCGGAACGTGCTTCTTCGGCTTCTTTTTCTGCCGCGTAAGCTTCTTCCAATGCCTTTGCGGCTTGAATTTTTTCTGCCGCGGTTGCGATTCTCAATGCTTCCGCCTGTTTTTCGCGGAGGGTAGCGTTCGACATTGCGATTTCGGTCTTTGCAAGGTTTTCACCCTGAATAGCCTCTGCATCCGCCTTGGAAACGTTTACACGTTCGTCCATCTTTGCGTTTGCCTGACCGATAGAACCGTCGCGTTCCTTTTCGGCAACGCTCTTCTTAGCGTCGTTAATTGCCTTTGCAGCAGCTTCCTTACCAAGCGCTTCAATATAGCCCGATTCGTCGGAGATGTCTGTCATATTAACGTTGATAAGACGAAGACCGATCTTTTTAAGCTCTACCTCAACGTTACGGGAAACCGCTTCAAGAAATTTATCTCTGTCGGTGTTAAGCTCTTCAATATCCATCGTTGCGATGATAAGACGAAGCTGACCGAAGATGATGTCCTTTGCAAGCTCTTGGATTTCTGCAAGCTGTAAGCCGAGCAAGCGTTCAGCCGCGTTTTGCATAATGCTGGGCTCGGTAGAAATACCAACGGTAAAGCGCGAGGGTACGTCTACACGGATGTTCTGTCTCGAAAGTGCGCTCTTAAGGTCAACGGGAATCGAGAGGGGAGTAAGATCCAAAAATTCATAAGCCTGAATTACGGGCACGATGAACGCCGCACCACCGTGGATACATTTTGCAGACCTTGTGCTGCCGTCCTTGTTCTTACCTACCTTACCGTAGATAACCATGATCTTATCCGAAGGACACTTTTTGTACCTCGAAAAGAACCAAAGAATGAGAGAGAAGAGAAGGATACCGATAACCGATACCAAAATTAACGTGGTTGTTCCCATTTGTGAACCCTTTCTGTATGTTAAAAAATATTTTTGTTTACACTCTGTGTTTTCTTCTTACGATAAGCGTTTCTTCGCCGGTGATTCCGACAACCGTGACCTCTTCGTCGCGGTTTATCATAGTTTCCTCGTCGGTAACGGCATTCTTTTCGCAAAGCTTTCCTTGGATTATTGCGTTTATCTTGCCCTTGCCCGTGCGGGAGGGAGGGATACGCATATAAACCGTGCCGCTTACGCCCAAGGCTTCCTTGATATTTTCGGTGCCATCGTACTGAAGCTTGAAAAGTGCTTTCATAATAAGTGCAATGCCGACCATTGCGACAAAGCCCGAGGTTACCGAGATGACTATCGACAATGCAAGATGCAAGCCGCTTCCGCTGCATATTGCACCGACCCAGCCCATGACCGAGAAGAAGGCAACGATACCGCGAAGTGTGAATACTCTTAAACCGCCGTCGAGCGTATCGCCCGATTCGTCTGCATCGTCAAGCTCGATACCGTCTGCTTCGCCGTCTGCATTTACGTCTGCATCTCCATCGTCACTGCCAAAGCCGATGATGGTAAGAACGGTCTGGATAAGCAGAATCAGCGTTGCGGGGATCGCAAGACAGGCGAAAACCTGACCTGCCGAGCCAAGTGACATCCACCAATCTAACATAAAAACAATACCTCCTTACGTTGTATCAATCCAATGTTGAAAGAATTTCATCGGCGCGCTTTCTGAGTGTTGCCGATAAATAGGCGTTGAGCATTACTGCCAAAACCTTTGAGAGCCTTATTTTTGCTCCGGGGAAGGGCTCTTTGAAATCGCTTATTACAGTTTCGATGTGCGATGCAATATATTTTTCGTCGGCAACGGGGCGAACAAGTTTGCTTATTGCCTCGATGAAGTAAAAATAAAGCTCGCAGTCATCGATAATATCGTCGCTTTCGTCATCAAGACGTCCGTTTATATAAGATAGCAAACCGGTTATCTTTTCGATCTGCAATGCCTCGCGAAGCATATTTATAATTGCTATTCTGCAAAACTGACGCTTTGAATATTGCTTTTGAACAGGCGACGAAAGAAATCCGCGTTTTACCCAGTTCTGGATCATATACGGCTCAAGCCCCGTCATACGGGCAACCTGAGACATCATCAGCCCTCCGCAGATAAATGCGTTGCCCAGAACCTCTCTGGCAACGTCGGCGTTCGGTACCGCGATCTCGATCGTAGTACCGGGAAGTCTGTCGATCATCAGGAATCCTCCCTTCGTTTTTGTGAGTTAAAAACCCTTTTTTCTTTGCTGTGATTTGATTGTATCACACAATCGCGTGATTGTCAAGAGGGTTCGCGCGATATTTTTTAAATTTCTTGTGCCTTGTTGACAATTCGTTCATTGGGGTGTAAAATCAAATTATCACAGCAATGGGGTGCGAATATGGAAAAATATATTATAAAGAATGAAAATATCAGCGTAAGCGTGCTTACTCTCGGCGCGATAATTCAAGGAATAAACGCGTTCGGTGTTGACCTTACCGCGGGCTATGCGACCGAGGAGGAATATTTTAAGGATACCTGCTATTTCGGCGGATTGGTGGGAAGATGTGCGAACCGTTGCGGCGATATTCAGTATATCGGCGAGGATAAATATCTTCTTCCGCTTAACGAAAAGGGGATAAACCACCTTCACGGCGGTATGCAGGGCTTTAATTTAAAGCGCTTTTCGGTCGTTTCGCACAGCGAGGACAGTATTACGCTTAATTATCTTTCCAAGGATGGGGAAGAGGGCTACCCCGGCAATCTCGACGTTACCGTTACATATTCGCTCGTCGGCGATGCGCTCGTTATTTCCTATAAGGCTACTACCGACAAGCCGACCTGGGTCAATCTTACCAACCATTCCTATTTCAATCCGTTCGGCATTAACAACAAGGCGGGCGCGCGTATCGGCGGCGCCTTGATAGAGGTGTATGCCGATCAGGTTTCGGTATACGATGAAAATACAAGGGTCATTGGCAGACAGTCTGTCGAGGGAAGCGAATTCGATTTAAGAGAAAAGCAAAAGATTTCGCGCTTTTACGACCATAATTTTTACCTTTCGGGCAATGAATACGGTGAATTTTGCGGCAAGAGCCTGCGCAAGGCGGCAACCGTAAGGGGAAGCATCAATATCGAATGCTTTACCGATATGCCGTGTATGCAGCTTTACTGCGGCGAGTTTATCCCCGAAAACACAGTTCTCCAAGACGGCACTGTTATCGGTTCGGGTGCGGCGCTTTGCTTGGAAACACAGTTAGAGCCGAATATTCAGGCACGCGGAGAGGGAATCTTTACTCCCGACAAGCCTTTTATCTCCTCCACCGCTTACCTATTTTCAAAGGGCGGCATACACATTGTAGAAAAATAACCAAAAATTTTCGGGCAGTTTTGAAAATTTCGTGGAGTTTAAGTTTTTATTACTGTTGAAAAATCGAAAATAATGTGTTATAATGCTTCCTAATATAGATAATCAACTTTTGCAATATAAAGGAGTCAAGCTATGGCAACGTATTTATCCGAATCGCATACCTTTAGCGAGTATCTTTTGGTACCCGGTTATTCGTCGGCGGAGTGCATTCCCGCAAACGTAAGTCTTCGTACACCGGTCACCAAGTTCCGCAAGGGTGTTGAAGAACCTGCGGTTTCGCTTAACATTCCGCTTGTATCGGCTATTATGCAGTCGGTTTCCGACGATAAAATGGCTATCGCACTTGCAAAGGAAGGCGGCCTTTCGTTCATTTACGGCTCTCAGACTATTGAAAACGAAGCAGCTATGGTTCGCCGTGTGAAGTCCCACAAGGCAGGCTTTGTAGTTTCGGATTCCAACCTTCGCGTTGACAACACTCTTGCAGACGTTATCGCGATCACCGAAAAGAACGGCCACTCCACTATTGCGATCACCGAGGACGGCTCGCCCAACGGTAAATTGATGGGTATCGTTACCTCGCGCGATTACCGCGTTTCGCGTATGGCGAAGGACCTTAAGGTTTCGGAATTTATGACTCCGTTCGATAAGCTCGTTTATGCTTACGAGGGCACCACTCTTAAGGAAGCAAACGATATTATCTGGGATAACAAGCTTAACTCGCTTCCCATTATCGATAAGAACGGCAATCTTTGCTATTTCGTATTCCGCAAGGACTATGCGTTCCACAAGGAAAATCCGCTTGAGCTTCTTGATGCACAAAAGCGTTATATGGTAGGCGCAGGTATCAACACCCGTGACTATGAGGAACGCGTTCCCGCACTTGTTGAAGCAGGCGCAGACGTGCTTTGTATCGACTCCTCCGAGGGCTTTTCCGAATGGCAGGCACGCACTCTTAAATGGATCCGCGATAAATACGGCGACACCGTAAAGGTCGGCGCAGGTAACGTTGTTGACCGCGAAGGCTTTATGTTCCTTGCAGAAGCAGGCGCAGACTTTATTAAGATCGGTATCGGCGGCGGTTCGAT
>JAFYON010000025.1 GCA_017560145.1 Clostridia bacterium | reverse complement strand
TTTTGGATGTGATCTTTTGTTCCGCAGATTTATGATGGGGCGGTACGGAAACGACCATTTAAACCTGTTTTTGATGTTCGTTTCGCTTATTTTCGGTATTGTAACCTTTTTCACCTACGGTATCGGTGACATGGTTTTTTCGGTTCTTCAGCTGACGTTCCTTATGCTTTGGCTGTTCCGTGCGTTTTCACGTAATTTTTACAGAAGACGTGCCGAAAATACCGTCTTCTTGCGAATTTGGGGCAAGGTGAAGGCCTTTTTCAGACCTGTAAAGGGATTTTTTGCCCGTCTTGCCGATCGCAAGCACCGTTATTTTAAATGCCCCAAGTGCAAAGCCCGTCTTCGCGTTCCGCGCGGAAGGGGTAAAATTACAATAACCTGCCCAAAATGCAGAAATATGTTTGATAAAAAGAGTTAGGGCAGTGCCTTGACTCTTTTTTGCTTTTTTAAAAAACGATGAAACCTCGGGTCGTTTTTGACGAGTATTAGTAATAGACGAAGAATATTTAAAGGAGGCGGTTTGATGAACAACGAGATGAATAAGATAGAAGAGGTATTTAACGAGATGCCCGAAAAAAAGGCGGGCTTTGTTGCTTCGCATAAAAAAGCGATCATCATCACAGCGCTCTCGATCCTGCTCGTCGGCTGTATTTTGTTTGCGGCGGTCGCCTATATCGTACCTGCGGTGAAATACGGCAACGCGCTCGAGGACATCGAAAACGGCAATTACAAGGACGCTTATATCACCTTAAAAACGCTTGGAAATTACAAGGACTGCAAAAAGATATTACGGGATTTCACGCTTGTTTATTTAAAAACAGAATTGCTTTCCTATGATGAATACGGCGATCCGAACGGTACAATATTCACAACGCATTATGAAAACGGGAAAGAACGCGAGTTTTCGAGGTACGACGAAGAGGGTTTATTGCTTGAAAAACGCGAATGTAACGAAAACGGTGATACACTGTTGCATTTGCAGAATAAGGCCAACGGGACTCTGCTTCAAAATGACTATAACGAATATTTCTCTGACGGCAAAATAAGGTATCATGAAACCCACAGTATGTCCGGACGTGAAATACAGATCACAAAAGCTTATTACCAATACGACGAAAACGGAAAAATATCGGTTGAAACACGGATAAACGAATACGGCTTAGAGTCGAAAACGGTATACAAATATGATGCAAACGGTCGGAAGATCGAGGTAAAGGAGACCGACACCAACGGCAAAGAGCAAAAAACCGTATATGAATACGACGAAAACGGAAATAAGACGCTTGAGATGAAATACAACCAAAGCAATGAATTGACAGAAAAGCGTATTTGGGAGTATGACGCAAGCGGAAACACTGTCTTTTTTGAGCTTTCGGGTCGTTCAAACGGAGAATTCGGCGTAAAAAGCAGGACAAGGTCTACGTACGATGCAAACGGTAAAAAGATACTTAGTGTCATATATGACAAAGACGATAACGTTAGGGAAAAAACCGAATATGCATACGACGATGACAGCCGGTTGATATATATGATAACGTATGATGAAAACGGCGATATTACAATCCAAGATGAATATAAGTATAATTCCGATGGTCAAGATATTTTTTATGAAGGCTACAAAAGCTACGAAAGCCACGAAAGCGGGATCTTCACGAGGGTCGTTACAGAATACGACGGCAAAGGAAGAGAAACGCTTTCTGAAACCTATAAGCGTATAGATGGCGGCGAAGAATTCTTGAAAAATAAAACCACCTGTGAATACGATAAATACGGCAACACAATTTTAAAAACAGAGTACAATAATTATAAGGAATACGGCGTTCAAGAAGAAACGACCGAGTACGAATACGTTCTTGAATACGATGAGGACGGTATCGTTATTAAAAGGACAACATACCTTAACGGCGTTTTGCACCAGGACACAACCTATAAGGACCCGATTGTTTTGTACGAGCCGAGGGAAAGAGAATAACAAAAGAAAGGGACTTCATGCGAAGTCCCTTTTTGTTTAAAGTTAAAGCTTGCGCTTTGCGAATTTGTAGGTCATATCGTACATTTCGCGGTAGAGCGGATTTTTCGATCTCCAGCCGTTGGTGATCGTGCCGCCCTGAGCCGAGCCCTGATAATAGATTTTTGCGGTGTTCATATAACCCTTTTCGGCGCCGACGGCAAGATATTCCATAAAACGCTTTATATGCTCGACGTTATCGATATTGCCGTGAGCGTCCTCCTTGATCTTCCAAACCTCGAGCTCAACGCACATACCCATCCGCTTTGCTTCGCTTGCGGTATCGTAAAGGCGGCTTTTTTGTATATCAAGGTCGAACATATAATTCGGCTGCATACAAGCGGCATCAAAGCCGTAGGATTGCCAATGCTCGTAACCGAGAGCGCGGAAATAGGGTATCCAGAAGCATTTATAGCCCTTTTTATGAACGTAGTCGCAGGTGAATTTGATAAGCTCTTCTTCGTATTTGTCGGTCGGGTTCAATGCCTCCTCGAACCAATAGAAGCCCAAAAGCTCGGTATTTTCGTAATTAAGCGCGTTATAGCGCGAGATCATTGTGTCGACCATCCAGATTATCGCCTTTTTGCGGCTTTCGATATTATCGAAAACAAGATGCTCGCCGTTTAAATATCCGAAATCGTCATAGCCGGTAAAGGTGTAAAGGATGGTAAAGTAAACGCCGACAGTGTAATCGGGAAGCTCGAGCGCCCTTTTCACCCTTGCGACGGTTTTATCGAGCGCCGATAGGTTTTTGTCGGGGACGAAAACGCTTTCCACGTATTCCTGCCAGCCCTCGACGTGTTGTCCGCGCGGCGAAAAATCAAAGGAAACGTCGGGCAGATAAAGAAATCCGTCCATAAACGTGTCGAGAATTTCTCCCTTTTCCGAAAGATATGCGACCAATGGGAGATAATCCGATTCGGTCTGCAATCCCTTGTCATCGGCAATCGGTCGGTAGTTATAGGACAGCGATACGTTTGCCGAGCCGAGGATCATTTCGTCGGGATATTCGTTTATCTCAACGGGGGGATCGAATTCGTTATAGGTAGGCAAGCCGTCGCATATCGGCATTTTTGCGCCGGTAATATCGGTGCAGCCGTAAAGCTCGAGCTCGTCGATATAAACGTGGTGCACCGTATCGTAAACGAATTGTACGTAGGTCGCCATCACAGGCTCGAATTCGCCCTTGTAAAGGACGGTGCGCATATCTCGCGGGGAGCGAGTATCCTGCTCCCACACGGTTGTAAAATCGCTTCCGTCATAGGAAACTCGGATCTTGATATAGCGCGGTGAGCGGATGCCGACTGCATCCTCGCGGTTGGTGCTCATCGAAAAGCCGCAAACGGCACAAAGGCAGGGAAGCTTGAAGGTTATCGTCCTTCCGCCGCCGCTGTGGGAATGAAACCATTGCTCGTTGTGCCAATCGCGGTCGGGCGAATATTCACCGTCTGTCAACAGAGTGCAATCGGTGTTGTAATTCATATTGGGACGGTCGGCGTGAATGGTCGATTCGTCCTTTATATCGATTGCATGAATCGGAAGCCCGAGCAGAAGATTTTTGATCTCCTTACTCGGGCTTTCACATTTGTGCGGTTCTATGATCTCGATCGGACTGTTGTGGTAATACATTTTTTACTCTTTCGGTGCGAAGAGCATACATCCGCTTTCGCGCCAATATTCGATCTTTTCCTTAAGCTTTTCAACGGTTACGCCGTATTTTTCGGCAAGACAGGATATGCAAAGAAAATCTTTGTCCATACCGCGGTTTATAAGCTTGCGCGAAGCTCCGATATCGTCGGGCGTGAGGTCTGCACCGCAAATTACGCATTTATTTTGCATCGACTACCTTAAAGCGGTACATACGGCATTCGTGTGCGGGGATGTGGTCGGTACGGAAAACGTCGGCATAAACGCCAAGCTCTTCCTTCTTCCAAAGGTCGCGAACGCTTACTGCCTTGCCCGAAACGCGAGAAAGTCCAAGTGCGTCAAGGGGAATAAAGGGATCTGCCGCGTGGTCGGTAAGGTTAAATATACCTATTGCGATATCGCCGCCTTCAAGATATTTTGCCCAAACCTTAACGTCGTTTATCTTCCAATGGTTGCCGCAGTTAAAGGGTTGTCTGTATGCTTCGTCTTGGTTGATCGCAATAATTTCCTTATCCAAAAGAATGCTCTTTGTGGTTTCGTCCATATCGCGAACGTCGCCGCCTGCCATAAGCGGCGAGCCGAGGAATGCCCAAGCCGAAAAGTGAGTGCGGTATTCTTCATCGGTACAGCCCGAAAGTCCAACGTTGCCCTTGCCGCGCATACCTACGATAAGCATATCCATATCGTTAAAGCAGCCCTGACCGTTGGTGGTAAGATATTCATCCTGCTTGATAATAAGCGACTTAACCGAATCCCAGCTATCGACGATATCGCCTGTCGAGCGCCAAAGGTGTGCACCGGTTTGCTTTATCCATTCGTTGGTTTGGTCGGCGCCCCAGGAACAAGCCGAGAAGCAGATATCTCTGCCGCAGTTTGCAAGAGCCAAGCCCATTTTTTTGTAAAGCAAATGACCTTGTTGGTCCATAGGACGGAAGCAATAGTCGTATTTAAGATAGTCGACGCCCCAAGAAGCAAAGGTTTCGGCATCGATGAATTCATAATCGAAGGAACCGGGGTATCCCGCGCAGGTCATACTGCCGCAGCAGGAATACATACCGAATTTAAGTCCCTTGGAGTGAACGTAATCGGCAACTGCCTTCATACCGTTGGGGAATTTTTCGGGGTCGGCAACGAGTCTGCCGTTTGCATCGCGCTTCTTTTCAGACCAGCAATCGTCGATAACGAGATATTCATAGCCTGCATCGAGCATTCCCGATTCGACCATAGCGTCGGCGGTTTCCATTATAAGCTTTTCATCGATATTTCTGCCAAAAGTGTTCCAGGAGTTCCAGCCCATCGGCGGTTTGCGTACTATCATTGTTATTTACCTTTCTTGTTTAATTTGGTATTAATATTGTAACATATTACAGTAAGCATTACAATAGCTTTATTAAAAAAACTGTTGCATAAAATCGCATTAATTGCTATAATGAGGACAAAGATAAACGGAGGTTTATATTATGAAAAGAATA
>JAFYON010000024.1 GCA_017560145.1 Clostridia bacterium | reverse complement strand
CCTTAAATTGTCCAAAAGACTTTGAGGAGGTCGATATTACAAAAATTATTATATATGTAATTAACGGCGCAACCTCAAAGCCATACAAATAACCGATTCGGTTTCATTCATACAGCCCATCGGAATCACACCTTCTTTCTTATTATTCCGCTTTAATTGTAAACCTTTTATAATGCTTTGTCAAGAGGGGGGGCATTATACGCTTTGCTTTTTCTTCATTCGTGTCCAGTTGATAAAGCTATAAGTATCGTTTACAAGGAACATCACGAAGCAGACGATGACCGAAAGGTAGGAAATATCCTTGATCGCGGCAAGTGCCCAAAGAATTATAAGCACGATATCGTTAACGGCATAGGCAAGCGCGAAATAAGGGCTTCTGCGCGCAGAAAAGCAGACTGCAACAAAGCTTGTCGTTACCGAAAAGGTGCTGGGCAGAAGATTTGCGGTGCCGAATATCTTGAGAATAAAATAGAAAACGACCGTTACAACAACAGAAAGCGAAAGAATAACGATAATTTCCTTTTTGTTGACGTCATTGACGGTAACTTCGCTCTTTTTGCCCTTATACGGGTTTCTTAACCAGGAAATAAGTGCATAAGCCGCCATAGGCGCTGACATTCCGACATAGGTTATCATTTCGCCGTAATATTCAAAGGAATAGGAAATTATGCCGTAGATGATGCTGAAGATTATCATCATACCCTGACCTATCGGGTTGCCCTTTGCACAAAAGATAAGCGCAGTCGTGCCGATAAGCGAAGCTATAAGCGAAAGGATGCCCGATTGCGAAAAAAGGAAAAAGAAGGTAGTTATCAGCGCTACCGAGCTAAGCCATAATATTTTTTCGAAAGTTGTGAAATAGTTAAGCTTCTTAAGCATTTTTACTCCAAAAAATAATAATCAAGCGAATTATAACACGCCAAGCCGCGTTTGTAAATAGCATTGACTTTTTTTGCGTTTATGGTAAAATAAAAGAAAAAAAGCCGAGGTTTTGATATGAAAACGATTTCTATTTCGGGATATAACCGCGAGCGCGGTGCAGACGAGCTTATTATATACAACGGAAGCGGTAACACGAAAACCAATTCCTATGGCTTCGAGGCGTGCGTTGTCGACGGACGCGTTGTAAGCTGCGGCAAGAACAACAATATCATCCCCAACGACGGCTTTGTCGTTTCGGGTCACGGTGCCGCTGCCGATTTTCTTGCAGAGAATATTTGCGTCGGTGCAAGAGCCGAAATCGACGAATCGAACGGTGTTTTTATCGCCGAAATCGATGATACCGCAAGACAGATAGAAACCGAAAACAACATTTATAAGATCAACAACCGCATCCGCGAGCGCGTTGCGGAAGGCTCGAGCTTTGACAAGCAAAAGGCAGAGGAGCTTCTTATGCAGGCGGTCGATGCAAAGGATAACGGCGATTACGAAAAAGCAAACGCGCTTTGCGAGGAGGCTTATTATTACACCGCCGCTTCGGTCAAGGGTGAGATCCGCGCCGTTTGGCACAGACCTCACGAAAAGAGCGATGCCGAGGTTGAAGCAACCGTTGCAAAATTAAAGGACGCCGGCTTTAACCTTATTCTTATCGAAACCAATTACGAAGGCTATGCAAACGCGCAAAAGTGCGTGCACGACTATCTTCCCATCCGCCCCTATTACAAGGACGGATTTGACGTTATCGATTCCTTTATCCGCATTTGCAAGCAAAACGGTGTTAAGATACATTGCTGGTTCGAGGATTTCTTCTTCGGTGTCGAGGGCCACGGATGTCCTATGGCAGACGTGCATCCCGAATGGATGGCAAGGCGCAAGGACGGCGGAATTTTACACGACGCGTTCGATAACTTCTATTTCCTTAATCCCGCACTTGACGAGGTTCAGGAGTTCCTTTTGGGCAGTGTCAAGGAGATCCTCGATAATTACGATTTCGACGGCTTCCAGCTCGATTACATCCGCTACCCCGTTATTCACGGAGTTGACCGCTCGGCAGGCTTTGAAGAGACCACCAAGGCGGAATTCTTGAAGGATACGGGCATCGTGCTTGACGATATTCCCGATACCAATTGCGAGGAATGGAAGAAATTCCTTAACTGGCGCGCCGACAAGGTTACAAAATACGTTAAATCGGTGCGCGACCTTATTCTTGAATACCGCAAAAACGGACGCGATATCGTGCTTTCGACCGCAGTTTTCGGCGATCCTGTCGAGGCGATAAACCTCAAGTGCCAGAATTGGCAGTATTGGGTAAAGCAGGGCTGGCTTGACGCCATTTACCCGATGGCTTACCTCAACGTAGCCGAGGACGTCGGCAACGAGGTTGCATATATGGTTAAAAACTACGGCGAGGCGCCCAACATTTCGGGCATTTCCCCGATGTATAACAAGCTTCCCGTTATCGAATCGACCAAGCAGGTCGAGGAATGCCGCAAGGCAGGTGCGACGGGCATCGCCTTCTTCTGCGCAGGCAACTGCACTCCCGTTCAGCTCGAAAAGCTTAAGATCGGCGTATTCAGAGATTAAATAAGCAAAAAAACAAACAAGCTTCGCGATATACGTGAAGCTTGTTTTTATTTTACAGTTGTTCGGTAAATTTGATAAACGCGCTCAAACCCTTTTCGGTGCGCTTATAAACGCCTGCGTCGCAAAGAACCTCAAGAAACACCTTGCCGATTTCATATTCGAGCACAGAGCGGATGTTTTCGCTCGTAAGGCTTTGATATTTCGCCTTGATCTCGTTTACCCAATCGGAATGCGACGCGATTCTTTCGTCGGCAGAAACGTCCGATCCGTTAAGAATTGCGTTCTCGATAAGCACTATCTCGTCAGCCAAGCGCGCGGGAAGCACGGCAAGACCCATAACCTCGATAAGACCGATGTTTTCCTTTTTTATGTGATGAAGCGAGGGATTCGGGTGGAAGATGCCCAGAGGTCGCTCGTCACTCGTGCGGTTGTTACGCAAAACGAGGTCGCATTCGTAAACGTCGCCTCTCTTGCGCGAAATGGGGGTTATCGTGTTGTGCGGTGTGCTTTCGGTAAAGGCGAAAATACCTGCATCCGCATCGGAATAGCTTCTCCACGAGGCAAGAATGTGCGCACAGCATTTTGCAAGCTCTTTTCTGTCGGCAGAGCTTACGCGGATGACCGACATCGGCCATTTTACGATACCGGCCTTGACGTTTTCGAAGCCTTTGACCGAAAATTCATATTCGATTCCCGATTTTGCCATCGCAAATTCGTAATTACCGCCTTGAAAATGCTCGTGCGAGAGTATCGAGCCGCCGACTATGGGCAGATCGGCATTCGAGCCGACAAAGTAATGAGGGAGATAATCGATAATGTCAAACATCTTATCGAAAACGGTATCATCTATCTTCATCGGAACGTGCGCGGTATTGAACGCAATACAATGCTCGTCGTAATATCCGTAGGGGGAATACTGAAGCTGCCATTCCTCGTTATTGACGGTGATTTCTATCGGACGGAGATTTTGTCTTGCGGGATGATTCGCGGTACCCCAGAAGCCTGCGTTTTCGGCGCAAAGCTGACATTTGGGATATTTTGCGGAAACGGTGCTTCCTGCCTTTGCGATATCACGCGGATCCTTTTCGGGCTTCGAACGGTTTATCGTAATATCAAGTGCGCCGTATTCGCACTCAAACGGCCATTTAAGGTCCTTTGCGATACGTAATGCACGTACGTAATTAAGGTCCTTGCTTATATCGTAATACCAATTCGTGGCTTCGAGCGGGCTTATTGCATATCTTCTTGCGAATTCTGCATTGATCTCGCGCGGCATAGGTGTGAGAATACCCATTATCTCGGTATCGAAAATATCTCTGCACGCAGTAGTGTCCTCGATTATGCCGTTATCGCACGCATATTGGATAATAGGCGCAAGAATGCTTTCTATATCGCCGTATTCCGCCGATTCAACGTCCTGCCAATCGGTAAGTCGCAAGGCGTTCATAAGACGGTTGCGTACAACGAAGATATCGACCTTTTCGATTATATTTTTGTCGATTGCATAATTGATCAAGGCTTGCAAGCTATTGTAAATCATAATTCATTCACCCCACCGATGCATTTTACAACACAAAGCCCCTAAAATCAATAGCGGCATATTGGTTTTTTGCAGTTTTTTCGATATTTTTTCATTTGTCGTCAAAAAATACGAAAAGATTAACCTTCAGTTAATGTTTGATGCTTAAAATCCTTGTTAATATGGGTTGAATATCCGATTACATCAAGGAGATTTTTATGGCAAGAAACGTTTTGGCACGTCATCCCGTTGTACGCCCCGAACCTAAAAGCATAAAGCATCTTGTTCAGATGGCAGTCGACGAGGCAGGCGATCAGATAAGTCACAAATACCGCGGCAAGGACGGTATTGTTGAAGTTACCTTCAAGGAATTCCAAAAGGATATATATCATCTCGGTACCGCGCTTGTTGATATGGGACTCGAATCGGGTCACATCGCATGTGCAGGTGAAAACAGCTATAATTGGATCACCGTTTTCGTTACCGCATTGCAAAGCAAGGGCGTTTTCTGCCCTATCGATAAGGATCTTCCGGATGACGACCTTGTCAATATTATCAACCACGGCGACGATGATATAATCTTCTGCGATAAAAAGCGCGAGGAGGCGTTCAAGCGCATCCGCGACAGAATCGAGCGCGTTAAATATTTCATCTGCTTCGACCGCGAAGAGGACGAAAACGAATTTCTTTCCTTTGGCAAATTAATGGCAAGGGGCAAGGAGCTTTACGAAAACGGCGACAAGCGATTTGAAGAAATCGAAAACGAGGACAAGCAAAAGCTTAAAATGCTTATCTACACCTCGGGAACAACCGGGCTTGCAAAGGGCGTTATGCTTTCCGAGCACAATATCCTTTCGCTCGTTCATTGGGGAATTCAGCTTACCACACTCCGCGACGTTGCTCTTTCGGTGCTTCCGTATCACCATTGCTATGAATCGATCACGGGCCTTTTGGTTGCGATACACTTAAAGGCAACGCTTTGCATAAACGACAGCCTCAAGCGCGTTGTTAAGAATATGGCACTTTACAAGCCGTCGTATATGTACGTAGTGCCCGCACTTTTAGAGGTAGTTTACCGCAGAATGATCGCAAGCATCGAGGAAAAGGGCAAAACCAAAAAGGTTCAGACCGGTATTAAGCTTTCGCGCTTCCTCCGTGCGATCGGCATTGATAAAAGACGTGAAATTTTTGCAGAGCTGCACGCGGCTTTCGGCGGCAGATTGGTAAAGATCATTTGCGGCGGCGCACCCCTCCGTGCAGAAATCGTTGAATTCTTCGACGATATCGGCATTATCGTTACAAACGGCTACGGCATTACCGAATGCTCGCCTCTTGTTGCGGTAAACACCGATTTTGATAACGATCCCAAAACCGTCGGCTATCCTATGGGGTGTATCGACGTTCGCATTGCCGAGCCCAACGAGGACGGCGAGGGCGAGATCTGCGTTAAGGGCGATATCGTTATGCTTGGCTATTATAAAAACGAGCAGGCGACCAAGGATGTATTTACCGAAGACGGTTATTTCTGCACCGGTGACTACGGCAAGCTTACCAAAAAGGGTCAGATCATGATCACGGGCAGAAAGAAGAATATTATCATTCTCGGCAACGGCAAAAATATTTACCCCGAGGAATTAGAGGAATATATCGGCAATATCCCTTACGTTTTGGAAAACATCGTTTATGCCGACCGAAACGAAGACGGCAGAGAGGAAAATCTTGCGGTTCAATGCGTGCTCGACCCCGAATATTTAAAATCGGGCGATATAGCAGAGCTTCAGGCAAAATTGAAGCACGACGTTTTCGCCGCGTTGGAAAAGCTTCCCACCTATAAGCAGGTAAACAACGTTATCATCCGCGAAACACCTTTTGTAAAGACCACCACCAACAAAATTCGCCGTGCAAAAGACGGCAGTCCGATGTAAACGTCCGCATTTTCAATAGAGAGCGCGTAAATACGCGCTCTTTTTTGTGCTTGTTTGACACTTGATTTTAACGGCAACTAATGATATAATCGGTTCGAAGATATTTCATTATACCCGTTGAAATCAACGGCAGGAGAAATTTATGAGCTTAAATAAAAAAAGAAGAGCGTCAACCGAAATGTTGGTGATCGCCGCAGTATTGACAGCACTTGTAGTTGTATTGCAGCTGCTTTGCTCCTTTATCAAGACCGGCATATTTTCGATCACTCTTGCGCTTATTCCGATCGTTATCGGCGCATCGAAATGCGGTGCAAAAATCGGCGCTTGGCTTGGATTGGTGTTCGGTCTGGTTGTTTTGCTTACCGGCGATGCCGCACCGTTTTTGGCGGTCAACGTTGCCGGAACCATCCTTACCGTGCTTTTAAAGGGCACGTTAAGCGGACTTTGTGCAGGCTTGGTATATAAGCTTATCGAAAAGCATAATAAATATATCGCCGTTATCGTCGCCGCGATAGCTTGTCCCGTTATAAACACAGGCGTGTTTGCGCTCGGATGCTTTGCTTTCTTTATGGACACCATCGCTTCCTGGGCAGGCGGCGGAGATGCTTTCACCTATCTCTTTGTCGGAATGATCGGCGTAAACTTCTTTATTGAGATCGCAACCAACATCGTGCTCAGCCCCGCGGTAATAAGACTTCTTAATCTGAAAAAGCAATAAGCCGTAGCTTTATGGAAAAAATAATTGAGAGAAGACATCGTCTTCTCTCTTTTTTTATTTGTGATCTTCCAAGCGGTTCGCTCTATCGCCGCTTTATTTTTTATCGGTCAAAAAATCGATAGCCTCGATATATCCGTCGGTTCCGTGACCAGTAATGGTTTTTACGCAAGCAAGACGGATATAGCTTATCTTTCTGAAATCCTCGCGTTCCTCGGGCTTGGAAATATGCACCTCTACGGTGGGGATTCCGACCGCCTTTACAGCATCGAGAATGGCAATGCTCGTGTGTGTATACGCACCGGGGTTTATGACGATGCCGTCGGCATTGTTGTATGCGCTTTGGATCCAATCCACGAGATCGCCCTCGTGGTTCGATTGAAAAAGCTCGACCTCTACGCTCTTTTTACTGCAATGGCTTTCTATTTTCGCAACAAGGTCGGAATAGGATTCGTGTCCGTAATAATCGGGCTCGCGTATGCCGAGCATATTAAGATTGGGTCCGTTGATAACAAGAATTTTCATACCGTCAATTCCCTTCTGCTTGCCAATATATATTCCGCCTCCGACCGCGCTTCGTCCATATCGGGCACTACTACGTCCGCGGTCGCGCGATAAATATCGATCCTTTCGTTATAAAGCCTTATAAGCTTGTCCGCCGTATCGGAAAGCGGTCTGTCTTCGGTTGCCTGAAGGCGCGAGAGCTTGGCATCGATAAAATAAATTTTTCCGTTACGCTTAAGTCTGCGAATATTTTCCTCTCTTAAAACCGCGCCGCCGCCGGTGGAGATAATACGGCAGCCTTGGGAGGATATATCGCGGATAACCTCCGATTCAAGATCGCGGAAATGCTTTTCGCCCTTGTCGGCAATCAATTCCTTTATCGTGCATCCGCAACGCTTTTCGATCTCCTCATCGGTATCGACGAACTTATATCCCTCGATATCGATAAGTCTGCCAACGGTGCTCTTTCCGCTTCCCGGCATTCCGGTAAGCACGATATTTTCCTTTGCGGAAAGTATATCCTCATACACCTTGTCGGCAACTTCCTTTGCAATAGCGGTATCAAGAAACCTTTCGACTGCAACCACCGCCTGCATTACGAGCATATAAAGTCCGCCCGCCGCCTTGATGCCCCTTGCCTTGGCATCAAGCACAAGATTTGTGCAAAGAGGGTTATATACCGCATCGACCACTCCGATAAGACGGTCGAATCCGCCGATATCGATAGGCTTCGATCCGCAATCGGGATACATTCCCAAAGGCGTGGTGTTTATGATCACGCTTGCATCGTTATGAAGCGTTAACGCCTCGTCATAAGTAATGCAGCCCTCTTTTTTGCTTCTGCTGACTGCCAACACCTCGCAAGCGCCCATATCCGATAAGACCGCACAAGCCGTTTTGCTTGTTCCGCCCGTGCCGAGTATCAACGCCTTTTTGCCGCTCGGATCGATACCCAAGCGCTCGATCAACGCTTTCATACCGTAATAGTCGGTATTATATCCGAAAAGAACGCCGTTTTTATTGACAACGGTATTTACCGCACCGATACGGGCGGCGATATCGCTTACCGAATCGAGATAAGGTATAACCGTCTGCTTATACGGAATGGTAACGTTGACCGCGTCAAAGTCCTTACCCTCGAAGAAGGGCTGAACCTCGTCCTCCGCAAGCTCGATCAGCTCGTAATCGTAATCGGCAAGCTCGTTATGTATCTCTTTTGAAAAGCTGTGTGTCAGTTTTTTCCCGATACATCCGTATTTTCCCATTATATACTCCTAAAGAAAGCATCTTTCAAAAAATCGTATCATTAATTATTATAACTCTGCAGCGGCTGAAATCAAGCACTAAAATAAATATTAATGCTTAATTTCTTTGATTATATTTCGGTATGCGGTTCAAAAGCGCCCGCTACCTTGAGTTTATCGCAAACCTTGCTTAATTCCTTTATCATTCCCTCACCGTTTTCGTTATCGAGAAAGCCGTCTATTTCCACGTAGAAATAATACTGCCAGGAATGCTTCTTCATCGGTCTCGAACGAAGAGCGGTCATGCTGTAACCGTACCGACCGATAATGCCGATCGCATTTGCAAGAGAGCCTGCCTCGTGCTTAACCGAAAACATAAGCACCGTGCTTGAAAAAGAAGGCGTTTTTGCCCTTACCTTGGAAAGCACCGCAAAGCGAGTGGTGTTCTCTCCGCTCTTGTTTATATTCGCCTCAATGATCTTTAGCCCGTAAAGTCTTGCGGTTTCGACGCTTGCTATCGCGCCGAGCGATTTATCGTTCGCCTCTGCCACGGCTTTCGCGGCAAGTGCGGTGTTGTTGGCTTCTTCGGTCTCTAATCCGCGCATTTTTATATATTCGTGGCACTGACCGAGCGCCTGCGGATGACTTGTTACCTTCTTTATATCATCAACGGTCGCATTCGGCAATCCCAAAAGGTTCTGATGTATTTCAAGCTCATAGATCCCGTTAACGTAAAGGCTTCCCGAAAAGATAAGGTCTATCGTTTGCCCAACCTCGCCTGCATAACTGTTTTCGATCGGGAGCACAGCCACGTCGCTTTCGCCGTTGACCACCGAATCGTAAGCCGCCTTGAAATCGCAGCAGGAAATATATCTGCCCTCGGGAAATATTCTGCCTGCGGCTATATGGGCAAACGCGCCCTCGACACCGCTGTATGCGACCTTCAGACCGCTTTGCATTCGGTACTGATAAGCACGCGATACCGACATCATATGCTTCATGTAATCGATATAATATTCCTTTAAAACCTCATCCTCGACAAGCGACGATGCCTTTTCGATAACCGCATCCTCACGCTTTTGGTCGAGTATCGGAAGTCCGAATTCCTTTTTGTATTCAAAAACCGATTCGACCGCCCGCATCCGCTTTATAAAAAGCTCTGCCATTTGGGCGTCGACCTCGTTGATTATTTTTCTCGCGTCTTCAAGCTTGTCAGACATTGTACGTACCCCCTATTAAAGCTTTTCCGCAATATCCAGAATCAAGCGCTCGGTCTTTTCCCAGCCAAGGCAGGGGTCGGTGATAGATTTTCCGAAAATATGCTCCTCCGACTTGCAAGCACCGTCTTCGAGATAGCTTTCTATCATAAGCCCCTTTACAAGACGCTTGATATCTGAATTCTGGTTGCGCGAGTGAACGATATCCTTTGCGATACGAACCTGCTCGAGATATTTTTTGCCGGAGTTGTTGTGGTTTGTATCAACTATAACCGAAGGGTTGGTGAGGTTGGACTTTTCATAAAGCTCCTCGACGCGCAAAAGATCCTCGTAATGATAATTCGAAACGCTTCTGCCCGTATAATCGATATATCCGCGGAGAATTGCGTGAGCATAAGGGTTGCCCTCGCTCGTAACCTCCCATCCGCGATAGATAAACGTATGGCTCGACTGCGACGCTACGATAGAATTCATCATAACGCCGAGATCGCCGCCGGTAGGATTCTTCATACCGACGGGAGCGCCGATTCCGCTTGCTACCAATCTGTGCTGCTGATTTTCGACAGATCTTGCGCCGACAGCAACGTAGGAAAGCAGATCCGAAAGATAACGGTAGTTTTCGGGATAAAGCATTTCGTCCGCGCAGGAGAAATCGTAATCTCTCAATGCGGCAAGATGCAAATCCCGAATTGCCACAATGCCTTTATACATATCGGGCTTTGCATCGGGATCGGGCTGATGCAGCATCCCCTTATAACCCTGACCGGTTGTTCTCGGCTTGTTTGTATATATACGGGGAACGATAATTATTTTATCCTTTACCTGCTCTTCGATCCTTTTAAGTCTCGAAATATATTCAAGCACGGGCTCGCTGTGGTCTGCGGAGCAGGGGCCGATGATGAGAATAAATTTATCCGAGCTTCCGTCGAATACGGCGCGTATCGCTTCGTCGCGCGCGGCCTTGGCGTTTATCATACGCTCGGTTAAAGGATAAGCCTTTTTAACGTCCTGCGGGATGGGCAGTTTTCTGTGGAAATTCATTTCCATTGTTCTTGACCTCGTTTTTCTCTTTGATTTTTTTCGTGATTTGAAAGCTTCGGAGCAAGAGCGGCAAATAAAAATGCCCTCTGCATTCCGAAAAGGATACAGAGGACGAGAAGGCTATTGTTCCCGTGGTACCACCTCAATTCGCCGCTATCTCGCGACAGCGACCTTTTTAAGTACTTACATACTTTAGTTCTGTAACGGGAACTCCCGTTGCCTCCTACTACGGAAAACATCCGATTCAGTGCACTGCTGTCAGAATGAATTCAGAAGGACGTCCTCATTGCCTCGCACCGACCGGCAACTCTCTGCAGATTCTTTCCAGCTTACTGGTTTCTGATAAACGCATTTAGTGTTACAACGTATTAATTTTTTTGAATTTTAGCACTTTAAAATGACAAAGTCAAGACTTTTTTGAAAATTTTTCTTGCGTTAATCGCATTGTTGCTTTATAATGTGGTGAGTATATTCGGAAAGGAGGATATGAATGAGCATACGCGAAAAGTTCTTTGGTGACAAACGCTTTTACAAGCGCGTTGCATCGCTTGCGATACCCATAATTCTGCAAAACGGTATTACGAACTTTGTCAGCCTTCTCGACAATATTATGGTTGGCAGTCTCGGCACCGAGCAAATGTCGGGCGTATCTATCGTCAACCAATTTATATTCATATTCAACCTCCTTATTTACGGTGCTATCTCGGGCGCGGGAATTTTCTGTGTGCAATATCACGGAAGCGGCGACCAAAAGGGCATCGCACATTCCTTCCGCTTTAAGCTCTACATCAATATATTTTTAACCGCCTTGTCGATGGGCGCGCTGTTTTTGTTCGACAGCGAACTTATTTCGACCTTCCTTTTTGAAAGCGACACGAACGGTGACCTTGCACTTACGCTTTCCGAGGGCTTGATATACCTTAAAATAATGCTTATCGGTCTTATTCCGTATGCGATCTCACAGGTATATGCATCGACCCTGCGCGAAACCGAGCACGCCGTTGTTCCCATGGTCGCAAGCATTATTGCGGTATTTACGAATTTTGGTCTTAACTACGTCCTCATCTTCGGTAATTTCGGATTTGATCCGATGGGCGTTAAGGGTGCGGCGATAGCAACGGTTATCTCGCGCTTTACCGAGCTTCTTATACTCGTTGTGTGGAGTCACCTCAACACCGATAAATGCCGTTATTTCAAGGGAGTTTTCAAATCCTTCACCATTCCGCTCGACCTTGTAAAAAGGATGTTCCTTAAGGCGCTTCCGCTTATGGCGAACGAATTTTTATGGTCGATCTCGCTTACGTTAAGAAACCAATGCTATGCAACGCGCGGAATCGACGTCGTTGCTGCTCAAAATATCTGCTCGACGATATTCAACGTTTTCTCGGTCGTTTATATGTCGTTCGGCACGGTAATTTCGATTATGGTCGGAAGCCTTTTGGGGCAGGGCAAATTCGACGAGGCAAAGGACACCAACCGCAAGGTTCTTGTCTGCTCGGTATTCTGCGGCGTCACGCTTGGCTCGCTGCTTGCACTGAGCTCGGGCGTATTTCCGCAGTTGTACAACACCGAGGACGGCGTAAAAGAGCTTGCGACCTATATGATGATAGTTTCGGGTATTTATATGCCTCTGTACGCCTTTAACAACAGCTCGTATTTCACCATCCGCTCCGGCGGCAGTGTCGGAATCACCTTCGTTATGGATAGCGGCTTTATGTGGATGGTTATGCTCCCCACGTCGCTGATCGTTTCGAGATTCACCGATATCGACATCCACGGACTTTTTGCAATATGCCAAGGCGCCGAGGCGATGAAATCGACGATAAGCTTTTATATGCTCAAAAAAAGCACCTGGACGAAAAAGCTTGTCGGAAACAAGGAATAAAACAAAAAAACCTTGAGGAAAGCAAGGACAAAATAAAAATAGAAGACCGTGGAACTGCTACACAGTTCCACGGTCTTTTTTATGCGAGGCAAATACCGACGCGTTAAAGATGTGCGCCGAAGTCAAAACAATGGTTGGAAACAAAAATCATTCATAAAAACATATAGTTATGGATTCAACACATCGTATTCCTGTTTGAACTCTTGTAAAGTGTGCAACCAAATCTCATTGTAATTTAAGGCCATTTTCATACGAGAATTCAAAAACAAAGACATCCATTCCTTATCTTTAAACTTCAACAACCTGTCCCAAATACAAAGAGAACCCGGCCAATTGATATCTATAAACCAAAAAAGCAGATTTGGTAAAATGTGTTTTAATTCGTCGTCATTCTTTTCGCTTAAAATCATCGCACAATTATCCCAAACGCACTTTCCGTTTATCGGCATAACAAAGACAGATATACATTTGACATTTTGTGCAATTTTTCTACCTTCAGCTTGAATGTCTTCGGGTTGATGCCAGTTAAGCATGTCCATTATTGTATCTATATCGTTCATCGCTTTTCCTCCTTTCTATACGGTGCTGGAAAATCAAATAATTTAAACCGGAGAGGAGCATTATACTTGGTGCCGATAGCCAACAATGCCTGTGTCCATATTGAATTTGGATGGTTTTTTTATAATTTATCCCTCAATTTGCTTCAATATGTAGTTTTTGACCTTATCAAGCTTGCTCTTTTGCCATTCGTTCTTCTCGGCTTCCTTGGAAAGCGGAACGATAACGCTAAGATCCATATGCGCACCCTCGAAATATCCGTCGGGCTCGGTGCTGAAAAAGTAACCGTCCCAAACGCTTTGCTCGGCATTTATAAAACGGTCGGGCTCTAAAAATTGCATCTTCCGCATATCCGAAATAATAAAGGCCTTTGCCGAAAGCGGCGAAAGAAGCGCGAATTCCTCGCTGTCGATATTCGTGAAAATATCGGGAAGAGCGTTAATATCGATCGTTTCGTTTTGTCTGTTTATCTTTGTGCCGACCGCTTCAAACTCCAAGGAATCGAGAGTAAAGTTGAGCTTTAACACAATTCCCGTATCGGTGTATTTATGCACTCTTTGATAATCGGTATCGAAAATAAAGTTACCCAACGAATAAAAGATCGGCTTGCCGTCCTTGGTGATTTCGTAATTTTCGGGAACGTGGGTATGATGTGCGACGACCGCGTCTGCGCCCATTTCCAAATATTTCAAATATCTGTCGCGCGTATACGGGTTGGGCATCGGTGCAAATTCCTCGCCGCCGTGCGCAACAACGATGCACCAACGGCATTTGGATTTGATCTCGTCGATACGCGCTTGGATATACTCCATATCGTCCCAACGGAAAACGCCTGCATCTGTTTTTGTCGCAGGGATGCATTCCGCCATATAGCTCACGCCGAAAATACCGATTCCGCCCGCCTCGTCGAGATAGATCGGCTCGGACGCCTCTTTATCGTTAAGCCCTGCGCCAAAGGCAAGCGCACCGCTTTTTTTCGCGTGTTCTTTGGTGCTTACAACACCTTCTCTGCCGGCATCCATAGTGTGGTTGTTGCCGATGCTCCAGATGTCAGCGCCGATTTTTTCAAAAACCCGCACTGCATTTGGGTTCATACAATGAAAAAACACACCGCGCGTTCCGTCGTCGACCGCATCGATAAGCGCGCCTTCAACGTTTATGCAAAGATGCTCGCCGCTTTTCAAAAAGTCAAGCAGAGGCTTGGAAATCAGATTTTCATCCTCCCACTTCCCTGCCATATACTTGTCAAAACCAATATCGCCGGTAAATACAATGCTTGTTTTGTCCTTGCGGGATTTAAATTCGTTGTTCAATTGATCTTACCGCCTTTTTAAAATGGTCGGAACAGCCTTTAACCGTTAAGCTTGCCCAATTTTGCCGTATTGGCAATAACGATCATTGTGGTTTCGGCATCGAGCGGCTGCTCGGGGTTGATGTTCACGGTGACCGATTCGCCCTTTTTAAGAGCAACTATGTTAAAGCCGTATTTTTTGCGGAGATTAAGCTCGATAAGGTTTTTACCGCACCACTCCTCCTTCACGTCGATTTCTACCATAGAAACGTCCTTTGAAAGAGAGATCATATCGATAAAGCCCGAGCTTAAAAGGTTCTTTGCAAGGCGAACGCCGGATTCCTTTTCGGGGAAAACCACCTTGTCGGCACCCACGCGGAGCAATATTTTTTGTTGCATTTCGTTGGCGCATTTTGCAATAACGTTTTTAACGCCTGCTTCCTTGCAAAGCGTTACCGCCATTACGCTTGCCTCGAGATTTCCTGCCATACAAACGATAACCGTATCGATATTGCCGATACCAAGACGCGAAATAACCTCGGCATCGGTCACGTCGGCGCATTTGCAAACCGGAAGATACGCCGCCGCATCGTTAACGATCCTCTGATCGCTATCGACCGCAATTATCTCCATACCGTTTTCCACAAGCTCCTTTGCCACGGCAATTCCGTATCTGCCGAGTCCGAACACTGCGTACGTTTTCTTTGCTTTCATAATATTTCTCCTTATCCTATGCTAATATCTTCCGTCGGTTCGGAAATAACGTTCTGACTTTCGTTTCTGCTGCCAAGCGCCACCGCAAGCGATATCGGGCCGACTCTGCCGAAATACATCGTTACGATTATAACCAGCTTGCCGAAAACGTTTAACGTCGACGTTAAATTCCTTGTAAGTCCAACCGTCGCAGTCGCGCTGACCGTTTCATAAACGACGTCAAGAGCATCCGCATCGGTCGAAGCCATAAGCAATATTGTCGAAATCGCGAAGATCGTAAGGAACGTCACGGTTACGGCAACCGCCTTTTTAACCGATTCCTCGGAAATGCGGCGCCCGAACAGAGTTGCGCTGCTCTTGTTGCGAACAGTTGCAAACGCCGAGCATACAAGCACCGCAATAGTCACGGTTTTCATACCGCCTGCCGTACCAACGGGCGAGCCGCCGATGAGCATTAATATTATCGAAACCGCCGCAGACGCGTTAGTAAGATTTTCCTGCGCGATAGCGGCAAAGCCTGCGGTTCTTGTGGTGACCGACTGGAAGAAGGATGCTTGGATTTTATCAAACAGCGACATATTTCCGATCGTCGCAGGGTTTTCGTATTCGAATATAAATATAAGCGCCGCACCGATTAAAAGCAAGCCTGCCGTAACGGTGATCGCGATCTTGCTTTGAAGCGTAAGATGTCTGAATATTCTTCTGTTTTTGGAGCTTCTGCTTTTTATAACGCGAAGCACGTCCCACCAAACGATATACCCAAGACCGCCGAGAATTATAAGTGCGGAGGTCACGGCGTTTATAAGCGGATTTGTCGCATAATTGCAAAGACTGTTTTCGCCGATAATATCGATTCCCGCATTGCAAAACGCCGAAATCGAATTGAACACCGATATCCAAACGCCCCTTGCACCGAATTCGGGGACGAAAACGAGCATATACAAAGCAGCGCCGATGCCCTCGATAACAAGCGTGCCGAACAACACGTTCTTTACAAACTTGGCAAGCCCCGACATAGTGTTGAGGTTAAAAGCGTCCTGAATGAGCAAGCGGTCGCTTATTCCCATTTTTCGGTTTAAAAGTATCATCAGTCCCGACATTATCGTAATTATACCAAGACCGCCGATCTGTATTAAAAGCAATATAACGACCTGCCCGAACACGCTCCACGTTGATACCGTGGGCAGCGTGACAAGCCCCGTCACACACGTGGAGGTCGTCGCCGTGAAAAGCGCATCGAGATACGGCACCGATTCACCCGAAGCCGAGCTGATTGGCAATGCCAAAAGCGCGCTTCCGACAAAAATCGTCGCGAGGAAGCTGAACAATATTATTTGTGTGGTCGAGAACGAATGCTTCTTTTTTCTAACCATTTCTTTTTTCCTCTGAAAGCGCAAAGGAACCAACGCCCTCTGCGGTCAGCCAGTTCCTTTGTTTTCTTATTTCAATTGTACCGCATTCCGCCGATTCTGTCAACACCCAAGCAACAGGGTTATTGAACGTGCAAAAACAAGAGAAGCCCTTAACAATATCGTGTTAATAAAAAGTGTATCAACAACACGATTCCTGCAACCGAAGCTAAAAAGAGAGCTGCAAAGACTGCGCAACCCGCGTTCTTCCCTTTGGTCTTTTTACTGCCGGTCGGCTGATTGTGTTTGCCGGTGTTTTGTGCGCCTCTCGATGTAGGTTTAACTACGCGGCGAGAACGGGCCGCGGTGCGATATAGGGACAACGGATCGGTTTGATTCATAATACGAGAGTAAAAATTATCGATCCACAATGCATCTTTAGGCGAGCACATATTTCGCTCGGTACACGCAGGGTCATGAGATATTTGATTTCTGACCCAACGGTAATGCTTAAGATTCTTCAGATCCTCGTCCCAAGATCGTACATAATACGAACCGTTCGGCGTTCTTAACATTTCGTCAATGTATGCAGAAACGCGCCTGTTGTCATTAAGCACTTCGCCACATAATTTTTCGAGACGTTTATACGAATCAAGGAATCCCATTGCCTGCCCCCAAAGTATACTGCCTTGATATTATACCACAAAAGCAACGCCACCGCAATATGTTTTTTGTGCGCCCTCCTCGGGATTCTCTCCGACACCTTTCCCCTCGCCCTTCGAATACCTTTAATTTACCCAAAAAACGACAAGCGTTTTCGGGGACCCCATATAGCCAAAACAAAAAACCATCCGTCTGGATGGCTTTTGTTTTGGCGCAGAGGGAGGGATTCGAACCCTCGTGTGGTTTCCCACAAACCGATTTCGAGCGGACGTCTAACGCTTGAAATTAGTTGATTTTGGCCGCATTTAGTATGTTTTACTTTATCATAAAAATCAAGTGTTTTCAAGAGGTTTCCCGATTTTGCAGATGGAAAATCCTCAAAAACATTGCGACATCATATTTTTTGAAATTGCTCGGATTATTCACGATTTTATTAGATAAATATTAGATTTTTATTAGATGATGCCACATATTATACTAAAATGGATATCCATGAAAATCTAGTTCGTAGAGATATAAAACCATCTGTTGAAAGGATTAGTATTTAACAATGTCAATTGTAGAACAATAGTCTTTTAGAAATTTAATTTTTCTGTCCAAGTCATCTTTGCTTTCATTTTCAAATGTGAATAATATCTGCGCCGTATATTACAGTTTTGTACGAGCCATCTGAAAGCTTATATGTTTTTGAATTTGATGTTCTCTTTGTTATGATCTCGCTCTCTACGACCACATCGTCTTCCGGCGGCACTACTATATTTGCGTCACCTCCACCATCTGACTCGATGTCAGATATTTCTCCGATATCCGACACATCGGTACCAAAAACCTCGGCTAATGTAACCGCCGGAATAGCGTACACCGCCATCAAAAAAGAAAGCAGTATACTCAAACTTATTAACAAAATCTTTTTCATGTTTTTATCTCCTTTTAGTATTTGTTTTATTCTATCACCAGACCCCTAACTTATGAAGATTTTATCGCTTCTAGGATTTCTATCTTTTCGACATATTGGTGATATTAAAAACAGAGGTGAAGTTTCACCCCAATGTCATTAAGTTAAGAAGATTATGAGTTTCTATTGAGAAAGCCCTCCTTGTTGTTAAGAACAAGGGGGGCTCTTTTTTTCTTATCAAAAACATGTATTTTTCCTTCGTTTTGGCTAACGTCCTTTACCGACGACAAAGGAATAAGGCTAAAAGGGCCGAAGAGACTAACAGAGAGCGTCAAAGAATATTATTCGCATACGGCGAGTGTTTTAAACGATTCAAGAAAAGGATATTTGCTTTGGAATAAGTTGTGATTATAGCGAAAAGGCCGAGGAGTGAAAATTTACACTCCTCGGTCTTTTGTGTCTTGATTATTAAAATTTCAAACACAGATGTCAAAGCAATCCATTATGTCTCTTTATTTTTGCTAGTAATAAATAATCTGATTACAACAAACGTCACTATTATTATAAAGAAACATACCGCGACGAAACCAACCACAACACGTTCTAAATATAACGAACTTGCATCATAAAGTTTTTGCTCATTGCCGTCCGAAGAAGTTAAGATTAACTGTGAATATGAGGATGCGAACATATTGAAAAAGCCAAAATCATTTTTGAGCGAATATTTAACTTCATTTATTTCTTTTGTAGTGAAACGAAACTGCTCTCTCCACTCATAATATTTTTCTGACGATGTGGTTATCTTGTGCAATTCCAGAATTTCGCCTTTTTGTGATACCGTTGCAATTACATCACTTCGAACGAAATAAACCAACAAGTTATCGTCATCTTCCCATTTTACGCCAACATCTCCATCGCTACTAAATTCCAATCTGCCCAAAACTAATCCATCGCCGTTTAAAAAGGTTATTGCTTTATCATTGTAGTTGCTATGTACAATAGCTACTATACCATTATTATTAACATCGAAGCTTTCAATAGGGTTCTTGGATTCGCTATGCGCAACCTCAGAGAAGGAAACATTTGACAAAAAAGTTTTTTTCTCATTTTCATCAAGTGGCAAAAAATCGAACTCAGTTTCTATAGCATTTGAATTCAATATGAAAATAGCAAACAACGAAGCACATACCAATAAAAGACACATTATCTTGTTTCTCATATTACCACTCCATAATCCATGAATAAACACGTTTGGCCGCTTCAAATACATTGAAACGCGTATGGTTCTGAGTTGTTGTTTCACTCCATTCAACATGAAATTCAGCACCTGGAGTTCCAAAACCAACATTTGTTGTAACACCATAATATGTGTTATCCAAGTCTTTGTCAGGAATAATATTCAAATCGCCACCCGCTGAAACAGGAACACCATATATTATAGCCCCAGCCGAACCACCAATTTGATAACTGCCGCCATTTAGTTTATCAATATTTGGCGCATTAGTAACCGTTTGATACGCTGTAATGGACGCTCCTGGAGAGCCCGTGGTGAATCCGCCGCCAAATGTAGTTTGAACAGCTACATCTCCATTCGAATCCATAGCAAAGCCAATTTGGCAATTGAAGCTGGATACGCTTGGAGAACCACTCAAATTTACACCGCTAGAATATGTGAATTCTTTGTTCTTAAGATTTTCTTGTAGCATATCTAATGCTGGTTTGGCAACATTTTTCACATAAGATTTTATCTTATTTTTTATCCATTCTAAAAAACCGCCAAGAGAATCTTCGCAATTTGCAGGATTATTATTACAATATGCAAATAAGTTATATCCTTGTATTCCTCCGTTTGCTCCGACTAATTCGGGGTGGTCCGCATTGAGAAATCGTCCTACAACGGGGTCGTAATATCTGCTTTGCAGGTAATAGAATCCTGTTTCGGTATCGTAGTAATACGACCTATATCTGAACGGGTTGTATTGTCCTATCGTGCTTGCAAGAGAACCGCTAACCGAAAGAACCTTACCCCAAGCATCGAAGGTGTATTCAACAACGACATTACCACTATAATTAAGGATTCGTATTACGTCACCTTGTAGGTTCTTTTGGTAATAGTAGTAGTTATTGTTATAGATAAAGCCAATTACCGAACCGGATTCATCATAGAGGTAATAGAAATCATAGAAAGCAGCACCGTTGTTTGTAACCGTTTCTCTTATTATCTTCGTGCCGTCAAGAGTATAGTTATGGATTACAGAACCGCCAACGGTCTTTTTGGTGCGAATACCGTCGAAATTATACTCAAACGAAACGGAAGGACCGCCGGTTACGCTTAGGGACTGAAGCTCTCTTGCTTCCCAAGTAAGGTTGTTTGCATTCATCCAATTGGTCGGATTACCTATTGCGTCGTAGGAAATAGACGTTCCGCCATAGGACGTAAGCAAATCGCCCCAAGAGGAAGTGGAATAACCATAGGACAATATCGAGCCTTCGGCAAACGCTATATTTGCCGACGGTGCCGACGTATACGGCATTACAGACGTATAACGAATATTACCCGCTTTGTCGTATTGGTATAATACAGTGCTGTTTGCTTCTAAACTATCCGCACGAATCAACTGACCGAGAGCATCATACTCGTAATGCTCTATAGGGATGCCTTCTATACAAACGTCGGTTATATTGCCCAAGTTATCGTATGTGTAAGTATATAAGACGTTATATCCGCTATCGTTGGTGCTTCTGAGTGCAATTGACGATACAAGTGAGGTTGTATGCCTTTTTCCGTCTGCGCCCGTATAGTTATAATACGAATATTCCTCGGACAAATCGACCATCGAGGACATAGAGATTACCTTTTCGGTCAAACGGTCGAAGTTATCGTAGGTATAATCTATGCAAGACATTTGCGAACCTTCGCTTGCATCGGGCATACTAAGCGAAGAAACAAGGTTTGAATCGGTCTTGTAAGTTACCGAATATTCCATCGTTTTATCGCCAATTGCGTAAGACGAACCCTTTGCGCGACCGAGCTCGTCATAGGTATTCTCAACCGCGACAATAATGCCGTTTTCGTCCTTTTGGTATGCTCTAATCAAACGGTCAAGCGAATCGTATTCATATACGTGGGTGGTTGTTCCCTCGGTCATTGAATACAATCTGCCGTTTGCATCGTATATTAAAGTATATTCAACGGTGCCGTTGAACTTCACACTGACAAGGCGGTCGAGTGAATCGTAGATATATTCCTCGTAATCGCCGTTACCGTAGGTGAGCTTTAATAGCTTACCGTTGTTTGCGGCATATTCATACGTTGCAAGCGTGTTATTTCCTGCTTTTATTGTAAGAATATTGCCGAAAGCATCGTAGGTAAGGGAATAATCGGTCGTTTTGGTATCGATACCCGAAAGACGTCCGCTTGCGTAGAGGTAGGATACCTGAGCTTCTGCTGTATCGGCAATGCCATCCTCATCGGAATCGAGATATACCTTTTCGGTGTGTTCAAATTCATCGTAAACATACGCTGTTCTTACCGAATTTGCGTTTTCGACGTATTTTAACAGTTTGGTAACGGTATCGTAGTTATAATTCGTTACCTTGCCGAGCTGGTTGGTCGAGGACGCGAGATAGTTGCCGTCTTCGGTATAGGTCGCCGACGAGGTTATTTTATCGTTCGTGCCGGAAGCCGAAAGAACGGTTGAGGTAACGTGACCGAAGCTATCATAGCCGTAATCGAGCGTTTGAGTTATATCGCCTGAGGTTCTTGTTACACTCTTTACATCGTGGGTACCGTCAACGTAGGAATAATCGTATTTTTCGTTGGTGGGTGCGGTATAGCTTTCGAGGTCAACGTCGTTGACGTATTCGAGAAGACTTTCGTTGCCTTCTGCATCCTTGGCGGATTCAATATTGCCCTCGTCGTCATAGACGTAGGTTTGCGAAGGCTCGACAGTAAGGGCGATATCGTCAAAGATTGCGGTATTTGCGTTGTGATCGTAGCAGACAGAAATAGTTATACTGTCGACCGTTGCGGCAGTATTATCGGGGTTGGGTACGATTGCGAGCGTTGCATACTGCCAATTAACGTTATCCGCGTTGAAGGACACGTATTGCTCGTTCGACGTGCCGTCGGAATAATTAAGGGTTGCGAGCAAGCCGAATTTTCGGTCATCTTTCGAAACGTCGACCGAGTTTGCCTTTGCCCAGCCCGAGAGCATAAACGTCGTATTAAGCGGAGCGTTAACGGGTATTGTCTGGCTTAAACGGTTTTGCGCAGTGGGGTTGCCATTAAGCTTTGCGCCGTAGGAGCCTATTTTACCGCTTACGAGCGTATAGCTTCCCGACCATTTACGTATAGCCTCAAAGCCGCCGTTATCGACAAAGTTGAAGTCCGAAGGGGTTTCGCTCTTTTCGAGCTGGATGCAATCGATATAAGCGGTACCGCTTGCATCTTCCAAGCGGGCGTCGACGCTATAGCTGCCTGCGGATGCAAACATTTTTGTTATGCTTATTCTGCGCCAGCCGTTGTTTATCGCCGTGTTGGTCGTGCCTCTTAAGGTTTCGCTCGAGGTGCCGTCGAGGTTGACCGACAAGCCGCCGTCGCCTGTTACGTTAACGGTTTTGACGTACGCCGAAAGGGTGTAGGTGCCCGGTTCGGGGATGTTGAAGAAGCGAAAGTACATCGCATGTCCTTCGGCATCAGTTGTGGCAAGCTTCATCGCCTTGTTGCCGAACAGGGTGCTTTCGCTTGTATACGTTGCGCTTCCGCCGTTAAGCGTATCCTTCGACCAGCCCGATGCGGTTTCCAGATTGCCGTCAACGAAATAGTTTTGATGTGTAATGCCTTTTACGGCACTTGTTTTAATTTTGTTGTTTTTCTCATTGCCGGGGTCGGTTGGGTAAAACTCGGCATAAGAAGCGCCGAACACCTCGTTGCCCTGAATGTCTGTGCTGTAAGCGCTTGTTGCCTTGCCGTGGTCGTCGAACACGTAAGTCGTCAAAAGGTCGTCGCTTGTGCCGTATGCGTCGTCTTTGCCGCTTGTGCGGACGGTGAAGGTTTTATCGCCATACTCAAAGCCGACAGTTTGACCGTTGGTGTCGTTTACCGATTCGGTTACCGATGCAACTCTTTGGTTGCCGTTATAAGCGGTATAGGTATAGTTAAGCTTATATCCTGTTACGCTGTCATAGGTATCGGTCAGCAAGCCGTTGGCGTTGTAATTATACAAGCTGTAGCCGAGCGATTGACCGTCGTTGAAATATTCAATCTTGCGAAGATAGCCCGAATATCCGGCCGAATACGAGCCCGATACGGCGCTTGAATAATAGTATGCTATATATTTATTCGTATCGTATCCGTCGGTTATGCGCGAAAGTGCGCCATTTGCGTTATAGGTAAGGGTTAATTGTGTTTCGGTAGTTTGACCGTTGGTCGTTGAGGTAACTGACGTGAGTTGGTTCGAGGAGTTATATACAAATTCCTTTTTATTGCCGTGGACGTCCAATATCCTTGTAACGTAACCGTTGGTATTAAAATACTTTTTGTTGCCGAGCTCGTCGGTTATTGTGTATTTCGTGTTTCCGTTCGATCCGACCGTTAATTCAAATCCATTGCCCGATTCGGCAATATATTTGTTCAACGTTTCGTCCAAGTAATAATAATGCTCGGTTCCGTCACCGTCATTATACACGAAATAGTCTGTTCCGTCAATATCTTTGCTTACGAGCGTCTCTTGCAGACTGAGCTTGAAGCCCTTGCCCATTTTCATATTTGTGTACGATGCGGTTATGGGCGCGTTGACATCGGAACCGTTTGACGTGAATTCCATTCCCGAAAGGAAACTGTTATATACGTGGCTAACGGATATGGGAAGTATTCCTCCCTTTGTCGTTATATCGCCGTGTGCGAGCACGAGATTGCCGTTAAATCCGTTCACGTATCCCGTTCCGGCACTTCCTCCGCCTTGTGTCGAATAGGTCCAAATTCCTTCAATACCCTTGGTGTCCATATAGGTAATGAGAAGCACGGGCTTGTTTGACGAGTCAGACGAATAGAATCTTACGTATCCCGTCAAGGTGTCGTCGTATGCGGAAAGAAGAATGCCGTAGTTAACACTGCCCGAATACCAGCCTTGTGCCGCACGCGTTACGTCCCAGCTTACGATAGTTCCGTTTTCAACCGAGGTAAGCGTTTTGTAGTCAAGTATTTCGGTATCACTCGTCGGCTTGTTGTTCCAATTAACAGTCGATGAGCTCCAAGTGCTTGTGATTTTCCTTGCGGCAACGGTTGCACCGCCGTTGGTTACGCTTTCCTGCTTTATATTCAAAACGGCGTTAAGTATCACCGCAGATTTCGGCAACACAGGAAGGCTTTCCGCCATAATAAGCGTTTGGCGTTCGTAATCCGAATCGATTCCTGCATACGTTCTGTGGTCGACGTATCCGTTATACGTGGGGTCAGCCTCGAAAATGGGTGCGTCAACGGTATCTGCTCCGTTTTCAAAGCCTTTAACCGTCGGGTCTACCGTAACGGGAAAGGCTCTTTCATCGGCGTTTATCCATTCTGCGTCTGCGGTAACGGTAAGTGTGTATTTGTTTCCGTTCTTGAAAACGATTGAATAATTCACATCGGTGGAGCGTTCACCGTTTGCATCGTACATATATCCCTTAGGGATTACGAGCACGGTTTTTTCGGTGTCTTCATCGTTCAGGGCGATGGAACCGTCGCTTCGAAGCGCGGGAACAAGTCCGTTCAGCTTCAATTCGAAGTTATATACATAGGAATCGCCCTTTTCCTTGACGATAATATTTTCCTTTACCGAATTGCCGTAGATAATATACTCCAGGTCGGTATCGGGAAGAATATCTCTGTATATTGCACCGGAAGAAAAATGAGTCAATTCAGATACCGAATCGATATCCCTGCTTGTCGGTTCGGCTTG
Source organism: Clostridia bacterium (assembly GCA_017560145.1). Lineage (GTDB taxonomy): Bacteria > Bacillota > Clostridia > Oscillospirales > CAG-382 > Coliplasma. Next base: position 13,159 of record JAFYON010000024.1, on the reverse strand, counting down.
ATTGCGATGCAACTCCAGTGCTTTGCTCTTGTTTGCTCCGACAAGGTGAAGGCTTATTTTGTAATCATCTTTTTGTATCTTTAACAGATTGTTCGCGTTCGAATTATTCGCAAGCTTAACGGATATATACGAATCCGTATTTATAAATCCGGCGAAATCATCTGTGTCATAGGCAACTGTATCTGTAAAGGCAAGTGTGTTGTCATAATCCTGCCATATACCATTTTCGTCTTCGAAGTGAATAGGTTTGCCGTAATCTGCGGCAACATAGCTGCCGTCGGACATACGGAAGGTCTTTGAGGTTTCGGTACGGTTTTCGGTCACTTCACCGAGCACGTATACCTCGGTATCCGAACCGGGCAATTCGGTTAAAGCGCCGTTTTCCTCGCTTGTGAACACTTCTCCAATCTGCGCCAAAACCGAATTAGGCAAGAAACAAAGAAGCATCACGAAGCTAAGAATAAAAGAGAGAGTTGTTTTGATTCTTTTCATTGTAAATTTCCTCCGTTGTTGTTTCTTCAAATCTCAAAAAACTTTTTAATTTTACCGCATATTTTTTACACCCCTCCTTTTAGTTGTCGAATTTTTGTTTTTTCGTTTTTCAAGCATATTTTGACATTTTTGACCTTTCATTATATACATGTCGTTACTTGCCGGTTTGTCTATTAATCTTTTAAAACTTTTTTGGAAATATTGCTTATTTTTTACATTAAGGTGTTGTATGCGCGACTTGTTTATTGCGTTTTTGCGCGGTTTCTTTTGTTTTCTACTCTCCGCTTATTCGACAATGTAAAAAGGCCCAAACTCACCCCTTGGGGAAGTTTGGGCCTTCGAAATGTTGTATACTAACTTCGTAATTCGTTAAGAAGAAGCGAGGTGTTAGGTGTGAGGTGGTCGAGGATTAATTGGGAAGATAACTCAATTATCTTGGACACTAAAATTGCCGAATTTGATGAACAAGGCAAAAAGGCTTTATCTGCTGTTGAAGAAATGAAAACCGAATCCAGCAGAAGAAAACTCTATATGCCGCCTATGGTAATCGATATGTTGAAGAACGAAAAAGAAAAGCAGGATTTATATCGTGCTATGTTCAAAAGCGGATATTCGACAGACTTTAAGGATTACGTATGTGTAAATCAATTAGGCGAGCTCTTAAAACCATCCTACGTAACAGGTCATTTTGCCACGCTATTGAAAAAGCACGGAATGCGACATATTCGTTTTCACGATTTGCGCCATACCTTTGCGAGCATACTTATAAATAATCAGGTGCCTTTAATAAACGTATCTAATTTTCTTGGACATTCGGATATATCAACCACGGCGAATATTTATTCGCATCTTGACATGAAAAGTATAAAAAATGTTAGTGATGTAATTACTGCTGTTTTCGAGGGAAAGATATGAAGAAAAAAAGAAAAACAAATAAAGCATATTTTAGCGGCGAGGAATTGGCAAAATATCTGCATGTTTCAAAGAAAAAGATGAGATACCTATTAGAAAACAGATATATACCTGCGATAGACACGGGTAAGAAAACACATAGATACAAAATCGAAAAGAAGCATGCGCGAAAACTAAAGAAGCTTTTAGAACAAACCGATATAACGCTTGCGTTAAAAGGTAAATTCGGCAGGATACCGCCAAAGGTGTCAATAGAGCCGTCAGACGCTAACATTATAAAATTCAGAGAATTTCTAACTGATAGATGGAAGAATGAACCTGATGCCTTATATATACGCAGAGTGTCAGAATTGACCGGTTTGCCTCGACAACGATTGAGTGAGTTATGTAATAAAGGAAAAATACAATACATAAAGATGGGTCGACGGTTTGTGTTGGTTAAGATGAGCTTTATAGAGTTTTGTTCTTCGAAGGAAATGTTATCAAGGGTTCAAATCACTCCTGAGTTTAGAAAGCTTGCGGGTGAGTTTTTGAAGACCACAAATGAAGAAAAATCAGATTAGAAATGTTGTTAGAATTGCTGATTTTATTAGAACTTAAATTCCGAAAAAGTCAGAGATTTCAAGGGTTTTCGCTGTTAGAACTTCCAAAGTAACGATATGTTTTTTGGAGATTGAGTTATGACCGAATAATAAAATTTTTTGAATTAGGTGAAGTTCTAATAGATTTGGCATGATTGCTTAATTAAAAAAACCGAAATCGCTTGTGCCGCAAGGGGTTTCGGATGTGAGGTTCTAATTTTAGAATTGATTTTTGATGTGTCAAAAAACTATCGTTCATGACCGAAATAAAAAGAAAAAACCCTTGAAAACGTAGTGTTTTCAAGGGTTTTTGGCGCAGAGGGAGGGATTCGAACCCTCGTGTGGTTTCCCACAAACTGATTTCGAGTCAGCCCCGTTATGACCGCTTCGATACCTCTGCGTATATTAAATATATGTGTCATTTCGTTTTTTGTGTGCTTTAGTATCGGGGCGCCCCGTTATGTCCGGTTTGCGGTATCCGAAACTTATAATTGTTCGCAATCTGCAAACATCGCGAGGCATATTATAACACGAATAAAAATCTTTTGCAACAGTTTTTTGAAAATAGTTTAATTTTTTCTGCTTGCCCTTGTCGAAAATGGCTTGACTTAAAATTTTTAATATGTTAAAGTAATAATAGCAATTTTCTTTTAATATTTTTTTAACAGCTTTACGTTCCGCGCGATATCCTCTTATTTATATCTTTGAGGTGACGAAATGTCTATTAAGCTTCAGCGTGTGTTAAGATTCATACCGGGTGTAAACCTGGTTTGTTTTGTCGCGTGGATCGTTTTGACTATCAAAAAGAGAATGCGGTTCTTATATTTATTCAAGACGGTTCTTTTGATGATCGCGTTGATTCTTTTTGCGCTGATGATCGAGCGCGGACTTTCGTCATTTTCGGCAAATATGATTTTTAAATACGTGCTTTTTTACCTTGGCATTCTTCTTTCGTCCTATATTTTCGCGTTTATTTCGGTAAGCGAGCAGGAAAATATAAGCAACGGAAAATACGATATCAAAAAAGAATCTTAACCCATATAAAGCAACTTAAAAACTGCACCGACGGGCTTTCCCCGAACAGTGCAGTTTTGTTTTTTTATTCGCTTCTTTTGTATATCGGCAGACAAACAGTGTGCTCGCCGCCGTTTAGCTTTAGCGGAAAGGTTATATTTTCGCCGTCGAGAGTGGGCGACGTCACGTCCTCCGATGCGATGATATTAAGCCTTGCATCGCACAACGAAATTTGGGCGTTAAAGGGAATTATCGGCGTTGCCGAAAGCAAGACGCCGTCTGCGCCGAATTTCAAACCGAGAACCCGCTCGAGCATAATGCGGTAAAGCCATGATGCCGCACCCGTATACCAGCTCCAACCGCCTCTGCCCGAATGATCGCCCGAATAAATATCTGCGGCGACGGCATAAGGCTCGGTCTTATAGCGGCTCGCAAGCTCCTTGTCGGTGCATCTTGCGGCAGGGTTTGCACATTCAAGCACCGCCAACGCCTCCTCGGTCATACCGACGGCAAGAAATCCGAGTGCGCCCCAAAGCGCGCCGTGGGTATACTGACCGCCGTTTTCGCGTATGCCGGCAACGTATCCGCGTATATATCCCACACGCGCCTTGCCGTTTACAAAGGGCGGATAAAAGAGCCTGAATATTTTGTTTTTGCGATCGTAAAGCTTGGAAAACGCGGTTTTCAAGGCAAGCCTTACCCGACCTCCGTCGAGCCCTGCCAACGCGGCAAACGCCTGAGAAAGAATGTCGATCTCACATTCCTTGCACCCCTCGACACCCAAAATTCTGCCGTCGTCGCAAAAGGCGCGTGCATATCTGTCGCCGAAAAAGGCGTTATCCTCAACCGCTTTGCGAAGCGCCCTTACCCTTTCGCGGTAACGGTCTGCGGTTGCTCTGTTGTTGCGCGATTCGGCTATGGGAATAAACCTTTCGGCAACGATGATAAAAAGCAAGGTCGAAAAAACGCTTTCTCCCACGCCCTTTTCGCCAACCAACGAAAAGACGTCGTTCCAATCGCACGAGCCCATAAGAATAAGCCCGTGAGCGCCGACACGGTCTGCACGCGACAGTGCGCGCAGACAATGAAGATAAACGCTTTCCTTAACGTCGGTACGGTTCGGAAGCTCATACCTTTCGTTCCTCTTGCCCAAGGGCGGCGAGGAAAGATATTTCACACCGATATCGAGCAGAGAGTGATCGCCCGTCTTTTCGATATAATCTGCAACAACGAGCGGAAGATAAAGCAAATCGTCCGAGCATCTGCTTCGCACCCCGTTGTTAACGCGGTTTATATTTCGCGTGTGCCACCAATGCATAACGTCGCCCTCGTAATATTGATGTGCACAGCAGCGAAGGATGTGGTTCCGCACAAGCTCGCGGCTTGAATAGATCAGAGTAAGGCAATCCTGAAGCTGATCGCGGAAGCCGTAAGCTCCGCCGCTTTGATAAAACGAGCCGCGCGCATACATTCGGCAAGCCGCAACCTGATAGGGCATAAAGAAGTTCATAAGCGCGTCGGTCGTTTTACTGCGCGTTGATATTTTTATTTTCGGTATCATCGATTCGGCAAAGAGGCTTGCGTTGTGAAGCGAGGATTCGAAAAATTTGCGGTTTATGATCGAGGCGATTTTCTTTGCCCCCGATTCGCTCGTTGCGGCGCCGAGGAAGAATATTACGTCGCCCGAATTTGAAGCAAGCGTTTTTTCCTCTATCCTTAATTCTCCGCCGCAGACCCCTGCAAACCCAACGCCCTCGGGGAAGGTCATACCGAATATATTGCGAAACAGCATTGCCGAATTATTGCCAGACGAAAAGCGCATTAACGATATATTTCCGCTCTGCCCGACCGAATCGCCCATAACCGGCTCGATGACGAAGTGGGTTTCTGCCGAAACGCCCTTTGGATATTGAACTCGAATCAGCTTGACGGGATATTTCGGGTCGACGCACACCGTAAGAGCGTAATTTATCCCGTCCGCCGCGCCGTAATAAACCGCCCTTCCCTTTTCGTATGCCACCCGTGACGAAGCCGCGCAGAGGTCATATCTTTTTCCGTTTGACAGCATAAATACCGTTTCGCCTCGATCGAGCGAGCGCGGGTCGCCGTAAAAGGAGCAAAGCCTTCGCTCGCGCGCGTTATCGTAAAAGGTATAGCCGAGCGACGATTGCGTTACTACGGTCGAAAAGCGTCTTCCCGTCAGCACGAAGGAATAGGGTGCTTTGGGAAGCGAGCTTTTATCGACAATATAAGCTTGATTTTCAAAATAGCCGTTGCCCGAAGCGATCGAGTACTCGGGAGGCGAAAGCCTTGCCGCGTTTTGCGGCAACGTGACCGTGTTGCCGATATCAAACCGACCTGCAAGCTTTATCCTCGGCAGAGGGCGGGAAAGATCGTAATAAAAGCTCGCGTGGGATTTCAGCGCGGTCAAAAGCCCGTCGCTTATATTATCCTTGCGCAGAATGAAAATTCCGCCCTTTTTGCCGATATATTGCACGGCGTTTGCCCTCTCGCAGGATTCATAGACCGACCTTTCAACGGGGCGGTTATATCCGTCCGATTCGCAAACGATAAATATCAGCTCGCATCTTATCATTGAATTTGCAAGCGACAAATAGGCGTTAAGGATCGAGGAAATGCGCTTTTTTGCAATTTCCGAAGCGCAAACGACCGCAAAGCGAAAATCACCCGAGATACCGTTTGCCCAAAGGTCGTTGACAGAGCATTTCGGGAACTCCTCGACAACCGCGTCGCCCTTGTTGTAAAGCAACGCCGTTAGAAGCGAGGACTCGGCCTGACTTTGATGCTTTATCGGTGCAAACGTCTTGTCCGCACGCGCAAGCCCGATATTACGCTCGCATTCGCGCTTGGTCTGTCCGCATGCAATAATAAACGAAGCCCTTCCGCCCTCTGCCGATGCCGACCGCACAAGGCAAAGCGGATCGATGCAAGCGCCGACGGCGTTGTCGGTAGGAACAAATGCGTAATCAAGCGGAGAGGTGATCGAGGCGGCGCACAGGGATTCGCGGCTTGTTAAAAATGAAAATGAATTTCTTTTGTCTTCGGGCGCAACGGCGAGTGTAAAAATATGCCGACCGTCCTCGCCGCTTCTTCGGTGAAAATAAAGAATGCGTCTTTGCGCATCGTATTCGCTTTCGATAAAAAGACGTGAAAAAGAGATATGCGATAAAAATTTCTTGCTTGCTTCAAGCACAGGCTCGAACGAAAGCGTTACGTCGTAGCTTTTCAACGCCTCGGCGCGAGTGCTGATTATCATACAACCGCCGCTTTTTGACATTGCATATTGCACTCTGCCCGAAAAATCTCTGCACGATGCAATATGAGAAACCGAATCTCCCTTTATTTCAAAGCTCTTTCCCTCTTTTCCGTAAAGCGGAGCGCATCCGAACGCCTTGCCCGAGCGCGACAGCGTTACTCCGAGAGAAAACCGAAGCGAATCGGGATCGAACACCGTGTTTGTTATCGCACGCTCTCCGCAGCTTATCGCAACGTGTCCGCTCGAGGTCACTATCGCCGTCATATCTCCCTTTGAAAGCAAAACCGAGCTCGGCGAAGTAAGATCGGGCAAAGTCGATATGCTTTTAACGGCGGCGCTCGGCCGCTTTATCTCGCGCTCGCGTCGGGCATCGTCCTCGAAAACGTGCGCATCGGTCGGGATCTTTTCCTGCAAAAGCTCGTGCGCAGACGCCATTTTTATATCCGAGGTAAAGCGCCGCACGAAAATATTGTCCTTAACCGCGTTCATTATTGCAATAATACTCATCCCGATATGGTGCGCCATATAGCTTTTAACGCAAGCGCCGCCTTGATCGACATTAAAATCAAGCGCCTCGTAAAGCCCGTATCTGCCGTACATTCCGCGGTTTTCAAGCTCGTGCAGATTTTTGATTGCCGCAGTCGAGCATATACAAAGCGAAAGATAGGTCGAATAGGGCGATATCGTTTTTTCGTTTTCTCCGATACGGCGAAGCGCAAGCGTCTGCAAGCCGTTTGCCTTATATTGATATCGCATTTCGCTGTCGAAGGAATAAAATCCGCTTTCGCTTACTCCGAATATTTTGTTTTCTCCCCTCTGCACCGCAAGTGCAAAGGCAAGCGATTCATATAAAAACGAATCGCGGTAAAGAGGCAAAAACAGCTGCGGCATAAAATATTCAAACGCCGTGCCCGACCAGCTCTTCATTCCGATATAGCCCGATTTGTGAGTAAGCGTGCGCCCCAACGTCTGCCAATGCCTTTTCGGAACTATCGAAGCTGCGACCGCGTAATAAGCCGTCATTCTTGCCTCGCTCATAAGCATATCGTAAAAGCATAAGTCCCTTTTGCCGTCGCCGCGTATACCGATGCAAAAAAGCTCGCGGCGAGAATCGTAAAATACGGTAAGATCCGTGTTCTCGATCAACGCCTCGACACGTGCGATCAACCGACTTATCCCTTCGTTTTCCTGCGAATATTCACGCAAGCCCTCCTTCAACGCGACGAGCATAACGACGAAATTACCGCTATCGACCGACGAAACGTATCTGTCGCCGATAACGCAAAGGTCGGTCAAAGAATACCAATTGTAAAGATTGCCGTTGTATTTTTCCAATTTCTCGACGGTATCGAGCGATGCCGAAAGACGGTCGCAGAGCTCGTTCGAGCCGATTATCCCCAAATCACGCGCGGCAAGGAGCGAAACGAGATAAAAGCCGACGTTCGTCGGAGAGGTGCGAAGCGCAATATCGCCAACCGGCGAAAGCTGGATATTGTCGGGCGGAAGATGGTTCGTACGGTCGTTTACGTTGTCGTAATAAAAGCCGATCATATCCGTAGCGTGCGATATAAGAAGCTCCTTTTGCTGCTTTGTGAAGCTCGGCCTTGCGATTCCGCCGCCACCGATATTGCGCGAAAGCACAACAGCGGCAAGCGGATATGCAAAAAACAAAAGACCGACGAGCTTTATAAACGAGGGCGAAGCGAACACCAACAGAAAGATTCCGAATATTACCGAGCCCGTGCCGTCGAGCACGTATTTACCGAGTGTCGAAGAAAGGCGCTCGGTTTGTGCGGCGGTGGTCCATTCAAGCGTTTTTCTGCGCGTGCAAAGCCTTATCGATGCAAGAATCAAAGCGTCCAACGCCAAAATTGCACGGCGGCATAGCGAGGCCGTTTCGAAAAACACCCGCAGCGCGTTTTGGCTAAGGCTCGAGCATGCCTTTGAAAAGAATCTTACACAGGCAAAAGGCGCCGCCGAAAAGAAAACCGTAATGCAGCTTATCGCAAACGGGAGCAAAAATTCCGAGCAGGCAAGAAGGAGCAGAGCAAGTCCGTTTGTGTTTTTCTCGAAGCAACAAAAAAGTATGGCGGCAAACGATCCTATCGGTGACAAATGCCTTATCGCGACCGCAAGCAGCCCGAATTTCGAAGCAAAGCCAAACCTTTTGCTAAATAAAAACACAAGATTCTGAAAATCGCCTCTCATCCAACGGTGATGACGTCTGAAATAGGAAACAGGGTTTGCAGGTGTCGAATCGGTGAGCGTTATATCCGTTGCGGCAAGCGTGCGCAAAACGTTGCCCTCGAGCACGTCGTGGCTTAAAATAAGCCCCTCGGGGAAATTTTTGCACACCAACGCCTCGAAAAGCGAAACGTCGATAAGCCCCTTTCCGCAAAACGTGCCGCAGCCGAGCAAGGACTGTCTGCGCGAAAAGGATGCGCCCGAATAAACGTCGGCTCCGCCCGAGCCCGAAATAAGACGCGAAAACGCGCTTTTATACGCGCTTTTAAGCTCGGTGCGGACACTCGGCTGAATAATGCCGTAGCCCGAAACGACTCTGCCATCGACCGATTGCGGACGGTTTAACGGATGAAGTGCAACCGACAAAAGCTCCTTTACACTTCCGACCGAAAGGTTCGTGTCGGAATCGAGAGTCAGAATATATTTTATATCGCGTATGAAATCGCCGCCGCGATATTCGCGCTTGTCGCCGTTGACAATATGCGACACAAGCTCGCAAACGGCGCCGCGCTTTCTTTCCCATCCTCCATAGCTCGATTCGCTTTTGTTGAACACTCTTTCCCGGAAGAAAATGCAAAAGCGTTCGCCGTGAAGACGGTTCATCTCGTCGATCCTGCGAAACGCGTTTCCGATAATTTCGTTATCGCGCGGCATATAAGGCGTTTCGGCATCGGGAAGGTCGGCAAGCAGACAGAAATAGATATTCGCGTCGGGATTCATATAACGGAACCTGACCAAGGACTCGAAAACCCGTTCGTCGCCCTTGCCTCCGGTAAGCAGCGCCGCAACGGTAACGAGCGTTTTTGCATCGTCGGGTACCGAATTCAATTCAATTCTCGGCGCCGACGTATTTGGCATCACGCGGGAAACCAAAATATCCGCAACCGCGCCCGATGCAATGCCGAACGGGATAACGAGAAGGCAGGTCACCCAACCCACAAGAAAAAGCGAAAGCGCAAAAAGCAGGGCAAAAACCAAAGCCGCGCCCGTAAGCCAAAGAAGGATATATTTTTTGTCGGGGACAAAAAGCAGATTGCCAAGCAGACACCCCTCCCCTTTTGCTTTTTCGGTAAGCCGCTTTGCCGTTTGCGACTCGCTTTCTCGGTTCGCCCTTGCAATATCGGCAACCGCCAATCGGTACCGGCTTTTCGTTTCGGCAGAAAAGCTTTCGTAATTCGGCTCGAATTCGGAAATGATTTTTTCGGGCAGCCAGACGCTTGGAAGAATATCGCTGTATTCGGGGTCGGAAACCGAATTCAACAGTCTTACGGCGTTGGGTATCATATCGGTGCCCGAATTCGATTCAAGCGCTTCACCTATTTTTATGATCGCGCACGCGCAAAGAAGCTCGCGTATCGATTCGAGCTCGAAAAAGCCGAATTCTCTGTTTTCGTTAGTGATGCGCGCGGCAATGCCCTTCGGCGACGGCGAAAAATCGCAATCCTCGCAGCAGGAAAAAAGCAGATCGAAGATTCGCCTATGCGAAAGCGCGCGCTTGTTCTTCATCAACGCGCGGTATCGGCGGTCGATGAGATAAAAATTATCGTATATCCAATCGGAAACGCGTGTCTCGTCAAGACGCTTTTTTACCGAACGGTAGCTTTTTTTCAATCGTGTTATCATTCCGTTTTGCATATTAACTCCCGAATTTACCTGATTTTTACTGTTATTATCGGCATTTTCGGTCTTTTTATTCGGTATAAAGACCTTGCTTTGCCACAATACTAATTAAAAAACGATTGGGAGAGCAATTTATGATTTTTTGCAACAACGGCGAAGAGCTTGACAAAAATGAACCGACCGAGGAAGAGCAGTATCAACAAGCCGATGCGAGCGTAACGACAAGCTCGGAGGGGATTTGTATTCATTCAATGGTAATAGCGGGACAGATCGAGGGGCATTTTGCCGCATCGCCCCAAAGCAAATCGACAAAATACGAGCAATGCATCCCCACGCTTGTGGCAGTGGAGGAAAACGATGCGATCGACGGACTTTTGCTGCTTTTAAACACCATCGGCGGCGATATCGAGGCAGGTCTTGCAATAGCAGAGCTTATCTCGGGTATGACCAAGCCGACCGTTTCGATCGTGCTCGGCGGCGGACATTCTATCGGCGTGCCCTTGGCGGTTTCGGCAAAAAGATCCTTTATCGTCCCAAGCGCAACGATGACGATACACCCCGTAAGATTGAACGGCTTGGTGATAGGCGTTCCGCAAACCTTTGCAAACCTTGCGAAAATGCAGGAGCGGATCATTGAATTCATCGTCCGCAATTCACGCGCGGACGGCGACACGGTTCGCAAACTTATGACGGCGACCGACGATATGACGACCGATATAGGTACGGTTATCGACGGGCGCGAGGCGGTGGACCACGGAATTATCGACAAGGTCGGAGGATTGGGCGAGGCGGTGCGCGAATTAAAGGATATGATACGAAAATCAAAGGGTGCAGCGTTTTAACAATTTGTTAATGCCGTGTTGACATTTATCGGCTTTGGGGCTATAATTGTTACAGAAAATCTAAGGATGGTGTAAGCAATGGAAAAAACGATGATAATGCCGAAATCACTTATGGAAGAAAAGCTTTTTGTCTTTACCGGCAACGATTTTAATTCGTATGACGTCAAAAGCTTTATGACCGTCGGCAGAAGCACCGAAAAGCAGAAGGCGGACGTCGATCTTCGCGCAAAATTCGTTTCCCGTGCACACGGCGAAATCTATCGCGATGCCTCGGGCGTTTTTTACGTAGACGTCAACAGCACTAACGGCACCTACGTTAACGGCTTGAAGCTCCCTCCCAAAACGAAATATTACCTTAAAGACGGCGACGTGCTTCACATCTTCAACGACGATAAAAAAGCCGCTACCGAATTTATTTGTATGATATTCTCATCGAATTTCCCCTGCGATAGCGAAATCGGACGAATCGAGATCGACAACAGCATGGCGGAGATCAACATCGGCAGAGGTGTCGGAAGAGGCGCGGTTTTGCAAGACCGTACCGTTTCGGCAAATCACGCTTCGTTTTTCTCGGCAAAGCTCGGCTGGGCGGTCGTAGACCACAATAGCTTAAACGGCGTTTATATCAACAACGTCCGCATCACGCACCCCTCTTATCTTTCGTTCGGCGATTGCGTTCGCATCGGCACCACCCACTTTATATACGACGGAAAGAAATTCCTTTATCAAAAGGTCAACACCGCGCTTGCCTCCTCGGCAGAGGCTTCGCCCGTTACCCTTGATATCCATATCGAGCACAGAAGCGTTTGGCAGCGCGCAAGAAAGCTTATGCTTCTCCAAAACATCAATATGACCATCCAATCGGGCGAAATGGTGCTTATACTCGGCGGCTCGGGTGCAGGCAAAACCACCTTTATGAACGCCGTTATGGGCTATGAAAAGGCGGAAGGCAAGATCATGCACGGCGATACCGATATTTACGAGGATTTCGAATCGATGAAGTACAAGATCGGTTTCGTGCCCCAGCAGGATCTCATCCGCACGAGCGACAGCGTTTACGATACCTTAAGCAACGCCGCAGAAATGAAAATGCCCCAAAGCACCTCCAAGGAAGAGCGCGCCGCAAGAATCGAAAAGGTTTTGGAAACGCTCGGCTTGCAAAGAGAACGCAACAGCTTGGTTTCGAAGCTTTCGGGCGGTCAGAAAAAGCGTTTGTCGATCGCAGTTGAATATATCGCAAACCCCAGCCTCTTCTTCCTCGACGAGCCCGATTCGGGTCTTGACGGAATTATGTCGAAGAGCCTTATGCAAAACCTCCGCAACATTGCCGACGAGGGCAAGATCGTTATGGTCATCTCCCACGCGCCCGACAGAGCGTCGGAGCTTTTCAACAAGGTAGTCGTTTTGGCAAAGAGCGTTCAGGACAACTGCGGACATCTTGCATTCTTCGGCGGTATTCAGGAGGCAAAGGACTTCTTCGAAACCGATTCGCTTGAGGGCGTTGTTAAGCGTATTAACCGCGCAGATGAGGGCGGCGACGGATTGTCCGACTTCTATATTCAAAAATACAGCGAAAGAATGGCTAAATAAAGGAGGTTTTAACCGTGAACGGCGCTTCTAGAGCAACACAAATACGTATTTACATCGGAAAATGCTTCCGCGTTTTCCTGAACGACAAGGGATATAAGACCTTTATCAGTGCCGCGATAATCACATTGCTTATTTCAATGGTTACCGGCGATAAGATGTTCCTTGAATACAACGAATCAAGAAACGGCGCATTCGCTTTGGTTTGTGCTTGTATCTGGATCGGTATCTTTAACTCGATCCAATCGATATGCAAGGAACGCGATATTATCAAGCGTGAGCACAGATCGGGCTTGCACATCTCCTCCTACATAACCTCGCACATGGTTTTCGAGCTTGTGCTTAGCTTTGTCGAGGCAATCATCGTTACCGCAATAACCTGCGTTGCAAACCTCGATGCATTCCCCGAAAGCGGTGTTTTGCTTCCCGCCTTCTTGGAAATGTTCTTTACCTTCTTCTTTATCATATTCAGCTCCGACGCGCTCGGCTTGATGGTATCCTCGATAGTAAAAACCCCCAACACCGCAATGACGGTTATGCCCTTCGTTCTTATAATCCAGCTTGCAATGTCGGGTATGATTTTCGAGCTT
>JAFYON010000023.1 GCA_017560145.1 Clostridia bacterium | reverse complement strand
TCGCTTGCGGGTGTAAAGCTCGCACAAAACCGTACCGTTAAAATAACATCTGAGGTGCTGCTTTGCATACATTCCGCGGTTGCGGTAATAAGCATTTTATGCTTTGTTTATTTCGTATTTGCGTGAAAAACGGTAAGGTTTAATAGGGGGGATGCGTGTGAAGATATTAAATATTGTATTGTTACTGCTCCTCGGCACATTTCTGCTCGTTTCGCTTGGCGGTTGTATCGACAACGAAGTAAGCTATGACGGCTACGGAACCAAAGTGATCTACCGCGCGGAAGGGCATGCTTCGGAATATACCTATAGGTTGAATCGAAGCGAGATGGAAAACGGGATCGATCTGTTCGGATTTCATATCGGGCCGTATGAACGCTCGTATACCTATCTGTTCCCCGACGGTACGCTGTCCGACGTTATGTTTGAATCGGAAAATGACGACGATTACGGCTTGAAGCAGGTCGAAACGGAAAATCTCGAATATAATCTAGAATACGAACCGAAGCTTTCCGACCTGAGATATTGGATGTATCAGTTGAAGGATGAAAACGTAGATTCCGTTGCGAACGATATCTGTGAGGTCGGTGAAGTGCTCTTGGTTGACGATATCTATTATTGTCTGATCCAATACGCCGATCAAACGTCGTTTCTTCTTGAGGTTGCGTACGACGGAACGGTAAAATCGTTGATACGTCTTAATATGAGAACTACAAGCTTTGCGCTTTGCGAAGCCGAAAGCGGGCTTGGCTCGGCTTCTTCATCGCGGCGATAATCCTTGCCTCGTTCGGTTTGCCGCATCGCTTGCGGGTGTAAAGCTCGCACAAAACCGCACCGTTAAAATAACCTCCGAGGTGCTGCTTTGCATACATTCCGCGGTCGCGGTAATAAGTATTTTATGCTTTGTTTATTTCGTATTTGAGTAAAAGTGTACGGAGAATATTAACATATTAAATGAGGTCACAGAATGAAAAAAGTTTATATATTATTCGCCGCACTTCTTGTTATCGCGCTTTGTTTATCAAGCTGTGCCAAATATTCGGAAGACAATATTATCGGATTAACTTCTTCCGAGATAATTGAAAAATACGGTGATTTCGACAGAAAACGAGGCACACCCGATGAAGACGGGTTGTATCGCGATTGCGCTTGCGGAGATTTGATTTCCGAGAAAGAAACGGATTTTTTCGGAACTACCCCACCGGAATATTTTATGATCTATTTTGATGAAAATGGTGTCGCAGATTGGTGTAATTACGAAAAAGTGGTTTAAATCCGCAAAAGGCATCGAAGGAGGCATAAATGAACAAATCAGCTTCAACAATTTTATTTATATTGTCGGTTGTTTTTGCGATTTTGACTGTAATCGGCACTGCTTACGCCATTTGCGATATCACTCGAATTTCCAATGATCTTACAAACGATCCGGCGGCGAGCGGGGTTGACTTTATGGGTATAGGTTGGGGATACGGGATCGTGCTGTTTGCGCTTTCCGCTATCGTTTTGATTCTATCGGCGGTGAGTATTAAACTGCTGTCCAACAAAGCGCTCAGATATACTGCCGTTGCTGAGGTCATATTGTCGGCAGTTCTCATCGTCGCTTCGGTTTTCATCTTTTACGTATAAATGTGTATAAACAAAAAGGCACTCGCTTGAGTGCCTTTTACTTTTATTTGATTTGCCAGTTTATTTCTTCTTTTCCGATCGAGCGTAAAAATTCGTTGCATTTCGAAAAGTGCTTACAGCCGAAAAAGCCGTTGTATGCCGAAAGCGGACTCGGGTGGGCGCATTCGAGAATGAGGTGGCGGCTGTTCGTGATAAGCGCCTTTTTCGCTCTTGCATAACCGCCCCAAAGCAGAAAAACTATCGGCTCTTCACGCTCGTTAAGCAGGGAAATGGCGCGGTCGGTAAATATTTCCCATCCCTTTGCGCGGTGGCTTCCCGCCGACCCGTCACGCACGGTAAGAACGGCATTTAAAAGCATAACGCCTCCCTTTGCCCAATCGGTAAGCTCGCCGTGGTTGGGAGGGGTGATGCCCAAATCACTTTCGATCTCCTTGAAGATGTTAACGAGGCTCGGCGGCTTTTGTACTCCCTTTTTTACCGAAAAGCAAAGTCCGTGCGCCTGACCTGCGCCGTGGTAGGGGTCCTGACCGATGATAACGGCGCGCACGTCGTTATAGTCGGTATATTTGAAGGCGTTGAAGATATTATCCATTTCGGGATATATCGGCACGCCCGATTTTAAATACTCGGATTTTAAGAAAGCACGCAGCTTTTTGTAATATTCTTTTTCGAATTCGGGTGCCATTAAAGCGTCCCATGAATTGCCGAAGCTGAACATAAAAATTCCTCTTTTATATTAATGTAAGCATATTATAGCACAAAAGGGAATTAAATCAATAAAATTTTAATTGACAAATGCGATTTTTGGGGTTATCATTTATAATGAAATAGTTCTAACGAAAAAAAGAGGTGAGAATTTAATGGATTCATCGCGAAGTAGCGGCATAAAACCCAAAAGTATTTGCGCGGAATCGGTTGATTTCTCGCCTTTTCCGCGTTAATTTTGGATTTTTGACCGTGCTTCCTTTTTACTATCAAAATGAAAGGAACGGTTAAAGATGGAAAAAGAACAGTTAGAAGAGCTTTATGAAAAGATCGCCGAGTATTTCGATACGGGCGATTACCAAAGCATTCGCGCGATTATCTCCGAGCTCGAGCCCTTCGACCTTTCGGTCATCTGCGAGGAATTGGAGGAAAAACGCCTCCCGCTGTTTTTCCGTATGATGGCAAAGGACGTTGCGGCGGAATGCTTTTCAAATATGTCGTCGGAGCTGCAGGAGCTTCTTATCCGAAAAATGTCGGATACCGAGCTTAAGGCGATGCTCGACGAGCTTTTCGTCGACGATAC
>JAFYON010000022.1 GCA_017560145.1 Clostridia bacterium | reverse complement strand
GGGACGATTTTCCAACCGTTTTTTAACGATTTTGTCCGCTTTTTCGTCGGCTTCCTTTTCGCATTGGGCGACGGACTTTTCCTGACAGAAGTGCGATTGCCTGACGTGTTCCATTTCGTGTTCAAACACGCGCATACACTCGTCGTATGAGAGGTTAGCGTTTAGATAGACATTGTAATAACCCTCGCAATCAAGCACGGTAACGGCGTTGATATGGCGGGGGAGATTGATAAAACGGGCGCAAAAGCAATCTTCGGTCATCTTCTGTTCCTTTTGATAGCTTCGATTATCTCAACAGCTTCGCGTATTTCGGCGGCGGTTGCGCCTTTGGCAATCGAGAAAAGCATACGCTTATCGGGATCGGAACGCAGTTCTTCAAGCAGATCGCGCAATTCGGCATCTCCCTTATTTTCATTATTGCCCAACAGATAATCGACGGACACATTAAAGTAATTGGCTATCTTTGCCAACTTGTCAGCGGACAATGTATTGGCTCTGCCTTTCTTCAAATTAGTAATTGCGCTCGTCCAAATGTCTGTTTCGTCGCACATTTTGTTTATGCTTATGCCTTTCCGTTGGCATAAATCATAAATTTTTTGGTACAATTCCATAAAAATCAACATTCTTTCAACATTTTTTTGTGCAAAGTGCCGATTTACATAAAAATGTAGAAAAAGCATTGACAATTTACATAAAAATGTGTAAAATATAATCGTGGTTACATAATTGTGTAAACGGGCTATTTGCGTGTGGTTACCATATATCCTATACATAATTTTGTAATTTGTCAACACGAAAACACATATTTTTGTAGTATTGAACAAAGATTTTCGTGAATATTACACAAGAAAGGAAGGAGTTAAATGACCGATTACGGCAAAAAAATCAAAATCGCCGTTATCAACAAGGATAAGACACAGGGTTGGCTTGTAAGCGAGGTTGCTCACAGAACCGGACTTTATTTCGACACGTCTTACCTTAATAAAATTATGAACGGCAAAAACAGTAACCCTAAAATCGTTTCTGCTATAAACGAGATTTTGGGCATTTGAAAGGACACGGGGCATATGGAATTTGAAAACTACAACGACTTTGTAAAGGTATCACGCAACGGCGATATTCTCCGGCTTGCTAACGGTGAGTGGACTACACCGCCTCTCTACGATACAAACGGCTATCTTATGTTTGTGGTAACAGAGAACGGCAAGCAAAAGAGAAGATACGTGCATAGAGTGGTTGCGGAAACCTTCTTGAAGCGGTCAGACGATTCGCTGATCGTGAACCACTTGGACGGCGACAAACACAACAACAAAGCAGAGAACCTTGAATGGTGTACCTATTCGCAGAACACTATACACGCCTACGGCTTGGGGTTATTTAATCTCTACACGGATAAGAAATGCCCGTACTGCAACGAACAGTTAGGACGAAGCGCAAAAAACCTCTACCACATACATTGTAAAGAGAAAGCGGACTATGAGCGCAAGCAAATGAGAGCAGCCAACCTCCAACGAATACTCAATAAGGTGGCAGAGCCGAGCAACACGAAAGAGCGCAACGAGATCATCTTGAGGTTCGTACAAATGGGTTGCACACTCCAAAGCGTAGGAAATAAATTCGGAATCACAAAAGAAAGGGTAAGGCAAATCGTATCGAAAAATGACGTATCAAGAAAGAGAACAAATTTTGTCAAAAGACGTGCTGACGATCAACGAGTTATGCAAGCTGCTTGGATGTAATTATCAGTTGGGCGCACGAAAAATGCGCGAGATCAAATTCAAGCACGACAGACTTCACGAAAGAGGCAAACTGCACGTTCAGGACTATCTTGATTATTACGGCATAAAGTGCGATAGGTACAGATATGAAAATAGATTATGAAAACTACACGACCTTGCAGGGTTTTATGCGTAAGGCGCTGAATCTCAAAGGCAACGAGCTTATCGTGTATGCGGTGATCTACGGCTACTCACAAATCGAAGGGCAGTATTACAACAAGGATTTACAGTACCTTGCCGATTGGTGCGGAATAACCGTTCAGGGCGTTTTGAAAGTCCTCAAACGGCTTGTGAATATGGGACTTATAGAACGCCGGAACGCCGATAGCAACAACTGCATAAAGCGGATTTACTACCGAGCCACAAAGAAACCAACCTTGCAATTCGACCTTGCAACGCAAAAATTCACGCCTGTGGTCGAAACCGACTCACCGATTAAACAAAGTTTAACTCCGATTAAACAAAGTTTAATCGAGGGGCAAAATTTACCCCCTACTACAAAGACAGAAGAAACTACAAAATATAGAGGTAAAGATATATATATAAATAATCAACCTATAGAGGATACAGATATAGAGGTTAATAAAGAATCTAAAATGAAACCAACAATGGAATGTAATAGTGTTCTTTCTCTTTCTAAAAGTAAATCTTTTATAGGGGGTATGGGGGGAGCTTTTCTAAAATCCGAGAGTTTAACGGGACAGGACGATTTAGACCGTTTGTTTGAGGAATTTTGGGCAGCATATCCTCGCAAAGTCAACAAGAAAGGTTGCCGAAGTCTTTTCAAGAGAATACCGCATATCAAGAAAAGGTTTCCCGACATAATGGCGGCGCTTCAGGAACAGAAGAAAAGCAGACAATGGCGGTTTGTGGAGTTCATACCTCACCCGCATACGTGGCTGAATCAAGAGCGTTGGGAAACTACGGAAGCATCGGACAAAGACATTGATGATCTTGTAAACGAGGTATGGAAAGATGACTAAAACGGAATTTACGGATTTTATCAAGCTAATGGTGCAAGCGTTTCCGGCATTTGACGTAAAGGACAATATAAATGTATGGCAAAAGATATTGACAAATATACCATACGAATCGGCATATTGGGCGCTTGACGGTTTGAAAAGAAAAACGAGGATAACGCCAAACGTCAATACTTTCCTTGAATACGTTGACAAGGTTGAGAACGGCACTATTTGGAACAGCGAATGGGAAAGGAAATGGCAAGCGGGGGTAGAACGAGGACGAATCGTTACCGAGATCAACGGCGGTTGTAAGAGTTCATTTGAGCCGGACGAATATGAGGCAGAGTTCAAAAAGAACAACGAACAGGCGTTGAGCAAAGACGAGGTAAGGTTGAAAGCTCGGCTTGCAATACAGAAAGCGGAGGAACTTTGATGGAATATGTAAAGATAGACGCAAAGACTTTGGGTATCAAAAAGAGGGAAACGGTGGACTTTTTGGAACTGCACATAGGAATTTGCCTTGACGGTTCTATGCAATGCAGTTGCGATATTGACAGATTGCCGATAAAGGTAATGTGCGGGAAACACGCGCAAGAGGCAAGCGATGAGGTATCGCAGTTGATAAAGGACTTCAAGATAGAGGATTTTTGCGACAAAGTTGCGAGGGCGTTCATAACCGCCATCAAAGCCAATGAGGAGGAAGAAGATGAAAACTGAAATTTTAATAGTGATTTCAACGTTTATTGTCGGAATCATAATGTGGTGGGCGTTTGAGTTCATTCAAAAGACTCGGATCGAAATGGGCGAGATAGACGAGGACGGTAACGAGATATTCCCGCCGAAAGATTTTGTGTGCTGCGCCGATTGCAAGAAACTGCAATACAAGGTCGAGAACAACGAGATCGTTTGCTTTTGTGAAGAGAACAAACGCAAAATGAAAGGTTTTGAGGAAGTCAAGAATTGCTACTGTATGGAGGGTGAGAACCGTGAAGATAACAAATAAGCAACCCAACAGAAAAGTGCATTGGGTAAGTGATACAGCGATAGCGGAAGCCAAACACTATTACATACAGATAGCCGACGAATCCGGCGCAAAGGTGTGGAAGCGCGTATCGGAAGAAGATTACATCAAAGCAGACGCTATGGTATGGAGGGACAGAAAATGCAAATGGAAATGATATACCCGCGCATAGACAGGGCGTTAAAGAAATACCGCTTGCCCGTTGCGTTGAACGTAGCGATCAAAAAGTCGATACAGGACGAGATACTTCAACTGACGGACGAAACCGCCGACACGGTAATGATGATAGGTTTGCTTGCACTCAAAGAAGAGTTTGGGTTTGGCGCTGAACGGCTTAACAAGTACAGTAAGAAAGCGCAGGAGATCCTGAACGACGCTTATGCGAGGTACGGACTTGATGCGATATTTGCGTTAAAGCGCCGATTGGAAGAAGAGGGTATCAAGTATGTATCCAAACGATGAAGTGCCGTTCTACACGTTCAATAGTCCTTTCGGGAACGACTTGAATATCAATCACCCGAAGGTGCGGGAGCTTGCCGAGCGATACTGCAAATGGAAAGGTATCACGGTTGACTACCTGATACATCATTGGGACGTAAGGCGAGATTTTGAACGGCTTGTTTTAACGAGATACAGATACACAGAGGGAGGAACAAACAAAAAATGACTTATATAGAATTGAAATCGCTTACTATTTTAAGCGAAAGAATTGTGGCGTTTGATACACGAACAGGCGAACAACTCTTTGATACGTTTTATGCAACAAGAGAAAAAGAAGCCGAATACAACCATCACAAAGTAATAAGCGTTTGGGCGGGGCATAAACAAAGAACAAAGGGAATTTATCCTTTCGCAAGCAAAGAGGATGTTGTGCTTTGCGTGTATTTGCAACATATAGAACAATGATGAAGAAGTGTAAAGATTGTGATTACTACATCGATGCTTGCGGATATATGGGGTACAACACAGAGGGTTGGTGCTGCTACGATGAGAATCAGGACGGACGGAACGGCAACGATCCTGCGTGTATCTTTTACCGCAAGGGCGAGGACAAATGGGTAAACAGAACGGGGGTATGGGAAGGTGTTGAGTCTATTCGATCAGTTCAAGACAAAGAAAAAGATAACTAAACCCATAAGGCTGATAGAGTTGTTTGCCGGATATGGCTCACAGAGTTTGGCTTTGAAATATCTCGGCGTACCGTTTGAGCATTGGAAGATATGCGAATGGGCGATACCGAGCATCAAGGCATACAAGGACACGCATTTCAGGCAAGACTCAAAAGACTATTCCGAAGGGTTGACGGTTGAGCAGATAAAGGAATGGTTTGTTGACAGAATATCAACGGACTATAACAAACCGATAAGCGAGAAACAACTCAAAGCGATGAAAGAGGAAACCGCAAGGCAGATATACAACGATATGAAAGCAACAAACAACTTCGGTTCGGTGTGCCTTGTTCACGGTGATGACCTTGAAATAACTGATACAGACAAGTATGAGTACATATTGTCATATTCGTTTCCTTGTACCGATTTGAGTAATGCGGGTTTGAGAAAAGGGATGAGCCGAGATAGCGGCACTCGCAGCGGGACTTTGTGGGAAGTCGAAAGAATACTCAAAGAACTCAAAGAATTACCGCAAATACTCGTTATGGAAAACGTGCCGGAGGTATGCGGATCAGCGAACAAAGAGGATTTCTACGAATGGCTGAACGAGCTTGAAGGATTGGGTTATTCCAACTACTACAAGATACTGAACGCGACGGAATACAAGATACCGCAGAACAGAAGAAGGTGCTTTATGATAAGTCTGCTCGGTGATGAATATTATGAGTTTCCTGCGGGTAGTCCGCTTGAATTAAGACTCAAAGACGTATTGGAAGCGGAGGTAGACGAAAAGTATTACTTGTCCGATAAAGCGGTTGAGAGTTTCATAGCGTATACGGAACGAAACAAGGCGAAAGGCAACGGTTTCAAGTTTGAGCCGAATAGCGGGGGGGGGTACGCTAACAGTATCCTTACAAGAGCCGGAAACCGACCTTGCGACAATTTCATTGGTGAACTGCCCCAACGCGATAGCGCCGACGATCAAGTGCAGTTACTCAAAAAGTTCGGCGGCGAACTATGCGCGGAACGACGGAACGAGAGCGCCCGCGATAATAGAGTCGGGGGGGTACACTTGAAACGCGCTGATGGTTGCTACCTCCGACGCAGCGAGAATTTCAATCGCGGAAACCTTGAAGATTTGTCAAGAACAGTAACTACAAATGGTGATGTGGGGTTGATCGAATGGTTGGATGCATACTTGCAGGAACGCTGACGGGTGGGGGATATGAAAAGATGTTTGAGATAACAAGAAGAGTATACTCGCCCGAAGGCGCCGCCCCAACAATGCACACGGTCGGCGGGGGAAACCTTGAACCGAAAATAATAGAACCCGCCCTTGTGGGGGGGGTGGGTGAGATGAAGTCTAATAACGGCACACAATTTTATCAACAGGATCGGGTTTATGATAGCGAGAAAGTGGCTATGGCACATCCGGCGCAGTTACCTGATGGCAGTTATAAATACCGAGTGATAAACGGAAAGAAATACCGAATTAGAAAACTCACTCCGAAAGAGTGCGGCAGACTAATGGGCGTTAAGGACGAGGACATAGCAAACATAACAAAACGTCAGCCGACAAGTCTGCAATATCACTTATTTGGGGACAGCATAGTAACCGCTTGCCTTATGGCGATATTCGGTGAAATGCTTGACGTAGACTACAACGCAAAAATAGACGAGCTTGCCGCTGAAATATCCAAAGAGCGCAAGCAACTTGACGGGGGGGGGTATTGAGTTGCCTATAAGAAACGGAACGAAACAAGGTTTTGATATTGCCGAAAGGGGCGATGCGATAAACCTTGCTTACCCTGAAAGCGAAACTCGCAGAGGTCGAGTCGGAAAGCAAAAATCACAGACGCTCGACACCTCTTGCAATATGGGGGTGGTGGAATGATAAACCCTTGCGAACAATGCAAAAAGGAAAACTGCCCCGATAAATGCTACCCGAAACAAGATTATTTGCGACACTTGAAAAAGAAAGGAAAAAAGAAATGGAAAACGAATTTACCCTGAAAACTTGCCCGATATGCAAAAAGAAATTCGTTCCGGCTATATTCCATATATATCACGTCGGAAACAAAAAGGTTTGCTCTTATAAATGCCAACTCGCTCACGAAAGAAGCGTGTTTGCGAGAGATAACAGAAAGATACCGATTATCACGATTGACAAAGAGGGCAATATAACAGGGCAATACGATTCCATAACGCAAGCCGCGACAAAACTCGGCGTAGACGATTATTTGATACGCGATTGTATCAACAATAATCGTTGGAGCGTCAAAGCAAAATGTTATTTTAGAAAATCAAATTAAAAAGGAGATATTTATGCACAACAACAAAGTTTTTTTGAAAGGCAATCTTGTAGCCGATCCCGAAATGAAAGCAACGCCGTCAGGAATAATGGTAGCGACGTTTCGCATAGCGGTAAAAGGTTTCAAGAAAGATCGCGCAGATTTCTTCGATTGCTCTGCTTTCGGGCAGACGGGCGATTATATCTGCAAGTATGGTGAAAAGGGCAGAACGATTCACCTTTGGGGCAGAATAGAAATCAACGATTATGAAAAGGACGGTGTGAAAAAGACTTACACACGCATCGTGTGCGAGGAAGCGGATTTCGACAGTAAGCCGACAAAGACTTCCGAGCCGTCGTTTGAAGCTGTAAGCAACGATGACGCGCTCCCGTTCTAATATCACTAATCAGCCGTATTGCCTTGTTTGCGGTAGTCCGTATATCGAATGGCATCATTGCCCATACGGAACTGCAAACAGGGCGAAAGCGGACAAATACGGCTTGATCTTTCCTTTGTGCAGAGAACATCACGAAGAAGCGCACAAGGGGAAAGAACTTGACCGTAAGTTGCACGTGATCGCGCAGAAAGTATTTGAGAAGAAATACGGACACATAGCGTGGATGGCAACGTTTCACAGAAATTACTTATAGGAGGGGCAAATGAAACTGTACGAAATATCAGCAGACTACGCGAAGCTGATGGAAGCAATAGAGAACGGCGAGATTCCCGAAGAAGCCATAGCGGACACACTTGAAGGGATCGAGGGCGCTTTCGATGACAAGATAGACAATATCGCTTGTATCATAAAAGACTACACAGGCGATATAGAAAAACTCAAGGCAGAGGAAACCGCGCTTGCCAAACGCCGAAAGTCGCTTGAAAAGAGCAAGGATTGGCTTATACAGTACATTTCCAACGCTTTGACCGTAGCCGGAAAGAAAGAGTTTACTACAACGAGGAACAAGATCACGTTTAGACCGAGTGAGGCGGTAGTAGTTGATGATACGTTCATTGATTGGGCGATGAAAAACAGAAAAGACTTGCTTTCGGCAGAGGTCAAGATAAACAAGGACGCTATAAAGGCGGCGTTGAAGAACGGTGAACTGCTCGACGGTGCTATGATCGAAAAGCGAATGAACATACAAGTGAGGTAAGATATGGAAGAAAATATGGCTTTATATGAACGAATGAGAGTTGTGCCGAAAGAGGCGCAGAAAACAATCGGCGCGGGCAGACTCAAAGGAATGACGGACATCAATCCTATGTGGCGCATACAAAAACTCACGGAAGAGTTTGGCGAGTGCGGAGTAGGTTGGTGGACGAAAGACGTAACCTTTTGGCTTGAACCCGCAGCGAATGGCGAGGTTATAGCGTTCTGCTCGTTGTGGTTGCACACAAAAGGCAGAGAGCCGTCCTTCGGTATTGGTGGCTCAAAAATGGTAGCCAAAGAAACAAGCGGATTGTATTCCGATGACGAGTGCTATAAGAAAGCGTATACGGACGCAATATCGGTTGCGTGTAAGGCGTTTGGTATGGGCGCTGACGTATATTGGGCGCAGGGTACAACGAAGTATGACGCGGCTCCTGCGAGTTCTCAACCCAAACCGAATTTCTCAAATGACAATGCTTATAAAATGGCTCTCCAAGTCAAACTCCGCGAGGGCGAACACGCCGGAAAGACGCTTGAAGAAGTCTACAAGACGGATAGAAAGTCCGTAAAGGGAATTTACGAAACCGCCGACGATGATGTTAAGACGGCAATCAGGGTTATCGAAGCAAAGATCAAGGAGAAAAAATGAAACTGAAAGCGAAAATAGCGAGTTCAGGATTTGACTTCAAAACGGGCAAGCCGCTTGTAACGTTTGAGTTTGACGGGGGCAAAAACGCCCTCGTCGAGCTTGACGATATAGGCGAGGAACTGACGATAGAGATAAAGAAATATCACCCGAAGCGTTCTCTTGATGCCAATGCGCTTGCGTGGGTATTCATAGACAAGTTAGCCGAGAAAATGAACTTGCCGAAGGTAGAGGTTTACCGAAACTGTATCAAAGAGATCGGCGGGGTGAGCGATACCGTCTGCGTACCGAACAAAGCGGTTGACAAACTTTGTGAGGCGTGGCGAAAGAACGGACTCGGTTGGAGTTGCGAAACGTTTGAGTCGAAACTTCCCAACTGTACAAACGTGATTTTGTATTACGGAAGTTCGACGTTTGACACGGCTACAATGACGCGGTTCATAGACAACTTATTACAGGATTGTAAAGCGGTAGGGATAGACACAACACCGCTTTCGGAGGCGAATCTGCTTGGTATTGATAGGCGATAATGGTTCAGGGCAGAAAGCCGTATTCGGCGTAGGGCGTTTGATATGTTGGGGTGGCAATAAGTTATTTAACGAACACGTATACAACGGGGCAAAGTGGCTGATGTTCACCATTTCAACTGGATTAGATAAGACGGACGAAGGGTA
This sequence comes from Clostridia bacterium, assembly GCA_017560145.1. Classification (GTDB taxonomy): domain Bacteria; phylum Bacillota; class Clostridia; order Oscillospirales; family CAG-382; genus Coliplasma. The sequence goes on along the minus strand of JAFYON010000022.1, from coordinate 13,050 downwards.
CAAGTACAAAGAATACAGAGGCGCGATCCGGCTAACGAAATTCACCGCAAGACTATACGCGCACGTAAGGTCGTTAAAGCCAAAAGAAGTGGTGGTGTTTATGGGTACATTACACAAGCGGCAAGACAAACTTGATATTTTGAGCATTGAGTTTATGACGAGCGCGGCGAAGTTTATGCTTGCCACGCAAGAGGATTTAGCGGAAGCGAATAAAATAGCAGAGATGTCCACAAAAAAAGAGGAGGAAAAAACCGAAGGGTTTTTATTTTAAGATATGGCGGCACAATTAGGATTTGATGATTTGTATGAAGAAAGCGAGATAAAGCCAAAAATCAAGTGCGAATTATTCCACGACAATTTTCAAAACTATAAACGGTATCAAATACCGAGAGCGCAGCTTGTGATCGCTGATATACCCTACAACATAGGCAAGGACGCATACGGCAGCAATCCTATGTGGTACGTAGGGGGGGACAATAAGAACGGCGAAAGCAAGTTAGCAAAAGCGAGTTTCTTTAACGGCGATGGGGATTTCAATTTAGCAGAGTATTTCCACTTTTGCCACAAGATGCTGAAAAAAGAGCCGAAAGAGAGGGGCAAAGCTCCGGCTATGATAATCTTTTGTGCTTTTGAACAAATGATGCCTCTTGTAGAATTGGCGAAGAAATACGGGTTTGAGAAATATCAGCCGTTGTTTTTCGTAAAGAACTATTCTCCGCAAGTATTAAAGGCAAATATGAGAATTTGCGGGGCAACAGAATTCGCATTACTTTTCTACCGCGATAAACTCCCGAAATTCAACAACGAGGGCAATATGGTATTCGATTGGTTTGAGTGGCGGCGCGACGGAAAAGAGATACCGAGAATACACAGTACGCAGAAACCCGTAAATCTTTTAAGACGGTTGATTGAGTTGTTTACAGACGAGGGCGATGTGGTTATTGATCCTTGCGCCGGAAGCGCGTCAACATTACGCGCGGCGCGTTCTTGTGGGCGCAACTCATACGGGTTTGAAGTAAGCACAAAATTTTATAAACTTGCAAAGGAGCAAATGTTAGGACAATGCCCATAAGTATTGTTGAAAAAAGAGATTGCCTTGAAGCTATGCGGGAGTTCCCCGATAAGTTCTTCGATTTGGCTTGCGTTGATCCTCCATACGGCGGCGGTTGTTCACAAACTGTTAATGTAGAGAGAGAGAGAGAGAGAGGATTGCACGGCGGAGCCGCAGATTGGGAATCTAAACCGAGATCAAGATTCGGTGAACGGTTTGACCGCTACCATTTCAGCGAGTCGGACAGGCGGGACTTGGGCGACGAAATACAGAACAGGGGGTATCTTTAACAAGGAACTCGGAGCGCATTTCGTCGGCAGAGGGCGAAGCAAACGCTATGCTGAAGCGGAAAAGGTACACCGCCAAAACAAAGCGGGAGGAAATTGGAAAGATTACGAAGGTTACGATATACGGCATTGGGACGTAGCACCGTCGAAAGAATATTTTGACGAGCTTGCGAGAATAAGCAAAAACCAAATAATATGGGGCGGCAACTATTTTGATTTACCGCCGACAAGGTGCTTTCTCGTTTGGGAAAAACTTACGATAAGCGAGAGTTTCTCAATGGCTATGTGCGAATATGCGTGGACTTCGTTCAACGACAACGCAAAACTTTTCAAATACGCACCGCAGGGTGAAAAGGGCGATCCGCGTATTCACGTTTGCCAAAAGCCGATTGCATTATACAAATGGGTGCTGTCGAGATATGCCAAAAAGGGCGATAAGATACTCGATACGCATTTAGGTTCGCAATCGTCGAGAATAGCGGCGTATGATCTCGGACTCGACTTTTGGGGGTATGAGATAGACGATTATTACTTTGAGCAAGGCAACAGACGATTTGAAGAACACACGGCGCAGCAAACATTGGATATTGTGCCGGAAAGCGAACAAACAGAATTGGAGATTTAATGAAACAATGCGCGGTGTTGGAAAAGGTAGACAAAACGCGAGTCCGAGCGCACGACAACGCAGGGCGCAAGCGTTACGGCAATAGTCGATAAGCCGTACTGCGATGTGCAAATCATCGCCCGCGCAAACAAAGCGGCAGTAGCTCAACGGCAGAGCTTCGCTCTTTGGAAAGCAGTAGTGGCGCGAAACGTGCTTGATGTCGGTTCAAATCCGACCTGCCGCACAAACAAAAAAAGGAGGGAAAGATGAGATCAGTTTTAATCAGCATAAAGCCGCAATGGTGCGAACTTATTGCAAACGGTCAAAAGACCATCGAGGTGCGCAAGACGCACCCGACGATAGAAACACCGTTTAAGTGCTATATATACGAATGTAATTGGAAAGACAACTCGTATTATAAATTTCATCACAAAAACAAAATAGGCAAAGTCATTGGAGAATTTATCTGCGACAAAATCGAAGCATACGAGTTTGGTGGCTACGAAACCGATTATCTTGTTAATCATACACAGCTCGATGCGATGCGCTTGAACTATATCGACCTTATCAAATACGGCAAATGCAAGACGCTTTATGGATGGCATATATCTAATCTTGTGATTTATGACGAGTCTAAAAAATTAAGCGATTTTATGAGGGTTTGCGACGGGGCTTGTAGTGTTTGCTCAAATTATCAAAACTTTGTCCGCTATGGAGATTTTAGTATAGGAACTTGCGATTTGGCAGACCGACTAATAACGCGGGCGCCGCAGTCGTGGTGCTACGTAGAGGAGGTAGAACAATGAGATTGATTGATGCGGAACTTGCAGTAAAGCGCATAGAAGAACTTACCGACAAGACGGGGTGTTTGGAAAACAATTTCAGCGCACAATGGATAATAGATTTTTTGGAATCGTTCCCCGAAACCGAAGCCGAACCGATTTTACAGACGGCTGCAAAAAGCGACGATTATCGGATGTGTTTCAGAATTGAAGAAGCAAAACAAAATGCGATAGAAGCGGAGGACAGGAAATGAACGAAACTACTATATTAGATGTTTTAGAATCAATTGAAAGTAATATTCATGGTCTTACGACTATTGCGGTTAGTACTCTTGTGCTTTTAGCTGCAACTTTTATTTATGTAGTAGAGCAATATTATAAAAAGTAAAAAGAAGATGGATAAGGAGGACGAGAAATGAACGAGAAACTTAAACCGTGCCCGTTTTGTAAAAGCTGTAAGATATGCTGCGATGTTTCATACACATTTTCAGTTAAATTTTATCAAATTAGATGCGAAAATTGCGGTTTTCGGACGGGTTATGTCGCTCTTAAAAGAGCTGCAATAGCGCGGTGGGACGACGAGTATGGGGTGGTGATAGACAATGACAAAAACTGAACTTAAAAATTGCCCGTTTTGTGGAGGCAAATGCAAAAACAAAATTGTCATATCTTTCTTGCGGATATGATAGTTTGGAACTTCGAGCGACTGTCTTTTGTGAGGAATGCGGTTGTGAACGTTCAGTTGTATTTGATGCGATGAATGTACCGTTTGACAGCATATATGAAGCACTCGATTCCGTGATTGAAAGGTGGAACAGGAGAGTTGACGACGATGGCGATAGAACTTGAAGATTTACCGCCGAAGTATCAGGCGCAAGTAAGGAAGCAACTCGGTATAGAGGAAAAGCAAAAAAAGAATAAGTACGGCGCGGAAAAAGCAACGATAGACGGGCAGAAATTCGATAGCACGAAAGAAGCACGTCGGTATGCGGAACTCAAAACGCTTGAACGAATAGGCGAAATACAGAATCTGCGATCACAAGTGCCGTATGAACTGATACCAAAGCAAAAGAAGGCAGACGGCAGTACGGAAAGGGCGTGTACATATATAGCCGATTTTGTTTACGACAGAGCCGGAAAGACGGTTGTGGAAGATGTCAAGGGATATAAGAACCCCGCTTCTCCGGCTTACGCTAAATTCGTTATCAAGCGAAAGCTGATGCTTTACAAATATGGGATTGAGGTGAGCGAGGTATGATTTCGGACTTTTTAAGAGATAGAATAGCCAAATCCGATATGGGAATATCGGAGATTTCAAGGAAAAGCGGAATGAGCGAAAGCGCGATACGTTCATACCGCGATGGAAAGAGCTTGCCGAGCGTTGATAGTGCTGAATGGATATTACAAACGCTTGGCTACGAAGTGGAGTTGAGAAAGATTGAAAAGGCAAAAACTTAAAGAATTTCTTTCTTGTTTCAGTTTGCTTGTAGAAATAGAGATAAGAACAGAGAAGAACTTGATAGAAGCAGAATACATAGGCAATCTGCTCACGCTTAACATTGACAAATACGGCGATATGACCGTAAGAGATGTATTACCGCTTGACAACAGATTGCTGATATACTTGGAGGACAAATGATATATCAGGGCGATTGCTTTGACTATTTCGGGGAAATACCCGATAAAAGCGTTGATATGGTTTTGTGCGATCTGCCGTATGGAACGCTGAACAAGAAAAACCCCAACGCCGAATGGGATAAACCGATAGACCTAAAAAGGTTGTGGAACGAATACAGGCGAGTGCTGAAACCCAACGGTGCCGCCGTAATGTTCGGGGGGGGGTACTTCACAGCAGAACTTATGACGAGTGCGCCGGACTTGTGGAAATATAATCTCGTTTGGAAGAAAGGAAACAGACCAACGGGATTCCTTAACGCGAACAAACAACCGTTACGGCTACACGAAGATATATGCGTGTTTTACGACAAACAACCCACATACAACCCGCAATTTACAATCGGCTTGGTTTGCCATAGCAGAGGGAAAGCAGGGAATGGCTTGCAAGGGAGAAATGGTTGCTACGGGGATTTCAAACAGACGGACGCGGTTATAACAAACGAGAAATACCCAACCTCGATTTTGGATTTTCCGAAAGAATACCCGCAAAAATATCACAGTACACAAAAACCCGTTGCGTTGCTTGAATGGCTCATAAGAACATACACAAACAAAGGCAACACCGTCCTTGACAACTGTATGGGAAGCGGATCGTGCGGGGTTGCTTGTGTGAACACGGGCAGAAAATTCATAGGGATAGAAAAGAACGCCGAGTTTTTCAAAACGGCGGCTGAAAGAATTGCGAAAGCAGAAAGGGACAAGTATGATACCGAAAAATTTGAAAACTTGGGAAAAATGGTTTGACAAAGAGGGTAACGTAACACACGTGGTTGCTTCCAACGATATAAAAACGAAATGGTATTTGTATCAGGTAAGCAACGGGAACGCCGAAAAGATAAAAACAGGGCGTTCACCGCGAGATTTGAGATAAAACCGCACGATAGTGCGGATTGTCAACTTGTTTGTGCAACTTTAATATGATATATTATAATTGAAATATGCCGAGTGATTAGATTGCTCGGCGTATTTTCGTTTGGAGGTAATTTTGAAAAAAATATGCGCGATATGCGGACAACAGATTGAAAATGAGAAGAGTGTAGGCGCGTCGCACGTTTGCTTGGATTGCCAAAGCAAAACCTACAAAAAACTTGAAGAAGAAAACGGTTGCCATATGGCTATATTTATGGCTTGTGCGGCGTTTTCAATACCGTGTGAACCGCTTGTATGCCCTATTGACCTTACGAACTATGAGGGCGATAAATGGGCAAGATATATAGAATTGCTTGAAGAGAACGGCAAACTTAAATCAGGCAACCGAGTGAGGACGTTCTTTGACGGCGAAACAAATATAAGAATGATATTCGGGCGTGAACTTTCCGAAAAGAATTTTGCGAGATACATAGCCGCAGAACAGGAAAGAATAGAATCGCTTGAAGGAACTGAAACGCAGAGAGAGCGTTGGGGCGTTGCCGATAAATACACAAGCGAGGAATATGATGACCTCGACAGAATGTATGATAACCGAATAGCGCAGTACAAAGGTATCACCGTTACCGATCAAATGGACTACATAATCACGGAAGCGTGTAAATGGCAGTTAGTTGCCGACAAACGCAGACGTATGGGCGATATTAAGGCGGCGACGGACGCGCTTAAAGCGGTGGATCAGTTGCTTGCTTCGGAAAGTTTGAGAAAGAAAGACGAGAAACCCGTTGAGAGTCTTAAAACGGACGCGCTTGTTGTGGCTCTTGAAAAAGCCGGACTTATGGAAAACGGGCAACTCTTAAAATACGATGAGCTTATCGAAGTAATGAGAGATAGGTTCGTAAAATCGAAAAAATACAATTATTCGCTCGACGCGGCAGATCAAATGATCGCTGACTATTACAACAATCTTCGGGCAAACGCCGATATGGGTATGCTTGTCGTGTTGCCGGAAGATTTGCAAGTGGAAGATGAATACGGCGAGTTTGAGCCGGAGGAAACCGAAGAAGAAAAGAAAAGGAAAAGATACGCAGGACTCGCGCCTGTGCAGTTCGGTAAAGAATAATGCCCGCACGTGCCGTATATAGCCAAAAACAGGATAAGTGGATAAAGAAAGAATATGAAAAGGCGTATGACTACGACGTGCTTTGCAACAAGTCGGCTGCGCTTATGATTTCGTTCTTTCGTTGGTATCCTGATTATTTCTGCGACTTATGCCGAAGCGAAAATGCCGTGTATTCTCTTGAACTGCCGCAGAGGTTGATGATGAGGATAGACGCGAGATACCGCAATTCTTATGAAACGGGATCGCGTGGACTTACAAAGACTTATACCAAACTGCTCGGCAAAATGGTAAAGGGAATATTGTGGACGGGTATAATAATGAGATATTGCGCCCCGAACTACAAGCAAGCGGCGGCTTTGGCAACGCAAGCATACCATCAAATAGAAAAGGACTACCCGATAATCGCTTCGGCGTGGCGGTTGAAAAATGACCGTCAGGATATGTTTAGAATCGTAACCGACTATGGTTCGGAATTTACGATGTACGCGCCGAGAGGCGATAACTGCGGGGAAACGATAGCCGAAGAAATTGGCGCGGAGGGCGCAGAGAAATTCGATATGCAAAAGTACGAAACCGACGTACTTCCGACGTGCCGAATAGTAAGGCAAGTAAACCAAAAAATAGACAGGACGTTTATCAACGGTCAGCACTCTCATATATCAAACGCTTGCTCAAAGCAGAACAGAGCATATTCGGTACACAGAAACAACGTGCTGCGCGATATGATTTTTGGCGAGAAATATGAGGGTTATGTAATAGATATGTCTTGGATAACCTCGCTTATGGGGAATTTGAGAGATATAAATTACATAAAAGATATGAAGTCGAAACTTTCCTCTACGGACTTTTTGCGTGAAATGTGCGCGAGATACACCGGAACAGAGGAAAATCCGCTTATTGACGAAGCGACGCTTGCGAGAAGCCAAAAACTTATGGCTATGGAAGATAAGCATTGCGGAGATCCGAAAGCGATTTATGTTGTATCGCACGACGTATCTTACGTAGACTCGCAAATAAACGCGAAATGTGCTGATGTTGTTGTAAAACTGACGCATTTCCAAAATGTTGCAAAAAGAGATAAATACAGAAAGCAAGTGGTTTATGTTGACGCTTACCCGCCGCCCAACAGCGCATATCTGCAAGCGCAGAAACTAAAAGATTTATGGAGGCGCTTTTGCTTGAACGGCGGGGAAACGACTTATCTTGTGGTAGACGCGCAAGCGTATGGCACAGAGGTCGTTGAGGAACTTATGAAACCAACGTCGGACGGTACACCGCCGCTTTGTTGTGTAAACCATAGATTTGCGGAGCTTGAACAACCTCGCGCTTTGCCCGTAATATATCCCTTAAAAGCGGGAACGAGAGGGGCAACGGACGAGGACGGCGCGATGATACAGTACGCGCAGATAGAGTTTGAGCAAGGCAACGTTGAAATGCTTACAACGAATGTGTTGGACGGTATTGAAGCGTACAAGCGTAAGCACGGTATAAAAGACGATTACAATGACCGCAAAATCGCTTTGCCTTATCAAAAGTCGGCAGAACTCGGTCAGCAGATAGCGAACCTGAAAACGCAAGTGAGTGGAATATCTCTAAAAGAGATCAGACGTTCAAAAGGAATACAGCGCGATATATGGTCGGCGCTGAAATATGCGTTAAGATACTCGCAGATACTTGAAGATTCGCTGAAAAAAGAAAAATACCGCGCTAAATCGGAATGGGCAGAAATGATTGCCGGATTTAACGGAAACACGCCTGTGGCGAGTGGAAAAAGAAACGATTTACTGTCGTTAAGGAGAAGATAATGTATAAATTATACGTCGGAAAAATGCAGAAAATCCCCGATAACGCGAGATTTTCACATTACGACTCAAAGCATAACGATATATTGATATTCCTTGACGGCGATGCGCCCGAAGGGTTCAAGTATGTTGACGAAAAGCACTACAATCTGCTCAACAACGAGCAAAGAGCGTGGCTTTTGTCGGCTAAAATGAGAATAAACGCAGAGGAATTACAGAAACACTCTGCCGAATACGAAAGCATTATAAGCGATTTTCTCGACTTGTTTGAGGAAGAATTGAAAAAGGAAAGGGAAAAAGATGGGAAAGAGCGAACAAACGAACAAAACCCCTAAAAAAACGCAAGGACGCTCTTTCAGCGCCCTGCTTAAAAGATTTGACGAGATAGCTTCATCGTATAGTTTGAGCGTAGCAAGTTCAGCGTTTACTTCTGCTATGGCAAAGTCGAACTTTGGACTCGCCAACCAACCGCAGATACAGAACGCAAGAGTGAAAGCGATCTCGTCGTTGCCGTGTGATTACACGAAAGACGAGTTGGGCGGGTTTTTAAGAAATCCGTACTACAATGAACGCAACATAAGACAAGTTTCGGAAGCGTTGCGTTGGACGGTGTATCCGTATTTCAAACTCACGAAAACATACGCTGATATTCCGACTTACAGAAACTATTTCAAACCGCTTCACGTAACCGCCGAAGATATAAAGACAAACGAGTTCAAACGCGAAGCGCGGCTCCTTGATAAATTCAGCAAAGAGTTTGCGCCGAAAATGAGAGCGCACGAAGCGGTGGCGAAAGCGGGTATATTGGGCAAGGTATTCTTTGTACCGCGCTATCAGGTAGACAAAACGCACAACAAAGTGGTTTATGCGTTTTGGCAACAGTTACCGTCCGATTATTGCGAGATAATAGGCGAAAACAACATAAGCGGAAAGACCGTCAGTTTCAATATGATGTATTTTATGCAAGCGGGAACGGACGTAAACACTTACGGAGATCTGTTTAAGCCGTATCTTGACGATTTCGATAGAATGTTCAAGGAAGCGCCCAAACAAAAATACGTGTATGCAAGCCATCCCGAAGTAAGTTGTAAGGGGCGCAAACTTAATTTCTTCCCCGAAAACATAAACGGAAGCGGTTTCGGCAATCCGAAAGTATTTATGCAAGACGGCACTTGGGAATATTGGGTATCGCTCCCGATAGACAAAGTATGGTGCTTTGAACTTGACGATGCTTCTCCGGCTGTGGCGTCGCCCTTTGCCGGACTTATGCTGACTTACGCACAACAGGCAGATTATGAAGCGGCGCAGTTGTCGTTGCTTCTCAATCCGCTTATCAAGATATTTACGGGCGAGATACCGTATTTTGACGGAAACGGCACAAACACGGCAGACGATTACAGACTTTCACCGAGTGGGCGTTTGATGTTTGAGGCGTTCTTTGACGCGCTTATGGCAAGAAACAACACGGGCGGTGCGGCGTTCTTCTCCGCGCCTGTGGAAAACATCAAATCGCACGATTTCAGCGAAAGCGCAAACGCAAACGATATTTCGACTTCGTTCAACAAGTACGCAAGCGGTAAAGCCGGACTTTCGGCGTTGATACCCGTAGCGGACGATATAAAGGCAGCGCAAGTTGACGCAAGCAAAAAGATCGAGGCGAGATTTGCAACGGCAACGATATATCCGCAGTTTGAAAGAATGATGCGGTACATATACAGAACGCTCAACCTCAATTATGAGTGGGAGTTCGTAATGTTCGGTGATATATTCAGCGACGGCGACACAAGGGACGTTGCGTATAAGGCAATTTCTAACGGCGATATATCGTCGCATTTCATATTGTCGGCGCTTGACGATGAGAGTTGGCTCGACAAACTCGCAATGATGGAAACGATAAAAGAAAGTGGCTTGCTTGATATGCTGATACCGCCTATCACAAGCTACACAATGAAACAGGACACCAACGGAGGATTGCCGCCGCAGAGTGGCAGACCGAAAACAACGGATATGAGCGAAAGCAAAGAAACATCTATTGATCAGGGATTTTCGGAGGTATAAGTGGATAACAAAACAAAACCCGATATACAGAAGATTGCAAATGAGATTGTATCAAGGGGGAACGACGTAGAGATACGGGCGTGTAAAGACGGACTCAAAGTGTTGGAGGTAACACGAAAGGTCGTTTTAGTAATATCGAACCCTAACGCGAATGGGCGTTAGGAAGAGTCAAGTGGGACTATGCGGGGATGCCTGTATAGTCCTATATTTTTGAGGAGAGAGATATGGAAAAATTTGTATCTGCGGAAGGCGAACTGAAAATACTTTCGCAAATAGACGGTTGGAAACAGAAAGTTGAGTTATGGTTGCTCAACGACAAGACCAACAACAATAATTGGCGTTATGAAAACCTTGCGGAACATATGAGATTGTTCGCGCAAACGCCTATCTTGGTTGCTTATGTAGGCAACCGCGTCGGGGACGGACACAATTTTGAAGAAACGAAGGATTCCGACGGCAATGTAATAGCTTCTTTTATGTCGGCAACGGCAGAGAGAATAGTCGGGTATTTCCAAAGCGAAAGCGATATAAGAATGGAAGTGCGCGACGGGAAAGAATGGATAGTCGGGTACGGCTACATATGGAAATGGTACGCGCAGGAGCTTGTTGCAAAACTCACGAAACAGGGGCGTGAGGGGATGAGCATTTCAATAGAAACGCTGATCGACGAGATGCATATGGACGGCACGACAGAAGTTTTCACAAAGTACCAAATACTCGGCACTACCATTCTTGGCGACGATGTTGCGCCCGCAGTAACGGATGCCAACATACGCGCCTTATCGACGCTCGGAGCAGATGGGGTGCGTCGCCTTACGGTGAGAGTGGCATCACTTAACGAGCAACAAAACAATCCGCAAACAAAAAACAAAAAAGGAGTAAAAGCAAACACTATGAGATTCAAAGAACTCACAGAACAGTTCAAGGGCTTTACGGTACTTGCGGAGGACGGCAAAAACGTAGCTTTGCTTTCCGATAACGGGGCGCTTGTTATGTCGTCGGCTGAAAAGAACGGCGAAGAAATCGTCGTTGGCGCAAAAACCGAAGTAAATCCCGTTGCGTCTTTCGTGAACGGAGATATTACGCTTGAGGTTTCTCTTGACAAAATCATTGAGAAATTCAATGCAAAAATCGCTGCGCTTGAACAGGAAAATGCAAAAGTTACCGAAGAAAAAGAAACGGTAACGGCTTCGCTCAAAGCTATGCAGACCGCAGAAACGGAACGCAGAAAGAACGAAATCAAGAAAGTGGTTGCTGAAAGAATAGCAACCATCAACGCAAACAGAGATGTAAAAATCTCTTCTAACGCTTGCGACGAGCTTCTTACCGATGAGTGCCTTGATTCCTATGCTGAAATGGTTGACAAGGACGGCAAATGGATAGGCGACATCGCGGCTCGTAAAGACGTTGACGCGAAGTGTATGGAAGAAATCATTGCTTCCGAAGCACAGAGATGCAACGCAAAAAAATCACACTATGCTTGGGACGTTGCTAAAAACAACGACGAAAGCAAAGCCGACGCAGGCGTTTATGCGTCGATAGAAAACATCTTGAAATAATAAAAGGAGATAAAGAACTATGGCATACATTGCTAACACTTTGTTTGAGGTTAAAGTTTCTAACTCCGTTAGAAATCAGACACAGCACGTAGCAGGAAAGTTCGGAACAAACACGGGCGATTCTTTCGTTCCCGCAGATTGCTCTGCCGGACTTCTTGTAGTGCAGAACGGTCTGCTCCCGCTTGAAGGATATGAAGGTTTCTCCCTTAAAAACGGCAACTCTTGGTTCTTCAACGCTGCAACAAACGGCACGTCCGGTGGCAGATACGGCGACCACACAGGCATATTCGCATTTGACAACTATGATGTAAACAAAGCAGTTTCCGGCGCAAACGCTTGGAATCTCGGCGCTAACACTCTCGGCGTAGGACTTCCTGCGGGCGAAAGAGGCGACTTCTGCGAAATCATCGTTGGCGAACAGTACACATTCGGCGCGGGCAACTTCTCGACACTTCCGACCGCAAGCTCCAAATATGCGACAATCGCAAACGGCTTGCTCGTTGCTGCCGCTGATGCTCCCAACGCAGGTTCGGGCGTTTACTTTGAAATCCTCCGTAAGATCAATATGAACGAAGGCACTTCTTACGCAGGTGCGGGATATGTACTCCGCGCACAGAGAACGCTTGAAGCAGCGGGTTAATTTAAGAGGAGGTAGAAACAATGCTTAAACTCAATCAGCTTTCAAAAGAGGTTTTTGACGCCTCCAACGTAAACAACGTTGCAGTTAAAGTCAACAACACCGAAATCTCCCGCAAAGACATCGTTGCAACGGGTAGACTTGTTGCTTGCGAATATGTGGGACAGCTTATCAACAAAGCAAAAATAGGTGAGTCATACGAAACCCGTCTTAACGGTATCGAATATGCTGACCTTGCTAAAAAGCACCTTGAAAAGAAAATGCTTTTCTGTGCTGCACAGGCAAACAAACTTTCCGGCAAAGAAGCTCCCGCTACTTTTGAGGAAGTTAAGAGAAACGGCGCTTATGCGAAAGATGCTATGTTCCTTCGTGTAATGGCTGAAATTGACCGCGATGTTCTCGATCCGATATTCTTCGCAGTTATCGACAGCGTTGGTATGGGGCTTATGCAGCTTGAAGGCGCACAGCTCGGCGCTACAACGCAGATCGACATCCGTTCCAACGACGTATTCCTCTTTGAGGACAGCGCGTGGGGCAGCGGCAGAAGCACAACGAAGAATTATCTCTATGCTAAAACCGTTACTATCACTCCGACCGTTTATG
>JAFYON010000021.1 GCA_017560145.1 Clostridia bacterium | reverse complement strand
GCATTTATCGAAGCCTCTCGAGAGAATAAAATTGTCGCCGAGCTTTTCGCGGAGCTTTGCAGGGATAAAAAGACGTCCCTTCGCGTCTATTGTGTGTTTATATTCGCCGTAGAACATCGTTTTTCCCCTTTCCGAAGCGTTTTTTATGACATTTGCGTGGGATTTCGCTCCTTTACGCTCCTATTTCCGCCTCTTGTATGGGATTATTATATAATAACGCCCCCTAAAATGCAATAGCGGAAAATATTAATAAAAAATAATTACGACACCTCTTTCGTCATTATGCCAAATGCAAAAACCCTTATATTTCAAGGGTTTTCGACGATTTTCCGTGTCGAAATGGGTAGTTGATGCTTGTATTTTTAATAATTATGTCAACAAACATTCGTTCGGTTTTGCGACAAAATGGCGAAAACGCCTTTATTTTCAAGGGAAACGGCGCTTTTAGGCAGCTCCCGAAGCGCTAATTTCGGCGTTTAAGAGATTGATATTTTAGGTTTCGATAGGAGTTATTTTATTTTTGCGGTATTTACCCTTTTACTTCCCTTTTCGAGCGCTTGATTTTTGGGATTATTTACGGCAAATAAAAAAAGTCCGTCGCTTTACGCGACGGACTTTTATATTTTGGTTTAGAGCTCAATATCGGCGGCAATTGCATAATGATCGGAAACGACCTTGGAAACGGTGTTTGCATCGATCACCTTTGCATCTCGCACGAAGATATAGTCTATTCTTATTTCGGGGGAATGCGACGGGAAAGTAAGCACGTCCTTTCCGAGGGATGCGTGGGAATCGGTAAATACGCAAGAAAGCTTTTGAATAAGAGGATTATCGGGGGTCATATTAAAGTCGCCCATAAGCACGAGAGGACCCTTGATATTCTTTGCGAGCTCGAGCACGGTTTCGACCGCGTTATCCGATTCGCCCTTGCCCAAGCCGAAATGACTGTTTAAAACGGTAAGCTTTTTGCCATCAAAATCATATTCGGTTTTGATAACGCAACGGTTTTCATACCACTCGTCAACCTTTTCAACAACCTCGGGAATCGGGATCACCTCGAAGCTTTTGATATTATGCTTTGACCAGATAGCGTTGCCGTAATCGTAGCCGTGGATAAATATCGCCTTGCCGAATTTGCAGGTGCCGCCCAATTCGCCTTGGAAAAACTCCGCTTGGTTGGAAAGCCCTGTAGAATGATCGGAATTATTGCCGTTTCTAACCTCGTTAAAGCCTACGATATCGGGTGATTGATCCTTTACGTTTTGTGCCATAACGGGAAGGTCGATAACGTCGCCCTTGAAATTATGATTTCTGCCGTGTTGGATGTTAAAGGTCATTATTCTAAGTTTCATATCTACCTCATAGAAATGAGCTGTTCTTCCCAACAGCTCATTTATTAATTAAAACAGTCCGGAAATTACGCCGTTTTCATCTACGTCGATCTTTTCTGCCGCAGGCACCTTGGGTAAGCCGGGCATTGTAAGGATATCGCCGGTGAGCACTACAACGAAGCCTGCGCCTGCGGATATCTTTACGTTTTTGACGGTAACGGTGAAGTTTTCGGGAGCACCCAATTTAGAAGGATCGTCGGAAAAGCTGTACTGAGTTTTTGCGATACAAACGGGACAGCCTGCAAATCCCATGCTTTCGAGCTTTTTGATCTGCTTTTGTGCGTTGGGCATTACGTTGATGCCGTTGCCGCCGTAGACCTTTTTAACGACCGCCTCGATCTTTTCGGTGATAGACATATCATCGGTATAAGAGAAGGTGAAATCGCCCTTTTCCTCTTCGCAAAGACGTACCACTTCCCTTGCAAGCGCTTCGCCGCCCTTGCCGCCCTCTGCCCATACAGTGGAAAGCACGGTATTTACGCCAAGCTCGCGGCATTTTGCGATAATGAATTCAATTTCGTTATCGGTGTCTGTCGGGAAACGGTTCACCGCAACTACACAGGGGAGCTTATATACGTTTTTGATATTGGAAACGTGGCGGAGCAGGTTGGGTATGCCCTGCTCGAGCGCTTGAAGATTTTCGGTTCCGAGCTCGGTCTTTGCAAGTCCACCGTGCATTTTAAGAGCACGCACGGTTGCTACTACGACCACTGCATCGGGTGTAAAATTTGCCATACGGCATTTGATGTCGAGGAACTTTTCTGCGCCGAGATCTGCACCGAAGCCTGCCTCGGTAACGGTATAGTCGCCCATTTTAAGCGCCATTTTGGTTGCCATTACAGAGTTGCAGCCGTGGGCGATATTTGCAAAGGGGCCGCCGTGAACGAACGCAGGAGTGCCTTCGAGAGTCTGTACAAGGTTGGGCTTAAGCGCATCCTTCAAAAGAGCGGTCATTGCGCCCTCTGCCTTGAGCTGACCGCATCTTACGGGTTCATCGTTATAGGTATAACCTACGATGATCTCCGAAAGACGCTTTTTGAGGTCGGTGATAGAATTCGCAAGGCAAAGCACCGCCATAATTTCGGATGCAACGGTGATATCAAAGCCGTCCTCACGCGGGGTGCCGTTTGCAGTGCCGCCCATACCGTCGAGTATGAAGCGGAGCTGACGGTCGTTCATATCGACACAGCGCTTCCAGGTGATGCGACGGGGATCGATGCCGAGGGTGTTGCCCTGTTGGATATGGTTATCGATCATAGCCGCCAAAAGGTTGTTTGCAGCGCCGATAGCGTGGAAGTCACCCGTGAAGTGAAGATTGATATCCTCCATAGGAACGACCTGCGCATAGCCGCCGCCTGCCGCACCGCCCTTGACGCCGAATACGGGACCCAAGGAGGGCTCGCGGAGTGCGACGGTAACGTCCTTGCCGATGCGCTTTAAGCCGTCGGCAAGTCCGATTGTCGTTGTGGTTTTGCCTTCTCCCGCGGGAGTCGGGGTTATTGCGGTAACAAGGATGAGCTTGCCGTCTTCCTTATTGGTTTCCTTTAATAAGGAAAGGTCGACCTTTGCCTTGTATTTTCCGTATTGCTCGATATATTTTTCATCTACGTGTGCAGCCGATGCAATTTCCATTATCGGCTTTAACTGACAGCTTTGTGCTATTTCAATATCGGTCTTATATTGCATTGCAATAACTCCTGTTATTTAAAATATTTAACTGCAGATTCAAACATTCTGATATCGTAGTTACCGGGAACGTTTTTGTAAAGACCCGCACCGATACGTTCGCTATGACCCATTTTACCGAATACACGTCCGTCGGGCGAGGTGATACCTTCGATCGCGCAGATGGATCCGTTGGGGTTGAAGTGGATATCACCGGTAGCGTTGCTTTCGAGGTCAACGTACTGAGTTGCGATCTGACCGTTGGCAGCAAGCTCACGTACAAGCTCTTCGCTTGCAAGGAAGCGTCCTTCGCCGTGGGAGATGGGCACGTTATATACGTCGCCTACGTTGGTAAGCGCGAGCCAAGGAGATTTGTTCGAAGCGATACGGGTACGAACGATTCTCGACTGGTGGCGTGCGATGGTGTTGAAGGTAAGAGTGGGGCAATTTTCATCGGTATCGATAATCTTGCCGTAAGGAACGAGTCCGAGCTTGATAAGAGCCTGGAAGCCGTTACAGATACCGCACATCAAGCCGTCGCGGTTTTCGAGAAGGTTGGTAACGCCATCCTTGATCGCAGCGTTGCGGAAAAATGCGGTGATGAACTTCGCACTGCCGTCGGGCTCGTCGCCACCCGAGAAGCCGCCGGGAATGAACACCATTTGTGCTCCTCTGAGCGCTTCTGCGAAGCGGTCGATGCTATCAACGATGCCGGATGCGGTGAGGTTGTTGATAACGATGATTTCGGGATCTGCACCTGCATCGCGGACAGCCTTTGCGGAATCGTATTCACAGTTGGTTCCGGGGAACGCGGGAATGATTACCTTGGGCTTAGCCGATTTGATTGCAGGAGCAACTCTTTCGGTTGCATTGAAGTTAAGGGTTTCGATATTCGATTCGCTATCTGCGATATTGCAGGAGAATACGCTTTCAAGCTTATCCTCGTAGATACCGAGAAGCTCGTTAAGGCATATCTTTTCTTCGCCGTATACAACGGAAGCCTTTTCGGTTACGGTACCGATAAGCTTGCCGCAATCGATATCCTCGGTAACCTCGATAACGAAGGAGCCGTAGGAATAACCGAACAATTCGGGCATAGTAACGTCGGAAGCGAATTCGAAGCCAAGCATATTACCGAAGCACATCTTCATTACTGCCTCGGCAACACCGCCCATACCGGGAGTGTAGCAGGCTACTGCCTTGCCGGAGCGCATAAGCGCGGTTACTTTGTTGAAGTTAGCGATAAGAGATTCGGCCTTGGGAAGCTTGTCTGCGCCGAATTCGGGAGTAATGAGGTAAACCTTATTGCCAGCCGATTTGAATTCGGGAGAGATGACCTCGTCGGTCTTGCCGGCGGTTACCGCAAAGGAAACGAGTGTGGGAGGAACGTTGATATCCTCAAATGTACCGGACATCGAGTCCTTGCCGCCGATAGCGCCGATTCCGAGCTCCATTTGTGCGCGGAATGCGCCGAGCAATGCGCTCATAGGTTTGCCCCAACGCTTGGGATCCTTGGAAAGACGTTCGAAATATTCCTGGAAAGTAAGGTAAACGTCCTTGAATTCCGCACCGGTAGCAACAAGCTTTGCAACCGATTCCACAACTGCGAGATATGCGCCGTGGTAGGGGCTTTCCTCGGTGATGAAGGGGTTATAGCCCCAAGACATATAAGAGCAGTTATCGGTATGCTTCTTCTCTACCGAGATCTTTTGAACCATCGCCTGAATCGGGGTGAGCTGATGCTTACCGCCGAAGGGCATTAAAACGGTGCCTGCGCCGATGGTGGAGTCGAAGCGTTCGGAAAGGCCGCGCTTCGAGCAGATATTGAGGTCATCGGCAAGTGCTTTGATATTTTCGGTAAAGCCGCCGACGATTTCTTTGTTGGTGTGCTTGCAGGAAGCGGTATCAACGGTGATGTGCTTATCAGCGCCGTTGGAGTTAAGGAAGTCACGGCTGATATCAACGATCTTGTTGCCGTTCCAATGCATTTCAAGACGGTTTTTATCAGTTACGGTAGCAACCTGAACCGCAGAAAGGTTTTCGGTATATGCAAGCTCAAGGAAGCGTTCAACGTCCTTTGCTTCAACTACGCAAGCCATACGCTCCTGAGATTCGCTGATTGCGAGCTCGGTGCCGTCGAGGCCGTCGTATTTTTTGGGTACTGCATTAAGGTCGATAACCAAGCCGTCGGCAAGCTCGCCGATAGCAACCGAAACACCGCCTGCGCCAAAGTCGTTACAGCGCTTGATAAGACGGCTTGCTTCGGGATTACGGAAAAGACGCTGAAGCTTGCGTTCCTCGGGTGCATTACCCTTTTGAACCTCTGCTCCGCAATTTTCCAAGGACTTGGAGGTGTGGGATTTGGAGGAGCCGGTTGCACCGCCGCATCCGTCACGGCCGGTTGCACCGCCGAGGAGGATGATCGCATCGCCTGCTTCGGGACGCTCGCGACGAACGTTAACGGCAGGAGCTGCAGCGATTACCGCACCGATCTCCATACGCTTTGCGGCATAGCCGGGGTGATAAAGCTCGTCAACGATACCGGTTGCAAGACCGATCTGGTTACCGTAGGAGGAATAGCCTGCGGCAGCGGTGGTGACGATCTTTCTCTGAGGCAATTTGCCCTTGATGGTTTCGGAAACGGGCTTTAAGGGGTCAGCCGCACCGGTAACGCGCATTGCGCCGTAAACGTAGGATCTGCCCGAAAGGGGGTCACGGATCGCGCCGCCGACACAGGTAGCCGCGCCGCCGAAGGGCTCGATTTCGGTCGGGTGGTTGTGTGTTTCATTCTTGAAGAGGAGAAGCCAAGGCTCGGTAACACCGTCAACCTCAATATCGAGCTTAACGGTACAAGCGTTGATTTCTTCGGATTCATCAAGCTTGTCAAGCTTGCCTGCCTTTTTGAGGTATCTTACGGCAAGAGTAGCAACGTCCATAAGGCAGATGGGCTTGGTTCTGCCGAGTTCCTTACGGGTTGCGATATATTTATCATAGGTTTCCTTCAAAAGCTCGTCCTCGAAGGTAACGTTATCGATAACGGTGTTAAAGGTGGTATGACGGCAGTGGTCCGACCAATAGGTATCGATCATACGGATTTCGGTGATGGTGGGATCACGCTGCTCTTCCTTGAAATAGGACTGACAGAAGATGATATCGTCGATATCCATTGCAAGTCCGTATTCGTTGATAAAACCGTTCAAGCCCTCTCTGTCAAGCTTGATAAAGCCCTCGAGAGTGCGGACTGTTGTGGGGATAACGTAATCGGTAGCGAGAGTTTCGGGCTTTTCAAGTGCTGCCTCGCGGGATTCTACGGGGTTGATAACGTACTTTTTGATTGCGGTAATATCGTCCTGGGTAAGTGCGCCGTAGAGAGCGTAAACTCTTGCGGTACGGATAACGGGACGGTTGCCCTGAGAAATAATTGCGATACACTGCGAAGCGGAGTCAGCGCGCTGATCGAACTGACCGGGGAGATATTCAACCGCGAAAACGGTTGCTTCGCCCAAGGAATCGATATTGTCCGAAACTATATCAAGCTGAGGCTCGGAAAATACCGTTTTCTTTGCGTAATCAAAAAGCTCTTCGGTGATATTTTCTGCATCGTAGCGGTTGAGCAATCTTACGTCGGTAAGATTGGTAATGCCCAAAAGGGTGCGCGCATCGGAGAGAAGCGCCTTCGCTTCGAATGCCAATTCTTTTTTCTTTTCGACAAATACTCTGTAAACCATTTATTTAACCTCCGGCGCCTTTAACGCGCGTGCGCCGATATCGCGGCGGTAATAGGAATTTTCAAAATTAATGGATTCTACCATAGCATAGGATGCCTTGATCGCATCGTTGAGAGTTTCTGCAATAGCGGTTGCGCCGAGAACACGGCCACCGGAAGTAACGAGCTTGCCTTCCTTGATCGCGCCGCCTGCAACGAATACGTTGTTTGCGATCGATTCGGGGATGGTGATCTCAAAGCCCTTTTCATAGCTTTCGGGGTAGCCCTTGGACGCCATAATAACGCAGCAAGCGTGCTTATCGCTGAATTTGACCTCGATATCGCCCAAGCGCTCCTCGGTAACCGCCTGCATAACAGTTAAAAGATCGGTTTCGAGCAAAGGAAGAACGACCTGAGTTTCGGGATCGCCGAAGCGGCAGTTATATTCGATAACCTTGGGGCCGTCCTTGGTGATCATAAGTCCGAAATAGAGGCAGCCCTTGAATTTTCTTCCTTCTGCGTTCATTGCGTTGACCGTGGGAAGGAAGATCTTTTCCATACATTCTTTTGCAACCGCGGGAGTGTAATAAGGGTTGGGAGCGACCGTGCCCATACCGCCGGTGTTAAGTCCGGTATCGTTATCGCCGATACGCTTATGGTCCATAGAAGAGATCATAGGAACGACTGTTTTACCGTCGGTAAAGGAGAGAACCGAAACCTCGGGGCCTTCAAGGAATTCCTCGACAACGATTCTTTCACCGCTCTTGCCGAATGCCTTATCGCACATCATAGATTTGACGGCGTCGATAGCCTCCTCACGGGTGAATGCGATAATTACGCCCTTACCGAGAGCAAGGCCGTCCGCCTTGATAACGGTGGGAATGGGAGCGGTTTCCAGGTATTTCAGGGCCGCATCCATATCGTCAAAGGTTTCGTATTCCGCGGTGGGAATACCGTATTTTTTCATCAGGTTCTTGGCAAACACCTTGCTGCCTTCGATAATTGCGGCGTTTGCCTTGGGACCGAAGCAGGGGATTCCCTTTTCCTCGAGCGCATCGACACAGCCGAGAACCAACGGATCGTCGGGTGCTACGATACAATAGTCGATAGCGTTTTCAACAGCGAAGCTGACGATAGCATCGATATCCTTTGCGCCGATATTAACGCATTCCGCATCACGCGCGATGCCGCCGTTTCCGGGGAGTGCGAAGATTTTTTCGACGTTTTTATTTTGTTTGATTTTGGTGATGATGGCGTGCTCTCTGCCACCGCCGCCTACTACAAGTATCTTCATTTTTCCTCCGAATTAATGGTGGAAGAGGCGCATGCCGGTGAACACCATTGTCATATTGTATTTGTTGCAGCAATCGATAACCGCATCGTCACGGATGGATCCGCCCGGTTCGGCGATATATTTTACGCCGCTCTTCTTTGCACGCTCGATGTTATCAAAGAACGGGAAGAACGCATCGCTTCCGAGTGCAACGTTGTCAACAGAATCGAGATATTCGCGGATCTCCTTATCGGTAAGGGGTTCGGGCTGTTTGGTAAAGTATCTTTGCCAAACGCCGTCTGCGCAAACGTCTTCTTCGTTCTTGTTGATATAGCCGTCGATAACGTTATCGCGGTCGGGTCTGCCGATGTCGGAACGGAAAGGAAGGTTCAATACCTTTTCGTGCTGACGGAGGAACCAGGTATCTGCCTTGGTGCCTGCAAGACGTGTGCAGTGGATTCTCGACTGCTGGCCTGCGCCTACGCCGATTGCCTGACCGTCTACTGCATAGCATACAGAGTTGGACTGAGTATATTTAAGAGTGATGAGAGCGATAATAAGATCTCTTACAGCGCTTTCGGGAAGGTTTTTGCTTTCGGTAACAATATTGGAGAGAAGCTCCTTGTTGATTTCAAAGTTGTTTCTTCCCTGCTCGAAGGTGATGCCGAATACCTGCTTGCGCTCGATTTCGGCAGGAACGTAGTTGGGATCGATCTTTACGATATTGTAGCCGCCCTTGCGCTTTGTCTTGAGGATCTCCAATGCTTCGGGTTCATAGCCGGGAGCGATGATACCGTCGGAAACCTCACGCGCGATCATTTTTGCGGTGGTAACGTCACATACGTCAGACAAAGCAACCCAGTCGCCGAAGGAGCACATTCTGTCGGTACCTCTTGCTCGTGCATACGCGCAAGCGAGGGGAGATTCATCAAGGCCTTCGATATCGTCAACGAAGCAAGCCTTTTTGAGGTTGTCCGAAAGGGGCACGCCTACTGCCGCGGAGGTGGGGCTTACGTGCTTGAAGGAGGTGACTGCAGGCAAGCCGAGAGCTTCCTTGAGCTCCTTCACGAGCTGCCAGGAGTTGAATGCATCAAGGAAATTGATAAAGCCGGGACGACCGTTGAGGATCTCGATGGGAAGATCGCTTCCGTCGTGCATAAAAATATTTGCAGGCTTTTGGTTGGGGTTACAGCCGTATTTAAGTTCGAATTCTTTCATTTTTAATCTCCTTTATGCGTTCTTGTTAACGATTCTTGTTTCGGTCTTGCCGCTTTCGATATCGATATATCTTACGAAGAGCGAAACCTTGTTTTCCTCGTTAAGATTGGTCCAGATAAGATCGGTAAGAGTGTCGATATCCACGTCGGGAAGCTCGAGAGTTTTGGGTTCGCCCTCGAAGGAAGGAAGAGGATCGCCCTCTGCGTTATAGGTGTGGATGAACTTTGCAACACCGCACTTGGGGTTGGAGTATGCATAAGTGAATCTTTCGCAGGAGGAATCGTCGCCCTCTGCGCTCTTGAGGATAGACATCGCGTAATTCATTTCGCCGTTTTCAACGTGGATGATGCCAGAGATTCTGGGGGTGAAGTTGGGCTTATCATCTTCGAATTCGCGGGTTCTGAGAGCCTGCTCAAAGGTCATTTGCTTATCCATAAGATCGTAGATAGTATCGGTCTGGTCACCGTTGGTAACGATAGTCTTGTTGCCAAGAACTCTTACGGGATAGTAAATGATAAGATGAGGATCGACCATCTTGGACTCATCAAACGCCTTGGTGCGCATTGCTTCGCCTTCTGCAACGAAAACGCGGTTGCGGCTGTTTACACTGCGTCCCATAATGAAATATGCGGTTACGGCCTTTTTACCGTCGGCGGATTTGCCGATAACGATGCCTCTGCCGTGATATTTAAGAGAGTTGAGCTCGTTTGCGATAGTAGATACCTTCATTTTATTCTCCTTTTATTGTAACTCTGTTATTTTCAACTTTAATTCTTCCCTCACAGAAAAGCTTGACTGCTTCGGGAAGTATTTTCCATTCCGCCTGCTCCATAATGCGCTTTTGAAGTGTTTCGGGGGTGTCGCCCTCGAGCACGTCGACCGCCTTTTGAAGCACGATGGGGCCCGCATCGCATTCGGGTGTAACGATATGCACGGTAGCGCCCGATACCTTTACGCCCTTTTCAAGTGCCGCCTCGTGCACGCGGAGGCCGTAATAGCCCTTGCCGCAGAACGAGGGGATGAGCGCAGGATGAACGTTTAAGATGCGGTTTTCAAATTTTTCATAGACCTGTTCGTCAATTATTGTGAGGAAGCCTGCAAGTACGACAAGATCCGCCTTTTCGGAAAGCAAGGTGTCGGTAAGTGCTTTTGAATAATCGGCGATGCTTGCATAATCCTTTCTTGCAAGAACGAGTGATTTGATGGAATTGTTCTTTGCTCTTTCCAAAGCGTAAACGTCGGGCTTGGAGGCGATTACAAGAGTAATTTTGCCGCAACCCAATTCTCCGCGTTTTTCTGCATCGATCAATGCTTGAAGGTTTGTGCCGCCGCCCGAAACCAAAACGGCGATATTCTTTTGCTTTTCCTGCATTTTGACTTCCCTTTCATAAAACAACAATAGCATAGGCGGCTTTTTGACCGCCTATGTCATTGTCGGCAATTATTATACAATTTCGATCTTGTTTTCGGATTCGACGATTTCGCCGATAACGTATGCTTCGATACCGTTATTCTTAAGAACGTCGATTGCCTTTTCGGCGTCGCTTGCGGGAACGACAACGCTCATACCAACGCCCATATTGAAGGTGTTGAACATATCTCTTTCGGAGATGTTGCCGGTCTTTGCGATGAGATCGAAGATGGGAAGGACCTTAACGGCGCTTCTTTCGATCTTTGCGCCCAAGCCGTCGGGAATGCTTCTCGGAATGTTTTCATAGAAGCCGCCGCCGGTGATATGGGAGATGCCCTTAACGTCAACCGCTTCGATCAAAGCGAGGACGGGCTTTACGTAGATCTTGGTGGGAACCAAGAGAGTTTCTGCGATAGTCTTGCCGCCGAGGTCTGCATTGGGCTTATAAAGCTCGGGGTTGTTG
>JAFYON010000020.1 GCA_017560145.1 Clostridia bacterium | reverse complement strand
TTTCTTTGCAGACTTTTCACACAAAAGCCTTGCCGACGAAATCGGACGTATCCGTCTTTACTCAAACAAGATAATCGATACGCGAAGCCCCAACGGCGTGCAAAAGGATTTTACCGATTTTATTATTCTCGACAATATGTATCAAAAGGCGCTGTCCTCGGACGATATCGAGGTTTTCATACTCTTCTCCGGCGACGGTCATTTCGGTTCGGTAACTTCGTTTTTGAAGAACTTTTATCACAAGCAGGTGGTTATTTACGGCGTAAACGGATCGTTTTCCAAGCAGTTAAAGGAAACGGCAAACGTATTTTACACTCTGCCTACCGAACAGGACATTAACGAGAGCTTTTACAAGCACATCTTCGACTATCTTAAAAGCAGTCCCGCACCCACCTATAACGAGGCGATAGAAGTAGCCGCAAAGAAATCGCGCGGCAGTGCTTCGAAGCAGAAGATAACTTCCGCGATGAAGACACTTATGGAAAATAACGTTATATCGGAACGCTCTATTGCCAAATCAAAGGGTAAAAAACAGAAATTACTGTTCGTAGATTGGGAAATGGCGGAAAAATATATCGCCAAAAGCGAATGATTTTTAAAAAAACTATTGTAAAAGCAAAATAAGTGTGGTATAATAATGCCATAAAGAAAAGTAAGTTATCAAGAGAGGGTGCAAGCCCTCTCTTGAGTCTTGATTGGAGGATTTATGGCTGAAAAGAAAAAAGCTCCTTCCAAAAGCGGCAATTTAAAGAACGTCGCATCGAAGGTAAGAGCATTGGTCGAAGAGCCTATTATCAACGCAGGCTATTCTCTTTGGGACGTTTCCTATTATAAAGAAGGCCCCGAAATGATTCTCGAAATATCCATCGATAAGCAAGGCGGTATTTCGATCAACGACTGCTCGGAAATCACCCGTCTTATCGAACCGATGATTGACGAGCTTGACCCGATCGAGGAAAGCTATTGTCTTCAGGTTTCGTCTGCGGGAACGGTTCGCCCCTTGGACCGCGACGAGCACATCAAGTTCGCGATGGACAACAAGCTTGACGTTACACTCGGTCTTTACGTCGCTGTTGACGGAAGCAAGGAATACGTCGGCGTTATCGAATCCTTCGACGGCGAAAGCATCGTCCTTAACAGCGAAGGAACTACACGCACCTTTAACAAAAAACAAATTTCCAAGATAAATGCCGAGTTCGAAACCGAAATCGAAACCGAACCGGAAGAAGAAAACAAGGAGAACGAAAATGAATAAGGAACTGTTCGAGTCGCTCGACATTCTCGAAAAAGAAAAAGGTATTTCCAAAGAATATATGATCGAAAGGATCGAAGCGGCATTGCTTTCCGCATTCCGCAAGGAAAACGCAGGCAACGAAAATGCAAGAGTTAAGCTCGACCCCGTTAAGCAGGACGTTAAGCTTTATAAGCAGCTCACGGTTGTTGACGAGGTTTTGGACCCTGCGACCGAAATTTCTCTTGACGACGCTCATATGAAGTCCAAGAGATACAAGCTCGGCGATATTTATGAAATCGAGCTCAAAACCAAGCTCTTCGGCAGAATCGCGGCTCAGGCTGCAAAGCAGGTTATCATCCAGGGTATCCGCGAAGCAGAACGTGGAAATATGATCCGCGAATACGAAGAAAAGAAGGAAGAAATCGTTTCGGCGGTAGTTATCCGTGTTGACCCGACCACCTTGAACGCTACTCTCGAAATCGGCAAGAACGAAATGGTTCTTTTCCGTAACGAGCAGATCCCCGGCGAAACCCTTCAGGTCGGCGACAGAATCAAGGTATTCATCACCGAAATCAAAAAGGAAGCTCGCGGCCCGAGCATCATCCTCTCCCGCGTACATCCCGGCCTCGTTGCACGTCTCTTCGAGCTTGAGGTTCCCGAAATCAAGGACGGCACCGTTGAAATCAAGCGCATCGCACGTGAAGCCGGCAGCCGTACCAAGATTGCAGTTGCATCGAACGACGAGCGTGTTGACGCTATCGGCGCTTGCATCGGTCCCAAGGGCGCAAGAAAGAACAACATCACCGCAGAGCTTTTCGGCGAAAAGCTCGATATCATCCCCTACAACGAGGATACCGAAGCATTTATCAGCGCGGCACTCGCACCTGCAACCGTTGAATCGGTAGTTAAGCTTCCCGACGGCGAAAGATCCTACCGCGTTACCGTTGCCGACGATCAGCTTTCTCTCGCGATCGGCAAGGAAGGTCAGAACGCAAGACTTGCAGCAAAGCTTACCGGCTTTAAGATCGATATCAAAAGCAGCCGTACCGCATCCGAGGAATAATTGATCCGAGGAGGTGGCATTTTGGCTGACAAAAAGATACCGTTAAGAAAATGCATCGGTTGCAACGAAATGAAGGAAAAGCGCGAGCTTATACGTATCGTTCGCAACAACGAAGGCGTTATGAATATCGATCCCGTCGGCAAGATGCCGGGCAGAGGTGCATATATTTGTAACTGCACAGCCTGCTTTGATGCGGCGGTCAAGGCAAAGCGTCTTGAAAGAGCATTTAAAACCAAGATTCCCGACGAGATTTATCAAGCACTCCGCGAATCCTTAAGCGAAAGCTGTCAGTAAAGGAGCGTGAAGCGATTGAATAAAAACACTTTGGGCGTTATCGGTCTTGCCGCAAGAGCAAGAGGCATCGTTATCGGCACCAATCAGGTGCTTGAAGCAGTCAGAAACAAAAAGGCAAAGCTCGTCTTGATCGCTTCCGACGTTTCGGATAACACTTATAAAAATCTGACCGATAAATCGGCATACTATCAGGTATGCTCGGAACAAACCGATATTACCACAGAAGAGCTTGGCAGAGCGGTCGGTCACAGTAACACTGCTGCTATCGCCTTCACGAACGAAAATTTTGTGATCGCGTATAAAAAAAGCCTGTCGAGCGATAAATAAAGCCGACCAGAAAAGAGGTATTAACATATGGCAACAACGAGTGAGAAATACAGAATTAACGCGCTTGCTAAGGACTTTGACATCAAGAGCAAGGATATCATCACTATCCTTGACGATGCAGGTCTTGCCGGAAGAACTCATATGGCTGTTCTTGACG
Organism: Clostridia bacterium; assembly: GCA_017560145.1. Lineage (GTDB taxonomy): Bacteria > Bacillota > Clostridia > Oscillospirales > CAG-382 > Coliplasma. Next base: position 17,992 of record JAFYON010000020.1, on the reverse strand, counting down.
AGAACGAGCTTTCGATAATCTTCGAAACTCTTACTCAGAACAACCAAGTCGATATTGCTGCATTCTTCAAGGAATTCGACGACAAAAAGAACGCCAAGAAGGAAGAGATCCGCAAGGAGCAGGAAGCTGCACGCGCAGCCGCAGACGAAGAAAAGCGCAAGAAGAAGGCTGCCGCAGGCGTTCAGCAACAGCCTCAGAAAAAACGCTCGCGCGATGAGGTTCGCGTTGTAGATACCCGCGGTACTACCAACGTTGACCTTTCGAAGTACGACGAAAAGATCCTTAAATACGATAACGTCGTGCCCGAAACCCAATCCAGCGTACAAAAGATCAAAAAGAAGAATAAATTCAACGATCAGGCAAAGGGCAAAAAGCAACAGCAGGACAAAAAGCAGCAAATGCAAAAGCCCGCATTCAAGCCCAAGCCCGTTCAATTGAAGATCACCGTGCCCGAAACCATCACCGTAACCGAGCTCGCATCGCGTATGAAGACCGCTGCGGCAGAGGTTATCAAGAAGCTTATGGTTATGGGTATGATGGTTTCGGTTAACGAATCCATCGACTACGACACCGCATTCCTTATTGCCGACGAATTCGGTATCAAGGTTGAAAAAGAGGTTGTAGTTACTCTTGAAGACCGTTTGTTTGACGAAACCGAGGACAGCGAAGAAAACCTCGTTAACCGTGCTCCCGTAGTTGTTGTTATGGGTCACGTTGACCACGGTAAAACCTCGCTTCTCGACGCTATCCGCGATACACACGTTACCGCGGGTGAAGCAGGCGGTATTACTCAGCACATCGGTGCATATCGCGTTAAGGTTGGCGACAGAGAGGTCACCTTCCTCGACACCCCCGGCCACGCAGCGTTTACCGCAATGCGTGCACGCGGTGCAAACCTTACCGACGTTGCGGTTCTTGTCGTTGCGGCTGACGACGGTATCATGCCCCAGACGGTTGAAGCGATCAACCACGCAAAGGCGGCAGGCGTTACCATTATCGTGGCTATCAACAAGATCGACCGTCCCGGTGCAGATCCCGACAGAGTTAAGACCGAGCTTACAAAATACGAGCTCGTACCCGAGGAATGGGGCGGCGATACCATTGTTGTTCCCGTTTCCGCACTCCACAGACAGGGTATCGACGAGCTTTTGGAAATGATCACTCTTTCCGCAGATATGCTCGAGCTCAAGGCTAACCCCAACCGTGCGGCAAAGGGTGCTGTTATCGAAGCGCGTCTTGACAAGGGCAAGGGCGCGGTTGCAACCCTTCTCGTTCAGAACGGTACTCTTAAGACCGGTGATATCATCATCGCAGGTACCGCAGTTGGCCGTGTAAGAGTTATGACCGACGATAAAGGCAGAAGACTTCCCTCCGCAGGTCCTTCTGTTCCCGTTGAAATTATGGGTCTTGCAGAGGTTCCCGAAGCAGGCGATTTGTTCAGCGCAGTAAGCGACGAAAGAATGGCTCGCGAGCTTGCTGAACAGCGCAAGGCTAAGAAGAAGGAAGAAGAGCAGAACAGCAGCAAGGTAAGCCTTGACGATCTCTTCTCCCAGATCGAAAGCGGTATCAAGAACCTCAATATCATCATCAAGGCAGACGTTCAGGGCTCTGCAGAAGCAGTTAAGGCAAGCCTTGCAAAGCTTTCCAACGAGGAAGTTAAGGTTGCCGTGCTCCACGCAGGCGCAGGTGGTATTACCGAAAGCGACGTTATGCTTGCAAACGCTTCCAACGCGATCATCGTCGGCTTTAACGTACGTCCCGATAAGAACGCTATCGATATGGCGGCACGCGACAAGGTTGAAATTCGTACCTACCGCGTAATTTACGACTGTATCGAGGAAATCGAAGCGGCACTCAAGGGTATGCTTGCTCCCAAATTCCGTGAAAACGTTCAGGGTCATGCAGAGGTTCGTAACTGTATCCACGTTCCCAACGTCGGCACCATCGCAGGCTCCTACGTTCAGGACGGTAAGATCACCAGAAACTCGCTTGTTCGCGTTGTTCGTGACGGTATCGTTATTTACGAAGACAAGATCGCATCGCTCAAGCGCTTCAAGGACGACGCAAAGGAAGTTCTTCAATCGTTTGAGTGCGGTATCGGTCTTGAAAAATTCAACGACATTAAGGTTGGCGATATTCTCGAATCCTATGTTATGGAGGAAATCGAACGCTAATGGCCGGACACAGGCAGGATAAATTAAACAATGCGGTCTGCTTGGAGCTTGCCGCAATCATACGCGAGGTCAAGGACCCGAGAGTTTCGGGCACCTTCGTAAGCATCGTCGGCGCGAGCGTATCGCCCGATCTTAGCACAGCAAGAATCTTTTACAGTGTTCTTGGCAAGGACGAGGGAGTTCAAAAGGGTCTTGTGTCGGCAACCGGCTTTATCCGCAGCGAGCTTGCAAAAAGGCTTAATCTGCGCGTAACGCCCAAGCTTACCTTCGTGCGTGACAACAATACCGAGCGCGCAATGGAGATCTCGCAAATACTCAAAAACATTGAGGGTTAATAATAATGGAACTTATATCCATAAATCAAGCCGCCGCGTTCCTTAAGGGGTGCGACGGCTACCTCATTTACACGCATGCATCGCCCGACGGCGACACTGTCGGCTCGGCGGTCGCGCTTGCGCTGATGCTGCGAAAAATGGGCAAAAAAGCGAATATTTTTTCGGTTGACGGCATCCCTTCAAAGCTTTCGTTTATGCCTACCGATGGTCTTTTTATCGAAACCGAGCCCGAGGATATAAGCGAATATACGCTTGTTTCGGTTGACGTTGCAGGCCCCAGAATGCTTGGCAATGCAAAAAACACTTCCTTTTCGCTTTCGATCGACCACCACAAGGTAAACTCGATCGATTGCGAAAGACTGCTCGTTATGAGCGACAGGATCGCTTGCGGCGAGATAATCTTTCTGCTTATGGACGAGCTTGCTATCAATATCGACAAGGACATCGCAATCGCGCTTTACGGAGCAATAAGCTCGGACAGTGGCGGATTCAGATACGATGCTACCAAGCCCGAAACACATATTATGGCGGCAAGATGCCTTGAAACCGGCATTGATTTTGCTGAAATCAACCGTATCCTCTTTGAATGCAAAACGGTTCCGCAGGTAAACCTTATTAAAGCCGCTTACAGCAACCTTGAGCTTATCCGCGACGGCAAATTTGCGCTCGTTGCAATAAGACCCGAGGAGGTTGAAAAATGCGGTGCAAGCGAAATGGATTTTGACTGTATCAATTCCATCCCCCGTGAGATCGGCGGTGTGCTTGCTTCGGCGGTGATCCGTCAAAAGGCAGACGGTGTTAAGGTTTCTATGCGCTCCAACGCCGATATCGACGTTGCCGAAATTGCAAAGACGTTTGGCGGCGGCGGTCATTTCCACGCGGCAGGATTTACACACGTCGGAAGCTTTGACGAGGCAGTCGACATCGTCCGCAAATGCTTTACGGAGATCGAAATATGAATGCACCGAGCGGAATTATAGTTATCAACAAGCCGACGGGCATCACCTCGCACACCTGTATTGCAAAGCTCCGCTGGCTTTTAAAGGAAAAGAAGATCGGACATTGCGGTACGCTTGACCCCATGGCATCGGGCGTGCTTCCGATAATGGTCGGCTCTGCCGTTAAGGCAAGTGAATTTTTGGTTGACCACGACAAGCGCTATTACGCAGGCGTCGAGCTTGGTATGACAAGCGCGACCGAGGACATTCTCGGCGACATCCTCACTCAGGAGATTGGCGTTATGCCGACCTTCGAGGAATTTTCCGAAGCGGCAAAAAGCTTCGAGGGCGAGATAATGCAAACTCCCCCGATGTTTTCTGCATTAAAGGTAGACGGCGTTAAGCTTGTCGACCTTGCACGCGAGGGTGTGACGGTTGAACGCAACGCGAGAAAGGTAAATATCTATTCCTGCGATCCTATCCAAAAGGACGGCGAATATTTTCTTGACGTGCGTTGCTCGCGCGGCACTTACATAAGAACGCTTTGCGCCGATATCGGCAAAAAGCTCGGCTGCGGCGCGGTGATGAGTTCGCTTAACCGCACCGAGGTAGGCGTTTTTTCGGAAGAGGATGCTATTAAATTCGACGATCTTAACGATATGACGCGTGAAGAAATACTTTCGCACCTTATCCCTATCGAAAAGATGTTTATGCATCTGCGTGAAGCAAGATTGGACGAATTTTACGACCGTCTTTACCGTCAGGGTCAGAAGATCCGTATATGGAAGCTCAACGGGATAGAGGGCAACGTCGGCGACCTTTTCAGAGTTTACGACGAAAACGGCTTTTATTCGATCGGCGAGATAACCGAAATCGAAGGCAAAAAATATTTTTATCAGAAAAAGCTTTTCAACTAACCTCTTTTAACATTTTTAGACATCGGAATCTGCTATATTATTAGCAGATTCTTTTGTTTTTGGAGCATATTATGGATTTTCCGTCTATTTTAAGGGCATACAAAAGGTGCAAGGCGATTACTGTTTCGCTTGACGACATAACGCCAAATCCCTTGCAGCCGCGCCGTTTCTTCGATAAGGACGAGCTTTTTGCGCTTGCAAGCAGTATAAAAAGCTGCGGTCTTATCCAGCCGATAGCCGTTAAGCGCATTGCCGCCAATCAAAGCGAGGCGAAATATGAAATAATCGCGGGCGAGCGCCGTTGGCGTGCCTGCAAAATGGCAGGACTCGATCAAGTCCCTTGCATCGTCTTCGAAACCGACCAATCGGGCTCGGCGTTGATGGCGCTTGTAGAAAATCTGCAAAGGAGCGACCTTTCCTTTTTCGAGGAGGCGCTTGCAATGCAAACGCTTTTAAGGTTGACCGAAATGCCGCAGAGCGAGCTCGCACATTCGCTTTCGATATCGCAATGCACGCTCTCTAACAAGCTTCGGCTTTTGCGGCTTTCCGAGCGCGAACGGCTTTTGGCGACACAAAACAACTTTTCCGAGCGTCATTGCCGTGCTTTGGTTCGTATCGATTCCGAGCAAGAGCGCGCACCGATCATCCAAACGATAATTTCAAAAGGACTCTCGGCAACCGAAACCGAAAAGCTTATCGATTCACATCTTTCAAAAATCGGCTTGACAGTTTCGCAGAACAACAACAAAAAGCCGATGCTTAAAGGAAAAATAAACAATATGAAGCTTCTTTACAACACGCTCGACAAGGCGGTTTCGATGCTTAATAATTCGGGGCTCGACGCACGTTGGGACAAGAAGGAAAGCGGCGGTACTTTGGTTGTTACGATTTGTGTTAAGAAATAGCCTTCTATGATCAAAATTCATATCATAAAACCAATAGTTGAAATTGTCTCCGCTTTGTGTTAAAATAAAGCAAAGTGAGGTATTATATGGATTTTGAATACGTAATTCTTGATTTTATACGCGAAAACCTTTCCTGCGGATTTCTTGATTATATTATGAAGGGCATTTCCTACCTCGGAAACGCTGGTATATTCTGGATAATTACGGCAGTTACTCTGCTTATCATCCCAAAAACGCGAAAAATTGGGCTTGCCGTCGCATTTGCGCTTATTTTCAGCCTTCTTATTTGCAACATAACCATCAAACCGTTGGTAGCGCGCGTGCGCCCCTATGATCTGCGCGAGGGTATCGAGCTTATCGTTTCCAGACCGACCGATTTTTCGTTCCCCTCGGGACACAGCTCTATCTCATTTGCAGGCGCGATCCCGATGCTTATGTACAACAAAAAAATCGGCATCCCCGCATTGATCCTTGCGGTAATCATCGCGTTTTCGCGTCTTTACCTTTACGTCCATTTCCCCACCGACGTGCTTTGCGGCATGATCGTCGGCTCGATCTGCGGCGTTATGGGTTATTTTGCATCTAAATTCATTTACAAACGCTTTATAAAGAAAGAAGTAGCATAAGAGTCGTGCTCTAAAGGACAGAAAAAGCTGTGAAGAAATTGTCTGCACAGCTTTTAATTATGTCTTACACCGTAACAATCAGGACGTTTGAGCGCCAAATATCACTTGTTAGGAGAACCTAAAACCCTTAACCCCATCTACTAAAGCAACTAATATACGAAGAAAGAAAAGCTATTGAATACTTTTGTTAAATATGATATAATCAAATAAACAAATCAAACGCGGAGGAAATAAAAGTCGTGGCTAAAGGAATTATTTATGTAATGACAACCGTCGTACCTGGTCTTATTAAAATTGGCAAAACTGGAACAGATAACTTTGAAAGCAGAATGTACCAATTGGAACGGAACGGATATTTTAATGTGGTTGGCCTTAAAAGAAAGTTCGCGATAGAAGTAGAAGATTACGACGAAAAAGAAAAACTTCTTGATGAAATATTTGGCAAAAGTAATGTTCTGGGTTCTGAACTATTTTCACTAGATGCAGATTTGGTTGTTCAATTACTGTCTTCTTTCGAGGGCAAGCAAATATTCCCAGAAACTTTAACAAAAGAAGAAGTCTTTATTGCCGCTACGGAAGAACACAAAATAAAAGAAGATTGGGCTCTTATCCCTGATGGCAAATATTATCTCTCTCAAAATGTGAAGGGCTTTGGAAAAGTTACTGCGACAATGATTGTAGTGGATGGAAAACTTTCTGTTGAGAAAGGTAGTGTTTGCGCTCCAACTAAGGAAGGTTGGGTTCCTGAGGCGCGAAAAAATGCTCCGATTAAAGATAATGTTCTTCTTGCGACTACAGATGCAAACTCCCCTACAAATGCGGGGTGGATTGCGTTGGGTCATTCTAACAATGGATGGACTGTTTGGAAAGATGCAAAAGGACAACCAATTGATATTTATAGGAAATAATACACTTAAACAAATCATCCCCATCGAATAATCGATGGGGATGATTTGTTCTTTACTGTTCTTTACTGTTCTTAACTGTACAACGCATAATGGCTACTTCTTTTTTATTACAATATTTCCTTAAGCTTTTCAATAACCTCTTCGGTATTAAGAATGCGCGTGTTGTTTGAATTGAATTCCTCTGCCGAAGCATTGGTGAGCTTCACACTTTGCGCTTGATAATTCAAATCGCGGTTGTCACACGGCACACGGAAATGGTTTCCCATATCTACCGCACGGGCTGCCTCCTCGGCCGTCAAAAGCGTTTCATAACGCTTTTCGCCGTGACGTATGCCGATGTACTTAATATCGCTCTTTTTGCCGCCATAGAGCGCACAAACCGCCTCCGCAAGCGTATTAAGCGTACACGCAGGCGCTTTTTGAACCATAATATCACCGTTTTCGGCATTTTGGAAGGCATACACCACCAAATCGACCGCCTCGTCGAGCGACATAATAAAGCGTGTCATATCGGGGTCGGTCACCGTTATGGGCGAATTGGCTTGAATCTGCTCGATCCAAAGCGGGATAACGCTTCCTCTGCTACCGATAACGTTGCCGTAACGGGTACAGCACATAACGGTTTTTACGTCCTTTGAAAGACGTGCCTTTGCGATAACTATCTTTTCCATCATCGCCTTGCTCATACCCATTGCGCTCACGGGATAAGCCGCCTTATCGGTCGAAAGACAGATAACCTTTGAAACACCGCAAGCGATTGCCGAATCAAGAACGTTTTCGGTACCGAGAACGTTGGTCTTTACCGCCTCCAACGGAAAAAATTCACACGAAGGCACCTGCTTCAACGCCGCGGCGTGGAAAACCATATCAACGCCGTTCATCGCTTGGTCGAGCGCTTGACGGTCGCGCACGTCACCTATATAAAATTTAAGCTTTTTAAAATACTCGGGCATTTTTTCACGGAACAGCCGTCGCATATCGTTTTGCTTTTTCTCATCGCGTGAGAAAATACGTATTTCGCCGATTTCCGTCGGCAAAAACCGTTCTGCGACCGCATTTCCGAACGAGCCGGTGCCACCGGTTATAAGAAGGGTTTTATTAGTAAACATATCGCTTACCTCCATAGGAGATATTACACTAACGTAACAAAAAAGTCAAGGTTTCGCACCTTGACTTTTTATATGCTTGCATTTTTTTGAGGGATAATATTAATACAAATATCCCTGACGGTAAAGCAATTCTGCGCCCAAAACTGCGCCGCCTGCCGCACCGCGGAGGGTGTTGTGGGAAAGGCAAACGAACTTGTAATCGAAAATGGTGTCTTCACGAAGTCTGCCGATCGAAATACCCATACCGCCGTATAGATCACGGTCAAGACCGGTCTGAGGACGGTTATCCTCTTCAAAATAGGTGAGGAACTTTTCGGGTGCGAGGGGGAGCTCAAGACGTTGTGCTTCGCCGACGTATTCTGCCCAAGCGGTCTTGATTTCTTCGATGGTGGGCTTGTTTTCAAAGCTTACAGAAACAGCCGCAAGGTGTCCGTCGGATGCGGGAACACGAATGCACTGTGCCGAGATAACGGGGGTGGTTGCGTTAACGATCTCGCCGTTTTCAACGGTACCCCAAACCTTAAGAGGCTCTTTTTCGCTCTTTTCTTCTTCGCCGCCGATAAAGGGAATTACGTTATCGACCATTTCGGGCCAGGTATCGAAATTCTTACCTGCACCGGAGATTGCCTGGAAGGTGGTAACGTTTACTGCCTTGATGCCGTACTTACGAAGCGGCTCAAGTGCAGGAACGTAGCTTTGGATCGAGCAATTGGGTTTTACCGAGATAAAGCCCTTCTTGGTGCCAAGGCGTTCCTTTTGTGCTTCGATAACTGCGGTGTGAGCAAAGTTGATTTCGGGAATGAGCATAGGCACGTCCTTGGTACCGCGGTTTGCCGAGTTATTGGAAACAACGGGGATCTCTGCCTTTGCATAAGCTTCCTCAAGTGCCTTGGTAGCGTCCTTGGACATATTAACCGCACAGAAAACAAAATCAACGTGAGGCTTAACGCTTTCGATATCCTCTGCGTTAAGAACTACCATATTAGCGATCTTTTCAGAAATGGGGGTCTTCATCATCCAACGGCCTTCAACCGCTTCCGCATAGGTCTTGCCTGCGGACGAGGGGCTTGCGATAAGCGCGGTGAGGTCGAAATAGGGGTGATTTTCAATAAGGGTAATGAATCTTTGGCCAACCATACCGGTTGCGCCGATGATTCCTGCTCTGATCTTCTTCATAAAATACCTTCTTTGGAACTGTTATATCAAATCTTTGTAAATACCGGGAATGCTTCCCTCGATAACGGTAGCACCCGACATTTTGTTGTAGAAATCAACGGGACCTGCGCCACCGATTATTGCATAACCGTATCCCTCGTCACGCATTGCCTCCATACAGCGAAGGAAGAGCGCGCCGCCGATACCCTTGCCGCGTTGTGTTGCGTCAACACCGGTGGGACCGAAGAAATCCTTGTAGGTGCAATCGTAGCCTGCAAAGCCTAATATCTTCTTTTCGTTAACGTCGTAAGCGATAAAGCAGCTTACGGGATGTCTTGTAAATGCAGCGGAGATTTCATCTGCCCAGCCATCGTGGAAATGTGCACGAACCCATTCAACGACCTTGGTCTTGTTGGGGGTCATGGGGCGAATGATTTTGATACCCTTTTCTTCGAGCTTCTTGTAAAGTGCGGTACTATCGGGCAATTCGTATAGTTTAACGAGCATATCGGGCATAATACTGTCCTCCGTATGTTATGTTTTTTAAAGTCAAAGAACTGCTGCCGTTTAAGCAGCAGTTCTTTTATTGAAATCTTATTTGGTTTCGGTCTTTTCTACGTAGGTAAGCTTCATGGTGGTGAACTTCTTGAGGAATGCGTCAACAGCTTCGTTATTGGATGCAACCTTGGTGCCAACGATGTTGAGGGTAAGGCTGGAGGTCTTTGCGAAGTTGTTCATAATGGGAAGAAGTGTATCAAGATTCTTGTTGCCGTCGAGGTTAAGAGTCTTGAGGGTGGTGAGCTTACCGATAGCGTCGATATTGGTGAGATCGTTATCGGAAAGGGTAAGGCTGGTAAGCGAGGTAACCTTTTCGAGAGCAGCGATATCGGTAATCTTGTTGCCTGCAAGGTTAAGGGTGGTGATTACGGTCTGGAGCTCTGCCTTGGAGCTGTTAGCATCTGCTGCTGCGCCGCTTACGTCGGTAATAGCGTTGTCGTTAAGGGTAAGAGTGGTGAGCTTTTCACAGCCTTCGAGACTGGGAACTGCGGTAAGAGCGTTGCCGTGAGCGTCAACAGAGGTAAGCTTCTTAAGGTTCTTGATAACGAGTTCGGTGAGTTCGCTCTTCTTAGCTTCTTCCTTGTTCTCGGTTTCTTCCTTCTTATCGTCCTTCTTGTCGTCCTCGTCTTCCTCTTCTTCATCGAAATAGAGGTTAAGAGTAGCAAGCTCGGTACAACCGGAAAGATCAAGCTTGCCGGTGAGAGCGTTGTTGTAAGCGTTAATGGTAGCGAGCTTTACACAGCCGTTAAGACCGTTGAGGTCTGCGATCTTGTTGTTGTAGATCGAGATGGTGGTAAGCTCGTCAAGCTTGCTAAGATCGCCGATAGTGGTGATTTCGTTGTTATAAGCGTTGATAGAAGTGAGCTTGGTGCAGCCTGCAAGAACGCTGAGATCGGTGATCTTGTTGTTCTGTGCATCAAAAGAGGTAAGTGCGGTAAGCTTGCCAAGGTCGCCGAGAGTAGCGATTTCGTTATCGTAAACCGAGATAACCTCGAGCTTGGTGCAGTTTGCAAGTGCGCTGATATCGGTGATCTTGTTATCGTATGCATAAAAGTTTTCAAGCTTGGTGCACGCGGAAAGTGCGCTGATATCGGTAACGTGGTTATCCGAAACTGCAAGACCGGTAAGAGCGGTAAGCTTGCTGAGAGCGCTGAGGTTTTCAATGCAGTTGCTGTTCATGGTAAGCGATTCAAGCTTGGTCATGTTTTCTACTGCAGAGATATCAACGATAGCGTTACCTGCGATGTTAAGGCTTTCGAGGTTGGTAAGAGCAGCGATCGCGCTGATGTCAACAAGACCTGCGTGAGTGTGCTTTTCTTCCTCTTCTTCCTTGGAATCGGATTCATCCTTGGATTCGTCCTTAGATTCCTCGGTTTCCTCTTCGGTAACTCTTTCGCCCATCTGAACGAGGGTGAGGTCGGTAAGACCGGTCATAACGGAAAGGCTGTCAAGGTTGGTAATTACGGTGTTACCAATGTCGAGCTTCTTAAGATTTTCGAACTTTTCAATACCGGTAAGATTGGTAAGACCGGTGTATTCGAGCGACATCTGCTCGAGCTTGGTAAGAGAAGAAAGCTGATCGAGCTTCTTGAGGTCGGTAAGAGCAGATGCGCTGAGAACGCTGTCAAAGGTAACTGCGTCGCCCATGCCGTACATAGCGTAAAGCTGGGTGTAGTAGCAAGCCTCCTGCATCTGGGAAACCTCTGCGATGTCGAAGGTGCGGAGAACACGAAGGTTCTTGAACGCGATAATATCTTCAACCTCTGCGATAGGATAGTTAACGAGTACGTATTGGCCTTCCTTGGGCTGTTCATCACTGTCAGAGATGATGCCGTCGGTAGCTTCCTTGTAACCAAGCATTACAACAGGTGTTGCATAGGTTGCATAGCTATTCGAGGAATCGTTACCGATAGACCAGTAGTAAACAAGGGATTCAACCTTGTCGATATCTTCCTGAGTAATGTCACGCATGCTTTCGTAACCGAGCGCGGTTGCATAAGCCTTTGCGAATCCTTCATCTTCGAACTGCCTGTAAGGAGCATCGATATTGCCGATATATTGGCAAGCAGTAATAATAATTGCTGCTAAAAGTGCAACGCAGAGAACGGCACAGATGATGATCGTTCTTCTTTGCTTTGCGATGATCTTGTTGCTCATTTTAAAAATCCTCCGGATTATACGATTAGATTTTAACGATTAGATTCATTGTATCATAGATAAACGCGTTTTGCAATAGTAAATTTCTTTGCATTACGATTTATCCTTGGTTTTCGTTCTTATAATTTATAAGTTCAACAAAAATCTCGCGGTTGCTTTCCCAAGCCGATTGCAAGCGACCGTATTTGATCGTTTCGCTGTCGGGTGAATTGCGGATGCAAAGCACGGTGTTGGGCGAAATTTTTTCAAAGCCCGCAAGGTCCTTTATATCGAGCGAGGAGAGATAAATGCCGCAATCGCCGATAACGCCTTCGGGAAGATTATCCTTGCCGAAAACCTCCTCGAACGAAGCAAGCTTGCCCTGCTCAACGCAGATATCAAAAAGCTGCTTGTCAAGAATGAATATCATCGAATCGCCCGCGAAAAGCTCGGTTTCAAATTCCTTTGCAGCCAAGGTGTTAGATTCGGTCGGATCAAGCGCGGTCATATTACCCGAAAGCAGAATGCTTTTGATTTCGAAAAGCGCGTCTTCCTTATCCGCAAACGAGGTAAAGGTCGATTTAAAGCCCTCCTCCGCCTCGGTCAAAACCTTGTTAAAGCCGCAATACATAACGTCGATATCGTTAACGACCTTGTTCTTGTCGCGGTATTTGATAAGGTTTACAAAGGTTTTGCGGTTGCCCTCCCATTCCTCCTGAGTTCTGCCGTAGGTGAGCTGATCGCTCTCGGGCGAGCGGCGGAGGCAAAGGATAGCCGTGTCGGGTATGTTTTCAATGCCGGGAAGCGAATAAACGTCAAGATCCGAAACGTAAACGCCGTAAATAGCGCCGTTATCGTCCTTAACGGTGTTCGCGGGCATATCCGCATCGTCGATTATATCCTCGAGCGGAGTAAGAAGCCCTTCCTTAAGGCAGATGTCGAAATAATCTTTATCAAGCGCATAGATCGCCGCATCGCCTGCGCGGATCTCGGTCTGGAAGCGTTGAAGCGACTGGTTGTTGTAATCGTAATTAACGGTGCCGCCCTGACCGTCCGATATTTTATCAACGGTGATATCGAGAATGTTTATCGTAAAATCGCCGTCGTCGTTATAGTCGCCCGAAAAATCCTTGAGTGTGGTTTCAATGTTATCGATCGCCGTGGACGAAAGATACATCGGGCCAACGTGAAGAATGTTAACGTCGGGATTGCTTGTGGAAAAGATCTGGAACAGACTGACGACCACAAAAATTATCATCATTCCGCCGAATATGATCATCCACTTGCTGTGATACCAGATATTTTCAAGCCATTCAGAAAACGACAGCTTTTCGTTTTGTTCCTTGTTTTCCATAATTATCTCCGTATTTTTGTCTGTAATAAGCCATTCGCTTTATAATACCACAGTCGCGCGGCTTTGGCAAGTGCTATAGCGTTTTATGCACACTTTGTTTACAATTAAAAGCGTTTTTTCGCATTTTACTGCCGAATTAAAACCTCTTGCCTCAAAATCTTTGACAAAAAACAGATTTCGGCTTATAATGTACGTACGAAAGGAGGAATGCCTTTATGGGATTTAAGGTGCGCATAGAGATCGACCCCGACTGCGAAGAGGAAATAATTATCCGATGCCGCAATATGTCCGAGGAAGCGATGCGTATTGAGTCTGTCGTTTCGGCTCTCGAAGCAAGCGAGATGGAATTGGAGCTGGGCGAAAAGCTTCATTTTGTAAAGATAAGCTCACTTTTGTTTTTCGAAACCGACGGAAACAAGACCGCCGCACACACGGTAGACAGAATGTATTATACCGATCTCAAGCTTTACGAGCTTGAAGAACGGCTGCCCAACAGCTTTATGCGGATTTCCAAATCCTGCATAATCAACGTAAACGCGGTGTCCTCCATACATAAAGAAATCACAGGAATATGCGAGGCATTCTTTCGCAGCACACCGAAAAAGGTATACGTATCGCGAAGCTATTATAAGCCGTTCAAGGAAAAAATCAATGAAACGAGGTTGAAATGATGAAAACCACGATAAAAAAAGCTTTTTGGGGCGTTTTACTGCTTTTAACCGCCGCCGCGCTTATAATTTACGGTATGGGCATCGGCCCCGAGGCTTTCGGGATGCCGCTGTATAAGTTAATATTTTCTGGCGTTCTTGCAGCCTTGATAGTTTCAAAAATAATTTTCTCGGATACCGTTCGCGAGCGTTTTAAGATCTTCTTCCTTCTCGCGTTGCTTTTTATGTTGCTCGAAACGGAAATCGCGGATTGGGCAAATCTTCCCGACGAAAATATCGTCAACAATTGGTTCGTTTTACTTGCGGGTATCGTTGCCGACCGCGCGTTGAATTTTCTTATCCCCAAAAGAACGAAAAAGGAGCATAGCAACCGTTTTTCCAACGCAGTCCATTATATCGATGCGAGCAAAACGTCAAAAAGCAGCGTATACAACTGCATGGGCAATACCGAGGTCTACTATCAAAACGCAGTGCTTGCCGACCCTTCGGTCGAGCTCGAGCTTGAAATTTCCAACAAAATGGGCAACACTTCGGTTTACGTCCCCTCCGATTGGGTCGTCGACAACAAGATAAGCAACCATATGGGCAACGTCGAAACACGCGAAAATACCGGTTGCGGTATCACCCTTGTTCTCAAGGGCACAAACAAAATGGGCAACATCGAGGTCATATAATATAAAAATAAAGCTCTCCGAAATTTATCCGGAGAGCTTTTCTTATAGCTCAACAACCTTAGACAAGGTGACACCCACAGGCTCGCGAATAACCAAATCGGCACGGTCGTCAAAGGGGGTTGCATCGCGGTTTATAAGCACAAGATGCTTGCCTTTGAAGTAATTTATAAGTCCTGCGGCAGGATAAACGGTAAGCGACGTGCCTGCAACGATAAGCAGCTCCGCCTTGGACACCGCGTCTATCGCGCCTTCGAGCGTTTTCGCATCAAGCGGCTCCTCGTAAAGCACAACGTCGGGCTTTACAAGTCCTCCGCATTCGCAAACGGGCGCTTCCTTTGAAGAATTAACAAGCTCCTCCGAAAAGAACTTGCCGCAACGGATGCAGTAATTACGCTTTGTGCTGCCGTGAAGCTCGAAAATGTTTTTGCTTCCTGCCAACTGATGCAGTCCGTCGATATTCTGGGTTATGACCGCCTTCACCTTCCCCATTGATTCGAGCTTTGCAATGGCGTAATGCGCCGCGTTGGGAAGCACGTCCTTTGCAATCATCATTTCGCGGTAAAAAGCATAAAACTCGTTCGGATGCTTTTTGAAAAAGCTGTGCGAAAGCATTATTTCGGGCGGATAATCAAACTTCATGCTGTAAATTCCGTCCTCGGAGCGGAAGTCCTTCAATCCGCTTTCTGTTGAAACTCCCGCGCCCCCGAAGAAAACGATATTTTCGGCTTCGTTAATATATTGCTTTAATTTATCTATCATAAAAAAACACGTCCTTTCGCCATTATTATACAACCTAAAAAGCATTTTTTCAAGCATAGTAAAAAATCCTTGACAAGTTTTTTATGCACGATTATAATTATAGTGTTATACTTTTAAGGAATTTAAAAAGATGCAGGAATTTTTACACGCTCTTGAGCATTCGGCGATCGAAACGCTCATGATGCTTCCCTTTTTGGCGATCGCATTTTTTATACTTGAATATATAGAAGCCAAGGTTGAAGAAAAGAGCTCTGCCGTTATCGAAAAAGCAGGAAAAGCGGGCCCATTCGCAGGCGCTCTGCTCGGACTTATTCCGCAATGCGGATTTTCGGTTATCGGCTCGAACTTTTATGCAAAGCGCATTATAACCCTCGGCACGCTTATCGCGATATACCTTTCCACCTCGGACGAGGCTCTGCTCGTTATGCTCACCAAGCCGAACAGAATTTTAGACATCCTCACCGTTTTGGGAATAAAGCTTGCCGTTGCGATTGTTGCAGGTTATATTATCGACCTTTTCCTTCGCAAAAGGGCGGAATCGCACGAATGTCATCACCGCCATCACCACGACGACAGCTGCGAGGACGAGGAGCTTATCGGCGAAGAGCATTGCTGCTCTCACACCGATTGGAAGGCTATTATCAAATGCACTGCAAAGCGCACGATTTCGGTGTTTGCCTTCCTTTTTGCCGCAAACCTTGCGCTCGGCTACGTTATCGAGCTTATCGGCGAGGCAAGATTGCAGGAAATTATGCTTACAGACAGCATTTTCCAACCGCTTCTTACCGCGCTTATCGGTCTTATCCCCAACTGTGCACCCTCGGTTATCCTTGCCGAGCTTTATATCGAAGGCGCAATAAGCCTCGGCTCGGTCATTTCGGGTCTTTGCACCGGTGCAGGCGTTGGACTTATCGTTTTGTTCCGCGTTAACCGCGGTGTCAAATCGAACCTCGGTATCGTTGCATTGCTCTACGTTATCGGCGCACTTTCGGGCGTTGCCGTCCAAGCGGTACAATTTTTGTTTTAAGACTTGACAAAACCGATTTTTGTGCTATAATCTAAACGTGTTTACAGCAATAAACAACATTTGCGGCAATACCGCCAACAAGAAAGGAATTATTTTTTATGAAAATGACTAACAAAATCCTTGCTGCTCTTTTGATCGTTTGCTCGCTTTTCACTCTCGTTGCGTGCGGCGGCGAAGGAAACGGCATTGAGTACACCAAGGGCACTATCGAAAACAACGTTTATACCAACGAATGGGCTAACCTCAAGTTCGAGTTCGACGACACCTGGAAGCAGGGCTCCGACGCAGAGTTCAAGAGCTATGAAAACGAAAATACCGAATGCGGTCTTATCGCAGGCAGTGCTACCGAAGGCAGACAGTTGGCAATCGCATTTGAAAAGAACCCCTTGAATCTTTATGATGAAAATAAATATCTCGACAAAATTAAAAATGATATGAGCGCAGCCGTTTCGGGCTACTCCATCGGCGAATACTACACCAAGAGCATCGCAGGTACCGATTTCAAGGGTATGGACATTACCCTCACCCAAAGCGGCGTTACCGTTTATCAGGCAATGTTCACCAAGCTCTACGACGGCAAGTTCATCAGCATCGTTGTTACCAGTCTTGTCGGCAAGGAAGAGATCAATTCCGTACTCAACAAGCTCACAGCACTTAAATAATCGTTTTTAACAAAAATAGCAGAGAATATCTCTGCTATTTTTCGTTATATTTCGGTTTGTGTTGACATAAAATAAGCGCCTGCATCGACAAGCTTCTTTTCGCTCCCGTCGGGCGCTTTCCCCTCCTGCTTAAGCGACATTACCGCGCCGATAACGTTGCCCTCGCTCACTATTGGAGAAAGATAGTTCACAATTCCGTCCTGCTCGGTAACCTTTATCTGTGTCGCGCTGCCCTCTCTTGCATAACTTCGCCTTGTCGAAAGAACGCCCGAAAGCCCGTTGGAGATCGGCTTTTCGATATAGTCCTTCCTCGGCACACCTGCAACCGCCACAACGCTGTCACGGTCGCAGATCGCAATCGGTATACCACTCGTGCGGTTGATCGCCTCGGCATATTCCGCCGATACCCGACTCAATTCGCCCACCGGCGAATATTTTCTGAAAACCACACTCCCGTCGGTCTCGGTATATATCTCCAAAGGATCGCCCTCGCGTATCCGCATCGTCCTTCTTATCTCCTTAGGAATAACCACGCGCCCCAAATCGTCAATACGGCGCACAATTCCCGTCGCTTTCATAATATATAAATTCTCCTTGTTTTTACATTTGTGGTGTTATTATTTGTAAAACAAGAGGATTTATACTGTGCGGGGGATTTACTTTTGAAAATTAATGTGGTATAATTAATTAAAGGCGGTGATTTGATGAAGGAAATCAAAATTAACATTCCTGAATATGATGATGCTATTGAACTTATATGGGATGATAACTTTAAAATTAAAACATCAATACCATACGACACGATTACCATAGAAGCAAACCGAGAAGGGCTTTTCTCTTTGGCGCGCCATTTGCTATTGTTGGCGCAAGAAGAAGTTCCAAGCGGTTCTCATTTTCATTTGGACGAATTTAATTCGCTTGAAAATGGTTCTGTTGAATTAATTATTTCTAAAAACGAAGAATTATAATATTCAAAAGCGAGGTGAAATTCACCTCGCTTTTGTTTTATATCGTTTCAAAATACTATGTACTGCAATCGCAAATTTTTCTTCAAGTGTCAATGAGTTATCCAGCGGGTCTCCCTCAC